>QHBV01000102.1 GCA_003244035.1 Solirubrobacterales bacterium | reverse complement strand
GGCAGATGGGCGCGCATCCGGTTTGCGACTCGGATCGCCCGCTCAGGGTCGCTGATCCCGACGTGCACGTGCAGGGCAAAGGTGGGCTCACGCCGCGCGAGCTCGCGCATCGACCCGTACACGAGCTGCTGTCGACTGCCACTGGAGACAACCNNCGGCGAACGGGTGCGTCCCGGCTCCGGCTGCGAGCAGGCCCAGGGGGACGAGCGACTGCTCGAGCGAGCTCCTCAGGGCCGTCAGCTCGGACGCGGCCGCGGCCACGCCTTCGCGCACGCCGGTGGCGAGCTCGAGCGCGGACATGTGCGTCTCGGCGGTCACGTGGGGAAGCAGATCGTCCCCGAGCGAGAGCAGCACCCGATCGATCTGCTGCGCGAGCGCCCAGTCCTGCGGTTGGACGAGCATCACCTCCTCCTCGACCCCGAGCGTGTACTCGGCCCCCGAGGAATGCGGTCGCCACTCCCACCAATCCTCAAGCGGGTGCTCACGGAGCTCGGCGGGCGAGGAGCTCAGCTCAGCGCCCATCGCCGCATCGTCCCGGAGGACTCTCGATCGCATGCCGCATGAACGCGAGTGTCCTCACTGCGGATTGCCGCGACCACATCCGCCTGGCCAAAAATGCGCCGTCCACTTGTCCACCTGTACATATCGATTCGCGGCGAGGTTCGGTACAAAGCACGCGGTGGCCGCACGCGCGAATACGACGCCGGCCCGGCCGCTGCTCGCGGTCACGACCTCCGAGGTCCGCCAGAGCAAGCTGCTCACGCTCACTCGCCATGGTGAGCCCCCTGACCGCGAGATGGCGCTCGGGGTCAAGTACCTGCACGCGCTCGAAGCCGCCGGCGGAATACCCGTGGTGGTGCCCCCGCTGCGCGCCGGGACGGTCGAGCCGCTGCTCGAGCATTGCTCGGGGTTGCTGCTCTCAGGCGGGCCCGACGTGCACCCGCAGGCGTACGGGCGCGATCCCCACCCGGAGAACGGGCCGAGCGAGCCGTTGCTCGACGAGTTCGAGATCGAGCTGACGCGTGCGGCCGACACGCGAGGAATGCCGATTCTCGCGATCTGCCGCGGCCTGCAACTGCTCAACGTCGCCCGCGGAGGCACGCTGCACCAGCACCTGCCGGAGGTTGCCGGCGAGCGGATCAGCCACCGCCAGCGCGAGGCGGGCGACCGGACCACGCACTGGGTGAGCATCGCCCGCGGCAGCATGCTCGCGCATGCCCTTGGCGACCGTAGACGCGCGAAGGTCAACTCCTTCCACCATCAGGCGGTGGCGGACCCCGGCCACGGCCTCCGGCCGAGCGCATGGGCGAGCGACGGGACCGTCGAGGGTCTCGAGGCGAGCGACCGCGACTGGATCGTCGCCGTCCAGTGGCACGCCGAATGCCTCGTCACCAATCCGCCCCAAGCGTCGCTGTTCAGCAGCTTCGTCGCGGCCGCAAGGGCCTATGAGCGCGCCGCAGTGAGCGCCGCATGACCAGCTACTCCTCGGCGAGCAGCTCCAAGCGGTTGCCCCACGGATCCTCAGTGTAGAACCGGCGTCGCCCCGGCAATCGAGTGTCCCATTGGACACGCGCTCCGGCGCTCGCGAGGCGGTCCGCCAGCTCGTTCAGCCCGGCGGCGGCCACGAGCACTGCGGGGTGGGCCTTGCGCGCGGGGACGAATGGCTCCTGCTCGCCGATGTGGAGCTGCTGGGCGCCGAGCGCGAACCACGCGCCACCGCGAGCTCGCAGCGGCGCGGGCCGGGGTATCTCCGGTAGCCCAAGCAGCTCGCCGTAGAACCGGCGGGCCTCCGGCTCGCTGCCGGCCGGCGCCGCGACGAGGACGTGGTCCAGCCCGACGACGTGCGCTGGACGCGCCGGCTCGGTCCCGGGCGCCTTGGGCGCCGGCTCGGTCCGGGGCGCCTCGGGCGCCGGCTCGTCCGCCGGCCCCGTGCCCGCGGCCCGGCCGAAGAAGACCACGAACGCGCGCTCCAACCCGCGCCGCTCGTAGAAGCGATGCGCGCCCTCGTTGGCCACAGTCGATGTCACCTTCAGCTCCTCTACACCAGCGGCCGCGAGCCTGCGGACGACGAGCTCGAGCAGCAGCGTGCCGATCCTCTCGCCGCGCGCCTCAGGCGCGACCGACAGGGTCTGGAGCTCGGCGAGTTGCTCGCCGCTCGCCCACGATGCGAACCCGGGGCCGACGGTCACAAACGCGTAGCCGACAAGGTCGCCGTCACGCTCGGCCACGGCGGCAAACGCTCCCGGCTCGTCGAGCCACCGCTCGTACTTGCGCCGGCGCCGCCGCCAGGAGTCGGCCGCGTCGCGCTTGGTTGCGTGGGCGAGGCTCGGGGTGATCCGCGCGTGGTGCTCCTGGAGCGCGATCCACAGGGGCGCGAGTAGGTCGAGCTCGCCGGCGGCGAGCTCACGCAGCGCCACGCCCGCCCCGCGACCCGAGCCCGCTTTGCCGCTCACGACACGCGAGCGTAAAGGATCGCACCCCGAGCCCACCGAGCCCAACGTGTTACGACGCCCCGGTTCCGGGTAGCTACCCAGCAGCACCACAACCCGCGGCGGCCGGAGTGGCACGCCGAGACCCCAACCAGGAGGTCCCAACATGCCCGATCTCGAGGGCAAGAACCTGGCGGACGAGGAGGCTGTCCCCGATACCTCTCTGCACGCCTACAAGGAGGGCCGCAAGGAGGACGTGGCCGGGGACGCCGACAAGCTCGAGTCCACCGACCCGCAGGACATGCAGACGCATGAGCTCGACGACGAGGAGAGCGCGGACATCGGTCCGCCGGCTCACGAGAAGCACTGACGCAAAGCGTAGGCACGAGAGGGGTCACGGATGACGTCTCTCGTGCGCCGCGCGGACGCCGGCAGGCTGCCAGGCGGGCGATCTCCGCGTGCGCCTGCCGTATATTCGCGCGCGATGCAGCTCGCCTACAATCGGCAGGGGATCGGGCCCACGCTGGTCCTGCTCCATCCGCTCGGAGCCGACCGGCGAGCGTGGGCGCCCGTGATCGACCGACTCGCCGCTGAGCGCGACGTGATCGCTCTCGATCTGCCCGGCTTCGGCGGCTCTCCGGTGCTCGAAGGCAGTGAGCCGCCGACGCCTTCGGCGCTCGCGACCGCTGTCGGGGACTTCCTCGACGGCCTGCAGCTCGCGGGCAGGTACCACGTCGCCGGCAACTCCCTCGGGGGCTGGGTCGCGCTGGAGCTGGCCGCAGCTGGCCGGGTGCTCTCGGTCACCGCGATCGCCCCGGCCGGGCTGTGGCCCGAGCCGCTGAGGCCCAAGTGCTCGATTGCGCGCAAGCTGCTTGGGCGGGCCCTCCCCGCGGTGCGCCCGCTGCTTCGCATCCGGGCCGTCCGCCGGCTCGCAATCGGCAGCAGAGTCGCCGATGGGGCGCGCGTGCCCCCGGAGGACGCGCTCAGCCTCGTGCGCACGTATCTGACCGCTCCGGGCTTTGACGCGGTCAACGCCGCGATGCGCGCGAGTCAGTTCATCAAGCTCGAGCGCATCCAGGTGCCGGTCACGCTCGTGTGGCCCGACCGCGACGAGCTGATCGACGCACCTGCGCACCTGCCGCCACGAATCCGCAGCGCGACGCTTCACGACGCCGGGCATATGCCGATGTGGGACGCCCCCGAGCGGGTCGCGTCGGTGCTGCTGCAGGGCAGTAGCTACGACAACTCTCCGTGAAGCACGCCGCCCGAGCGCCTATCCTCTGAACACTACATCCGACCTCAGGCAAGGAGCGAGAGACATGCCCACCTACGATCAGCTCGCGCTCGGCGGCGCGGCCGTCACACGGGATCGCACCCGAGCGGTCTTCGGCCAGGTAATGGGCCTGGTCGCCCTGACGGTCGGCTGTACGGCGCTCGGCGCCTATATCGCCCGCAACCTCACCGGCGGCACCGGATTGCTGCTGTTCATCGCCGCGCTCGCTTGCGTCTTCGGCCTCAACTTCGCATCGGCCCGGGGCCACGAGCAGCTCGCCATCGGACTGCTGTTCGGCGTCGGACTGTTCCTCGGCATGGCCGTCGGTCCCGTGCTGGCGGTTTACGCCAAGGCCCAGCCGGCGGTGCTCTGGCAGGCGGCCGGCGCCACGGGGGCGTTCGTCGGCGCGCTCGGCGCCTACGGCTACGCCACGCGCCGCGACCTGTCCTCGTGGGCGCGGACGCTGTTCTGGGCGCTGCTGGCACTGATCGCGTTCGGAATCGTCGGGCTGTTCGTGGCGATCCCGCACGGCAACGTGATCTACGCGCTCGCAGGGCTCGCGATCTTCGGTGCCTTCACGATCTTCGACTTCAACCGCCTGCGACGCGCGAGCATGGCGAGCGCCGTCCCGATCGCGGCCGGCATCTTCCTGGACATCTTCAACGTCTTCCTGTTCATGCTGCGGCTGCTCGGGGGTGGGCGGAGCTAGTCTGCGCGCGCGCGTCGGCGACGCGGTCGACCTTGACAGCGGTGCCCCGATGGCGACGATCTCGGTGGACTGCTAGCAGACCCCCAGGTTCTCGCGGATCCGCAGGCCGGTCGAGCGCGGTCGTCATCGGCAGGGTCGGGCATGGCTCAACGGAACCGATCCCCCGGTACCGTTGCGTCCTGCATGCCGGCTCCTCCCTCAACCGCGTGGCTGCTGGTCGGCGCGCTACTGCTCGCAGGCTGCGGGAGCGCCAGCTCGTCCTCGTCGGGCACAAGCACCGCGAGCACGCAGACGACCACCGGCCCCGGAGCGAGCACCGCGCTCGGGTTCGAAGGAGTGTCGCTGGAGCAGGGGCCCGCCCTGGCCCCGGCGAGCACGACCCAGACCGGCTCCATCGACGGGATCCGGTGCGGCGCCACCGAGCAGGTCGCTTACCACATCCACGCGCACCTGGCCGTGTTTGTGAACGGCACGCTGCGGGCGTTGCCAGCCGGCGTGGGGATCCCCGGCTCAACCGCAGAGCTGACCTCGAAGGGCCCTGTCGCCGCCGGCGGCCAGTGCTACTACTGGCTGCACACGCACGCCCCCGACGGGGTGATCCACGTCGAATCGCCCACCCAGCGGATCTATACGCTCGGGGAGTTCTTCGACGAATGGCACCAGCCGCTGAGCGCGAATCGTGTCGCCGGGACGAGTGGCAAGGTCACCGCGATCCTCAATGGCAAGCCCTGGGGAGGGGACCCGCGCTCGATCCCGCTCTCCCCCCACGCGGTGATCCAGCTGAGCGTGGGAGCGCCGGCCGTCCCGTTCCAGTCTGTCAACTGGGCTCAGACGCAGCTTTAGGACTCCAAGCTGGATAGCCTGACGGCCAGAACCTTGGCCCACTGGCCAATGTCACCGTGATCCGGATCGCGGAGGATTCGTCACACCGCATGAGTACGGACATCATCGTCTCCTACGACGGGAGCCCCAATGACGACGACGGGCTCGCGCTCGGGCGGATGCTGGCGCGCTCGGGGGCATCGCTCGCGCTTGCGTATGTGAGGCACTCGCGTGAGTTCGATCCTCGGCGCGAGGAGCTCGCCGAGCACGACGCCCAGCGCCGCCTGCAACAAGGCGCCGCTTGGCTCGGAGATGCCGAGATCGCTGGTCACGTGATCGTCAACGCGTCGACCGGGGAGGGGCTCCGCCGGCTGGCCGAGAGCGAGGGCGCGAAGGCGATCGTATTCGGCTCGGACTACCGGACCTCGCCGGGCAGGGTCGAGCCCGGGACCGCCGCCCAGCACCTGCTGGAGGGCGGCCCGGTCGCGATCGCCGTCGCCTGCGCGGGTCTGCGCACACACGCCGACACCGCACTGCGGGCGATCGCGGTGGCCACCACGGACACGGACGCCGCCGCGAGCCAAACGGCGGATGCGCTGGCCGAGAAGCTCGGCGCGAGCGTGATCGACGCCGGCGGCGACTCGACCGCCCTGACCGTCGTCGGCTCGCAGCCGGGCGCGCCGGCTGGCCGGATCGCGCTTGGGGGTTCGACGCGCGCCTGGCTCAACTCCGCCCGCAGCTCGGTGCTGGTCGTGCCGGCCGGCGCGCCGGCCCTGCTCTAGCGCTCCATCCGCGCAAGGCTGACAAACCCGCATCCCGCGCGTCCCGCGCGGGATGCGTTTATCCCAATGTCCAGAAGGCCCCTCCGTTTGCTGGACGCTTGGCTATGTGCGCGTGGCGCCGGCGCAGGCAAGCTTCTCGCCCCACCCTCCGGACAAGGAGCACGATGTTACACGCATACCCATCCTGGCTCAGCGCAGGTGACAACGCCTGGCAGCTGACCGCCGCGACCTTCGTCGGGCTGATGAGCGTCCCCGGCCTGGTCGTCCTGTACGGCGGCGTGATGCAGAAGCGCTGGTCGATCAACAGCATGATGCTCACCTTCGCCGCGTTCGCGATCGTCCTGATCGTGTGGGTGCTGTGGGCCTTCAAGATGGGCTTTGGCCACCCGATCGGTCACGGCTTAGGGTTCTTCTCGACCTTCATCGGCAAGCCCGGTGACATCCTCAGCCACTCGCAGGAGCAGGGGCGGGCCAACATCCCGCTGCTCAGCGGGGGCATGCCGAGCTTCAGGTTCCCTGAGTCATCGCTGGCCTACTTCCAGTTCGTGTTCGCCGCGATCACTCCGATCCTGATGCTGGGCTCGGTGCTCGGACGCGTCAACTTCAAGGCCTGGGTCCCGTTCGTCGCCCTGTGGACGACATTCATCTACACCGTCAACGCGTTCCTGATCTGGGGCGGTGGCTTCTTCGCCCACAAGGGCGCCATCGACTTCTCCGGTGGGTACGTGATCCACCTCTCGGCGGGGGTCTCCGGGTTCGTCGCGGCGGCGGTGATCGGTCCGCGCCTGCAGCGCGACCGGGAGATCGACGCCCCCAACAACGTCGCGATGGTGGCGGTCGGTGCCGGGCTGCTGTGGCTCGGGTGGAACGGCTTCAACGGCGGCGACCCGTACTTCGCCGGAGCCTCGGCCTCGGCGGCGGTGCTCAACACCAACCTGTGCACGGCCGTCGCATTCCTGATCTGGGTGGGCTGGGACTACATCACCGGTCGCAAGCCCGGCCTGATTTCGGGCGTCAACGGGATGATCACGGGTCTCGTCGTCATCACCCCGGCGGCCGGATTCGTCAACGGCTGGGGGGCGATCGCGTTGGGCGTGATCGGCTCGACGATCGTGTACTTCGCGCTCAACTACCTGAGCCGTCTGCGGCCCTTCCGCAACGTCGACGACACGCTCGGCGTGATCTACACGCACGGCTTCGCGGGCCTCACCGGGGGCCTGCTGACTGGCGTATTCGCCGACCAGCGGATGATCGTGTACCCCGGCGCGGCCGGATTCAAGGGCGTGATCCACGGCAACTTCACGCTGCTGAAGTGGCAGGCACTGGCAGGGCTGTGGGTGATCGCGTTCTCCGGCGTGGGGACCTTCATCCTGCTCAAGGTCGTCGGTCTGTTCGTCCCGCTGCGGATGTCCGAGGAGAACATGGAGATCGGCGACACAGCCGAGCACGGCCACGAGGTCTACCCGTCCGACGTGCCCTCGCTCGGGTTCCCGGGCGGAGTGCCGGGCCTCCCTGCGGGTGGGGCGAGCGAACCGGCGCCATCGCCGGCATGAGCGCTCGCGCGGGAGCCCAGGCGCACGGGGCGAGCGTCGATGAAGCCCGGCCGTTCGCGTGAGGATAGGGTGAGCACCCGGGGGGCGGCCGCAGCCGCTCCCCGGGCCACGCCCCTGACGATCGTGTGCGCGGCGGTCGACGGAGAGGACCTCGAGCGCGTCGCCGGCTCCGCGTCCGACGCGCTCGGGCGCCCTGTGGCGATCGTGCTCCCGGGGCCGGGGGCGCCGGTGGTGTGGCCGCCGGGAGCGGGCGCCGCCGAGGAGGCGCGCGAGCTCGTGCAGGCGGCGGCACTCGCGCTCACGCGCGGCTCGCAGGAGAGCTCGTGCCGGGCGCTGCTTCAGGCGCTCGCGGCCGGGCCGCCCGCCGACCCCGGCGATCTGGTCGTGCAGGGACGAGCGCTCGGGTTCGATCTCAGTGCCGGAGCGGTGGCGATCTGCGCCCGCCGGTCCGGCGAAGAACTGGATGTCAAAGCGGGTGTCGCGGACGGTGAGCTGACGCGCACTCCGGAAGCGCTGTTCGCGGAGATCGGCAAAGGACGTCTGCTCGGGCTGATGGCGCTGTCCTCCAGCCCCCCGGAAGGCGTTCAGACGATCGTGGCGGAGCTCTCGCAGCGAGGCTTGAAGGTCGCCTTCTCGGCGCCGCGCCGTGATCCGGCGGCGCTGCATGAGGCACTGCACGAAGCCGAGCTGATGGCCGAGCTGGCGGTCGGGCCGGAAGCGCTGCTGCCCGGCCAGGAGGAGACCTACCGGCTGCTGATCGGAGTGCTGCTGCGAGATCCCGACGAGCTCGAGTTGTTGCGCGGCGGCACGATCTCATCGCTGGAGTCCTACGACTCCGAGCACGACGCCGAGCTGCTCGCCACGCTGCAGGCATTCCTCGCCCACCACGGCTCGACCACCGAGACGGCCGAGGCGATGAGCCTGCACCGACATACCGTTGGGTACCGGCTCGCGCGCGTGCACGAGGTCTCAGGTCTCTCGCCCTACGAATCCGATGGGCGCGAGCGGCTCAGCCTCGGCCTCAAAGCCGATCAGATCCTGTCGGCGAGCAGGCGCAACTCGCAACGCGAGCAGCGCCCGGCCTGACCACTGTCGCGCCCCGACCTCGAGTCCACACAGGAGGAAGAACACGATGTCCAGGAGAGCAAGCGCGCAAATGGCAGCGGCCGTCAGGGTTCGCGGAGCCATGCGATCGCTCGCCGCCACCGGCTCGGCGGGCGCGGTTGCGTGCGCAGCCACTCGGCCCGGGTCGGCAGCCGTCCCGCGCGACGTGCGGCGACCACGCAGGCTGTGTGGGCATGGCGCCGGCGGCTCGGGTCGCCCTCGGGGACGATCAGCATGTGCTCGCTGAGCGCCGGCAGGTGGTCCCCGCAGAGCGGGCAGCGGTAGGTCGCCGGCTTGCGGTTCTGGGCGCGTCGAGCTTCGAACCACCGCTCGGGCTGCTTGTGGGGCACGTGGCCAAGGATGCCAGCGCGGGTGTTGGACTTGGCCACCGGCGTGGCTATCCTTTGGGCATGGCCGCGCATCGCGCAGACGAGCTGGACGGACTCAGCCGCAGCGACACTCTCCGTGCCTCACCGCGGATGTTCGACTCCGATCTGCTCGACAAGCTCTCACGTGTGCACCCGGCCGTGCCACCGATCCTGTTCGGGCCCGCGATCGTGGTGCTGCTGGTCGAGGGCTTGATTCACGGCGCCGGCTGGGAGACGCCGGCGTGGGCAGTAGGTGGCTACCTGTTCTGGACGCTGACCGAGTACTGGCTGCACCGGCTGGTGTTCCACTTCGAGCCCGAGCGGGGCATCGGCGCGCGCCTGCACTGGATCATCCACGGCGTCCATCACGACCATCCGAACGATCCGATGCGGCTGGTCATGCCTCCGTCGGTGAGCATCCCGCTCGGCGCTCTGTTCACCTGGGGCTTCTACGCGGTGCTTGGGTCCCCGGCGTTCCTTCCGTTCGCCGCCGGCTTCCTGGCGGGTTATCTCTTCTACGACATGCTCCACTACCACGTGCACCATCACTCTCCGAAGTCGGCGCTTGGCAAGCGCTTGCGCGAGCTGCACATGCGCCACCATTTCCAGAACCACGAGCGCGGCTACGGCGTCAGCGCCCCGTTCTGGGATCACGTGTTCGGGACCGCGCCCACCAAAGCGCGTCCCCCCTTCGCTTCTCGGGTTGGTTAGTTCGCCGGTGGCTCGTGAGATCGTCCCACGTGGTGTGTGACCTGGTCGCTGGTCCTGGTGGCGCGTCTCGTCCGAGCGGGTGCGAAACGCGCTCCGGGATCGCGCATCGATGGCCGGGCCGTCGGGTCGGCGACCGCGCGTGAGGGGTGGCTGGTCGGCCGCCGGTCGGTTCGAGCCAGCCACGGAGCTTCTTTGCGTGCGCTCGTCGGCGTGGCCGTTGGCCTCCCGTAGGAAGAGCAACAGCAGGCGGTTGAGTCGCTCACGGCTCTTCAGGCCGTATCGCCGCCGGTAGAGCGCCGTCTCGATCGGCTTGACGAACCTCTCGAGTCCGCCATCAGACTCGAATGCCATATCCCAACCGTAGATCTACCGCCGGACAGGCCCAACACGAGAAGCGACGGGCGGAAGCCCGTTAGCCGCATCGATCCCGTTGGGACGGTTCGCGCGTGAGCGCGTCGACGTAGGCGCTCGCGGCGGGTCCGAGCTTCTCCAGCGTGGCGGCCAGGGCGGCACCGAGTTGCGGGGCGGGCCAGTCGTTGGGGAGCAGCTCGCGCGGGAGCAGCGGATCCTGGGCGACGGCTTGGTAGACGGGTTGGGTCGCTGCGGCAAACGCGCGCAGTGCCGCTGGGCCCGCCGGGCGATCCTGTGCGGCGACGGCGATCGCGCCGCGCATCGCCTCAATCTGGTCACGGTAATCGCGCGCGAGCTCCTCCAGCGCCCAGATCCGGGTGGCCAGCCGGCGGGCATCGTGAGGGTGCAGCTCAATCCGGGCGGGCAGCAGGCGGGCTTCCGGCGGCGGGTTGCTCAACAGCGCATCGAGTTGGGCCGAGCGATCGGTGGGAGCGATCAGCAGGCCAGCGCGAAGGGGCGCGTAGCCCAATAGCCGGGCGGAACGCCGGAGGCGGTCACGAAAGGCCCGATCACGCTCGGGAACTTCGTAGAGCAGGCCGTGGAAGGTCCCATCCCACAGCTCGCCAGAGGCCGTGAAGTGCTCCCGCACGCGCTGCTGATGGATGAGGACAGCAGTCGTCGGGGCGTAGTGCGTATGGCGTCCATGACGGTGAGAGGACAGCCAACCGTTGCGGCGCAGGCGCAAAATCGCCGCGCGCGCGGCCGACTCAGACAGTCCCAGCTCCGAGAGCAGGCTGATCAGCACCGGCCCGGGCAGGCCCGCGCCGGTGCTGGCCCCGGCCGCGGCCAGCCCGAGCGCAAAGAACACCTGCCCGGCGGCGCGGTCCCATCGCGGTTGTGTGGCCTTGGTCACGAACGTATAGTTACGCACAACATATGAGTTCCACCGTTCACTCGGCGTGGGCCAATCGCACCCGGGTTCAGTCGCTCGCGCCGATCGTGGTGTTCGACACCGCGGGGCCGTTCCTGGTCTACACCCTGCTGCGCAACAACGGCTCCAGCCAGGTCACGGCGCTGATCCTCAGTGGTGCGTTGCCCGCCTTCGGCGTCGTGCTCGCGGTCGTGCGCCGGCGGCGCCTGGACGTGATCGGAGCGCTTGTGCTGATCGGCCTCGCCGTCGCAACCGGCCTCGGGCTCGCGAGCGGCAACGCCAAGCTCGTGCTGCTCGAGGGGTCGGTGCCCACCGCGCTGTTCGCCCTCGCGTGCCTCGGCTCGCTGCTCACCCGGCGCCCCTTGATGTTTCGCTTCGCATCCGAGTACCACGGGCACGACACCCCCGCGGGACGCGACTTCGACGACCGCTGGCGACACGCCGGATTCCGCCACGCCTTCCGCGTGATCACGGTCGTGTGGGGCGTCGCGTACCTCGCGGAGGCGGCCTTCCGGATCGTCATCATCGAGACCCAGTCGACCGGTACGGCGTACTCGATCTCCAAGGTGCTTCCGTACGCGGTCGCCGCGATCCTGGTCGCGTGGATGCTCGCCTATGGCAGGCGCAGCCGCCGCAAGGCCGGCCCAGCGGCCCAGCGGCCCCTGGGCGGGTAGCCAGACGCCGCCGGCGAGTCCACCCGGAGCGCTCAGCGCACGCCGCCGTGCCGATAGCACACGCCCCTCAAGCCACCGGAATGACTCCACTCGCCATCCACGCACTGAACGACCGTTCCGCGACCACTGGGAAAGTTGGCTATGCACTGATGGTTCGAGCAGAAGATTCCGTCACCGGCATGGGTTGTGGAGCCGGGGCCCTCGATCGACGAGCCAGGGCCTTGAATTGCCGGTCCGCCTCCGGAATCGCTCGCGCTGAATGTGGAGGTTGCGCCCCCAGCCGATGAGACCGGCACGCCGGCGTGACGCCAGTCGTGGGCAATCGCAAGCTGCGCAGCGCCCAGGCCGATGCGTCTGGCGCAGACGGCGTCGTGGAGCTCGTTCTCGACCTGGTCCTTCTGCTCGTACCCCGGCGAGATCTCCGGCCACAGGTTTGCGATCTCGTTGCTGCCACCGACCTCGAGCGGGACGAGATGGTCGACTTCGTACGCCCCGTGGCCGACCGGAGCATCCCGGTACTCCGCATAGACCGCCCGCTTGATCAACGCCGGCACGTCTCGCACGCTGCCGGCGTATCCCGGCCGGCAGATCTGCGCGAGCGTCGCGGAGGCGAACACCGCCCCGGGAGTACACGCGGGGTCAGGCAGCTGGCCGCGCACCGCGCAGCCGAAGGTCTTGGTTCGCCGTCCGAGCCCGGCGCTCGACTGTCCGCGGAGGCGGACACGGTGCCCTAGGGGCGCGCGATCGAGAGACGACCGCGCGTTCGTAGACGAGCCCGGCCCGATCAAATGCGCCCCGGTCGTGGTGCTGGCGTTGCCCGCGCAGCCGGCGACGACGAGGGTCACCGTCAGCGCGCACAGCCACGATCGATTGCTCACGACCGCGCAAGGACTATCACGGCGCGCTCGAGAGCGCGTGCGCCACCGCCCCTGCGTTGAGCGGGCGTCATTCCAAGCGCGGAGAAGCGGCCGCCGGTGTCAGGGCTCAGCGGCGATTGCAGGAAGCAAGGACGGAGAGGGCGGGATTCGAACCCGCGAAGGAGTGTGAACCCCTTACTCGCTTAGCAGGCGAGTGCCTTCAGCCACTCGGCCACCTCTCCGGGGCCTGGGCAGTGTAGAGGGGCGCCCCGAACCCGGCCGCGCGCGCGCCGCCGGGCTCGATCGTCGCGGACGCCCGCGACCAACGCCCTGGTTAGCATCGCAGCGGCAGACTTGGAGCGGTGGCAGAGTCAGGTTGAATGCAGCTGCCTTGAAAGCAGCCGGCCGTTCACGCGGCCCGGGGGTTCGAATCCCTCCCGCTCCGCTGCGAACACCATAGGCACTCCTCGAACCGTCCCTCCATGCCAGAGTTGGGCAGCTAGACTCGCGTGTGAGGCGCCCGTAGCTCAGCTGGATAGAGCGTCGGTCTACGGAACCGAAGGTCGGGAGTTCGAATCTCTCCGGGCGCGTAGTGAAAGCCCACTCACGACGATCGGATTAGGTCCGTCCCAGGGTGCGCGTCGCGGGGCCGGTGGGCTTCCGGTGTCCGTGGTGCGGTGGAGCGAGGCCGGAGCCGAGCGTCGCCACCTGTGCAGTCGCGACGCACACGCCTGGGATCTCCTCAGCCATGCGGTTGCAGCGCCAGCACCGATGCGAAATCGCATGGCTGATTTCCACAAGCCGCGCCGCGCCTCGCCTCCCGGAGCGAGCCGCTCAGGTACGAAGTCGAGCGCAGGCGGGGCGGATGTGGGAACATCGAGCTCTGCCACGATTCGGGAAACGAGCGACACCGCTCAGCGAGAGTGAACGCGAGGCCGCCGCGGTTGATCTTGACCGCATCCAACGCGGGGGAATACCGCTTGGGGCGGAACAGCGTCTGAAGGCGATCGCCGCGGCAAGCTCGCCGGTCTTCAGTAGCGATCTGAGCAGCAAGGAGTACGCGCTCGCGCTGGCGTCGGGCCTGACCCCGATCGCGCAGATCATGGGCTCCTCGGTGGTGCAGCACGGCTGGCAGAACTACGGTTGGTCCTCCTACGGCGGCGGGATCCAGGAGATGCCGTCCTTCGCGACGCCTTGGAACCTGTCACGCCAGCGCTCGTTCGATCGGTTGCACCAGGAGGCTCAGTTCGCCGGCGCGGACGCGGTGATTGGCATCGAGATGGCGGCCAAGGGCTTTCTCGGGGATCCGGGCAACGTCGAGTATGTCGTCTTCGGCACCGCCGTGCGTGAGAGCGCGCTCCCGCCGCGCGGTGAGGGCGGACCGCGGATGTGCGCCCTGTCCGGGCAGGACGTCGACAAGCTGCGCCGAATCGGCGCGGAGACGATCGGCGTGATCGGACACACGTCCGTGGTGTGCGTGGCCCTGAGCATGCGAGCCAACCAGATGATGGGCTCGTGGTGGGGCAACCAGGAGATGACCGAAATCACCCGCGGGGTCTACGCCGCCCGACATCTGGCTATGGACGAGGTGCGTCGCCAGGCGCAGCAGGCCGGCGCCAACGACATGGTCATCTCGACGCTCACCCACGACATCCATCATCACGACTACGACCGCGGCGGCTACACCCAGCACTACTTCATCGTCTCGATGCACGTACTCGGCACCGCGGTCCGTCTCGGCGCTCACGAGCCTCATCCGTCCCCGTTGGGTTTGCCCATGATGGCGATCAACGTCGGCGTCTAGATTCACCACTACTTCAGGAGAGCATCCGATGTCGACCTACGATCCGACCAGCACCGAGGGCCTCGCCGAGCACGCCAGCGAGCGTCTGCAGATGAACGCGAAGGGCCTGTTCACCTCCGACCTCTCGGTGAACGAATACCTGTGCGTGGAGAAGGCCGGCTTCGAACCGGTGGGCCTCGTGGTCGGGTCGAGCATCTACCACATCGGCTATCAGCAGTCGAGCTGGAAGGCGAGCCAGGAGATGGGCGTCCTCACCCAGGCGATGTACTCCGCCCGTGAGCTGGCGATGACCCGCATGGAAGAGGAGGCCGACCAGCTCGGTGCCGACGGCATCGTCGGCGTGCGGCTCGAGGTCGGCCGCTATGAGTGGGGCGCCGACATGGCGGAGTTCATTGCCATCGGCACGGCGATCAAGCACAAGGGGGGCAAGGTTCACCGTGCCCCCAACGGCCGCCCGTTCACCAGTGACCTCTCCGGCCAGGCGTTCTGGACCCTGATGCAGACGGGCAAGCGACCGGTGGGGCTGGTGATGGGCAACTGCGTCTACCACGTCGCCCACCGCGGAATGATGCAGTCGATGCGCCAGACGGGTCAGAACGTCGAGCTCGAGCAGTACACACAGGCCCTCTACGACGCACGCGAGCTCGCGATGGAACGCATGCAGAAAGAGGCAGAGGCGATCGGTGACGGCGTTCTGGGGATCGTCGAGGTCAAGCTGCACGAGAACAGCCATGGCTGGGGCAGTCATGTGATCGAGTTCTTCGCTCTCGGCACCGCCGTAGTGCCCAACGAGCACGCCGAGGAGGGCCAACAGCTGCCAGACATCACGCCGGTCCTCGACATCAACGACTAATAGCTCGACACGGAAGCAGAAGTCCTACGCTCGCCCGAACGGTAGGCGTCGGCGCCGCTACGGTAGCCCCGGTGCGGATCGCGACCTGGAACGTCAACTCGGTTAAGCAGCGCCTGCCGCGGCTGCTGCCATGGCTCGATCAGCGCCGGCCAGACGTGGTCTGTCTGCAGGAGACCAAGCTCACCGACGACGCATTCGCCGAGTTGCTCGGCGACGCGCTTGCTGACCGTGGCTACGCGGCAGGCGCCCACGGCGAGGCGAGTTGGAATGGGGTGGCGATCCTCTCGCGCGTAGGGCTCGAGGACGTCGTGGCGGGAGTCGCCGGCGCCCCCGGCTTCCCGCACCCGGAGGCGCGCGCGGTGTCCGCGACGTGCGGTGGGATCCGAGTGGTCTCGGTATACGTGCCCAACGGGCGCGCGCCTGGGTCCGAGCACTATCGGTACAAGCTCGCCTGGCTGGCCTCGCTGCGGGAGCTGGTCGCGGCCGGACCGCAGGAAGCGATCGTCTGCGGGGACATGAACATCGCACCGACCGACGAGGACGTGTTCGATCCCGGCGCCTACCTCGGCCACACCCACGTCACGCCGCCCGAGCGGGCGGCGCTGGCCGAACTGCAGGCGCTCGGCCTGCGCGATGTGGTGCGCGATCGGTGGCCGGGCGAGCGGGTCTTCACCTATTGGGACTACCGGGCGGGGATGTTCCACCAGGACCTCGGGATGCGGATCGACCTGGTGCTTGCCGGCGGCGCTCTCGCCGACCGGGTTCGGGCGGCATGGGTGGACCGTCAGGCTCGCAAGGGCCGCGGGCCGAGCGATCATGCGCCGGTGATCGTCGACCTCGACGAGGCGCCCGACGGGGACATCGGACCGGTCGTGCCGCCCCCGTCCGCGCCGGCCGCCAGGCGCGGCTCGATCAAGCTGCCCCAGTCACGATGACCGCGCTCATCGCCGCGGGCGGTCGCGATCGCGCGAGGGCTGCACGCGCTTTGGCTCTCCCGGCATCTTCGGATAGTCGGGCGGGTAGGGCATGTCCCCCTGTCCCTCGGCGGCGTCGTGCTCGTACAGTTCCAGCAGCGGCACCAGCGAGTGCACGGCGTCGTCGATCGCCGCGTGGCGATCGCCCACCTCGGCAAAGCGCGCGGGCATCGTCGCGACGGTGAAGTCCTCGGGCGCAACCTCGGCGAGCTCCTCCCACGCCAGCGGCGCGGACACCGGCGCGCCCACCTTGGGCCGAACGCTGTACGCCGAGGCGATCGTGCGATCGCGCGCATTCTGGTTGTAGTCGACGAAGATGCGCTCGCCGCGCTGCTCCTTCCACCAGTTGGTTGTCACCTGGCCTGGAAGGCGTCGCTCGAGCTCACGGCCGAAGGCGATCGCCGCGTGCCGGACGTCGGTGAAGCTCCAGCGCCGCTCGATCCGGACGTAGATATGGATGCCCCGGCCCCCCGATGTCTTCGGGAAGCCGATGTACCCGAGCTCGCCCAGCAGCACGCGCGCCTCGGCAGCGACGCGCACGGCGTCCGCGAAGTTGGTGCCCGGCTGCGGGTCGAGGTCGATGCGCAGCTCGTCTGGATGGTCGACGTCGTCGCTGCGAACCGGCCAGGGGTGAAAGGTGATCGTGCCCATCTGCGCCGCCCAGCCGACCACCGCCACCTCGGTGGGGCAAACCTCATCGGCGTGACGCCCCGAGGGAAACTGGATTCGCGCCGTCTGCACGTAGTCCGGGGCGCCCCGCGGGACGCGTTTCTGAAAGAAGGCGTCGCCGCCCCCCTGCTCACGCGTCGAGACGACGATCTCCGGGTGCACTCCCTTCGGCCAGCGCTCGAGCGTCGTCGGTCGCCGATCGAGGGCGCGCATGATGCCGCCTGCAACGGCGAGGTAGTACTCGACGATGTCGAGCTTGGTGACCGCGTCCGAGCGCTGGGTCGCCGGGAAGATCACGCGATCGGGGTTGGACACGCGCAGATCCCGCCCACCGGCATCCACGATCGTTGCCTGGGGCTCGGACATGGCCGTGGAGCTCTAGGGCAAGGTCAGGCGGCCTTTCGTCCGGCCAGCCAACCAGCAGCTACGCCGACAACGCCACCGATGCTGAGCAGACTTGCACTCCGCAACGGCTTGCGCTGTGCCTTTGAGGCGACGCCACGCACCGAGTGCCTAACCGTCGCCTTCGTCGCTTGCTTTCCGATCATGCGGCCGAGCAACGTCATCACTGCCTCCTGGGGTCTTGGGGTTCGATCTCTCCTACCCGCGGCTGCACTGGGCAACCGCCAGGACTCGACGCCGACGACCCAACGAGGTTACGCCTGCCCGGCTGGGTGCTCGTCGTCGGCTTCGCCGTACGCCGAGGGGACCGGCTCCTCGTCCGGCCCCGCGTCTTGCATGATGCGGTCGGGAGTGTGCTGGTCGCCGTGAGAAGCGTTCTCGATCAGATCCTGCTCGGCGAGCTCAAAGCCCCCGGACTCGCCTCCTCCCGCCTCGTCCACCGCCTGGCGCTCCTCGGCCCGGCGTCGGGCAAGATCGACGACGGGCTCGGAAGGGGTCTCCTCTTCCACGGGCAGAACTGTACAACCTCTCCTCGGTGGCTACCCAGGGCACTCTAGCTGCGATGCGCCGCCTGCTCGCCCCCGTCCCACCGGATCGCCGCGTGCGCCGTTGCGCACAACTGCTCGCCGGCTTGGTCCTCTACGGCGTGACGGCGGCGATGCTGGTCCTCGCGGGGCTCGGGCTGGATCCGTGGGATGTGCTGCATCAGGGGCTCTCGCGAACGTTCGGGCTCGGAATCGGCACCTGGGTGGTCCTGATCAGCTTCGTCGTGCTGCTCGCATGGTGCCCGCTGCGCCAGCGCCCGGGCGTCGGGACGATCGCCAACGCCGTGATCGTCGGAGCGACGATCGACCTCGTGCTGTCGCTGTTGCATCCGCCGCACGCACTGTGGCAGCGGATCCTGCTGCTCGCCGGCGCCGTGGCCGGAAACGGCGTCGCCACCGGCTTCTACATCGGCGCCGGCCTCGGCCCCGGCCCGCGCGACGGCCTCAGCACCGGCATCGCCGCGGGCCGGCACTCGATGCGCGTCGTGCGCACCAGCATCGAGGCAACCGTGCTGGCCACCGGGTTCCTGCTCGGAGGCACGGTGGGAATCGGAACCCTCCTATACGCAGTGGCGATCGGGCCGATCACCCACCACACCATCCCGAGGCTGGCCATCCGCCGCCGTGGGACCTGATCTGGAGCTCAGGCCTCGTCCGACGCGAAGGCGCCTGCCCAGGTCAGCGGGTCATGCGACGGGCGGGGGAGTCCCCTCTGCGCTGGCGGGTAGTGCGGGATCCCAGTCGCACACGACACACGCATGGCGGAACGCCGAGCGGGCGAACTCGAGCCCAGCCGCGTGCGGGTCAGGGCTGGCGCGGAGATCGTCCCAGTCAAAGACGTACTCCCCGAGGGCCGCGTCCCAGTGGGCGGCCGCAGGCGAGAGCGTCCCAGCCGCAAAGCCCTTGGGCGCTGGGTGGGCGTAGGCGTAGAACGCCGCGCCGTCGTGCCGCGGATCGCCGGGCCACCAGCCGACGGCGACCTCCTGCGCGTCCATCGCGTTGCGCATGATGAAGTCCGCCGACGGAGGCTCGGCGGGCAGGCCTGAGAACAGGTTCACGGCGAGGTCGAATGAGCCCCACCACGCATTGACCGGCGTCGAGCGCCCGCGATACGGCGCTCGGAACGCCGCGAGCGTGAGCGCCGCCCGGGTCGCGGCGGCGAAGTAGGAGGTCACCTGGCCGGGGTCATAGCGCCTGTGCTCCTCGTCCTGGTCGAGCGGCACGCTCCAGGAGACCTCCTGCGGCGTCGGATCGATCTTCACATCGCCGCCCAGGCCGCGGACGGCTTTGAGCACATCTCGCGTGACCTCGCCGACCGGTCGGTCGGGTACGAGCTCGACGCGCTGCTCGTGCCCATCGGTGTGCTCCACGACCGCCTCGTGCAATCGCAGGTCGAGCGCGACGACGGGCGCTCCCGACCCATCGGGCGCCGGCAGCGGAGCGGTCTCCCACCCGCGGGCGGTCAGCCGCAGGGCCGCGTGCTGCAGCTCCGGCTCGGGCGGGGCGAGCGCCGCCGCGAGCTTGCCGAGCACCTGGGTGTGGGCGTGGAGCGTGTCGCACGTCTCGCCCCACACCCGGTAGGAGAGCGCAGGCCACTCGCGGGACATGGGTCACACGCTACCGGGCCCGCGCGAGGCACAACCGCGTCACGTAGCTGACCTCCATCGAGCCTCCGTGGCGGTGGAGCACCGCGCCGATACCTTCAAGCAGCGCTACCAGCGGAGCGGGGTCGAGCACGATGTGGTCGGAATGGGTCCGCAGCAGCCGGAGGTACTCCTCGGTCGAATACTCGTACACCCAGCGGTAGCTCCAGACCTCGGCCTGCTCGAAGCCGCCAGCCGGCGCAATCTCCCGCTCCCACTGGTCACACAAATCGAGCGGGCGCGAAGGTGCCGGATGCATTGGGCCGCCACCGGCCCCCAGCTCCGGCGCGACCCGGCGATAGACGGAATCGAGTTCCTCCCTGAGCGCGCATCCGTCCCACTCCGGCCGGTTCCAGAACGCCGCCAGCACGCCCCCAGGGCGCAACGCGGCGCGCGCGCGGACGTATCGCAGCTCGGGGGCGATCCAGTGCCACGCCTGCGCCGAGTACACGAGCGAAAACGTCGCCGGGGGGTCCCAGTGCTCGAACTCGGCGCGCTCGATCGTCACGTTCGGGTACGCGGCGCAGTTGCGCTCCGCCACCGCGGCCATCGCGGGATCGGGCTCAAGCGCGAGCACCGAGGCGCCACGCGCGGCGAACAGCACGGTCGCCTTGCCCGTACCCGCGCCGACCTCGAGCGCGCAGCCTCCGGCGTCGAGCCCCGCGAGCACCAGCACGTCGTCCACCAGCGCAGCGGGAAAGGACGGACGAGCGCGGTCGTAGAGCTCCGCCACCTCGCCGAAGACCAGCCGCCGTTCGCGCGCCACGCACGAGAGTCAAGCGCGCCGTGCCACCATCTGCACCGGAGACGTGAGGGACTACTACGACACCCGCGCCCCCGAGTACGACGAGTGGTACCTGGGACTCGGCAAGTTCGCCCAGCGAGTCCGTCCCGGGTGGGACGAGGACCTTCAGGCGCTCGAGCACGCGATCGCGGCCCTGCCACCGGCGAAGACGCTCGACCTCGCCTGCGGCACCGGCTACCTCACCCGTCACCTCCGTGGAGCGATCACCGGCCTGGACCAGAGCGAGCGGATGCTCGCGATCGCGGCCGGCCGTATCGCCGAAGCGAGGGCGAGGTTCGTCCAGGGTGATGCCCTCGCGGCCCCTTTCCCCGACGGCTCATTCGAGCGGGTCTTCAGCGGCCACTTCTACGGGCACCTGGACCCCGCCCAGCGGGCTCGGTTCGTGGCGCAGGCTCGCCGTCTCGCGCCCGAGCTCGTGGTGGTCGACTCGGCCGTGCGAGCCGACCACGACCGGGAGGAGTGCCAGCAGCGGGTCCTCAACGACAGATCGAGCTTCCGGGTCTATAAGCGCTTCTTCGACGCGCACGAGCTCGCCGAGGAGCTCGGCGGCGGCACCGTCCTGCACGAGGGCCCCTGGTTCGTGATGGCCGCGAGCTGAGTCGGGGACCACTCAGCTCACCGAGCGCTGCCCGCTTACGCCCCCGCCATCCCCTCGGTGTACCGCGCAGCGGTGTCGGACAGGATCGCGATCATCGCGGTTGCAGCGGGCGCGACGCCCGGCCCCGTCACCGTTGCGGCAACCACTTTGCGGGTGGGGCTGCTCGGGGCGAGCGCCCGCACGACGATTCCGGGATGCACGCGGGTGAGCGCCAGCCGCGGGATCAGCGCGACGCCCACGCCGGCGGCCACGAGCCCTTGCACGGTCTCGTAGTCGTCGCTCTCGAAGGTGACGTGGGGTTCGAACCCGGCGGCGAGGCATGAACGAACCACGTGGCGAGCGCACGGGCTCGCGGCTGCGGTCTGGACCCAGTCCTGCTCGCGCAGGTCGGCGAGCGTCAACGCCGGCTTTCTCGCCAGTGCGTGGTCCGCCGGCAGCGCGAGGTGCATCGGATCCTCCAGCAGCGGCACCGAACGCAGCCCCTGGCCGGCCCGCTCGGGAACCCCGGGAAACTCGAACAGCAGCGCGAGGTCGAGCTCGCCCGCTCGCAGCCTCGGGACGATCTGCTCGGGCTCGCCTTCGACGAGCGACAGCACGACATCCGGATGACGCGTGCGGAAGGCCGCAAGCGCAAGCGGCATCAGCGTCGCGCCGGCGGATGGAAACGATGCGACACGCAGCCGTCCAGCCCGAACGCCGAGCACGGCCGCCAGGTCCGCTTCGGCAGCCTGCACCTGGGCGAAGATCGGGTCCGCGTGCGCCACCAGCGTCGCCCCAGCCGCCGTCGGACGCACGCCGCGCCGGGCGCGAACGACGAGCGTCGCCCCGGTTTCGGCCTCCAGCCGCGCGACCGCCTGCGAGACCGCCGATTGGGTATAGGACAGCGCCTCGGCCGCGCCCGAGAAGGATCCGCGCGAGACCACCTCGGAGAGCACCTTCAGTCGACCGAGATTCAGCATCAGCACAACTTATCTAATCCATGAGAAACTGCACTTGTGCTGATGGCGCCCGAGTGGGATGCTCGCGAGTAACCCCAATAGGAACGCCACACCCGAGACTGGAGCACCAGATGGCACCCAACACGATCGTCTCGTACGACGACACGCTCAACGACCACGATGCGCTGATGCTCGGCCGCGTACTGGCGAGCGCCGGCGCGCAGCTCACGCTTGCCTACGTTCGTCACACGACTCAGTCCGAGCGCTCCCGCGAGGAGCTCGAGGAGCACGAGGCGCAGGCGTTGCTCGAGCGGGGCGCCCGCTGGCTCGACGATCTCGATGTTGCGCGTCGCGTCGTCGTCAGCGCATCGACCGGCGAAGGCCTCAAGCGTCTGGCCGAGCAGGAGGGGGCCGACATGATCGTTTTCGGCTCGGACTACCGCACCGCCGCCGGCCATGTCGCACCCGGTCGCTCAGCGCAGGCGCTGCTCGAGGGCGGCCCCGCGGCGCTGGCGATCGCGCCCGCCAATTACCGCTCGGACCGCACACCTTGGATCGGGACGATCGGTGTCCTCGCCGTCCCCGGCGACGACGCCGCCATCGACACCGCTCGCGAGCTCGCCGACCGGCTCGGCGCCCGCGTCACCCGCGACGAGCCCAGGGTCGACCTGCTCGTGGTCGGATCGCGGATCGAGGCGCCCAAGGGCCGGGTGATGGTCACCGCCCTCGCGCAGAACGCGATCGAGAACGCCACCAGCCCGGTGCTGGTCGTCGGGCGCGGAGTGCCGCTGCGGTTCGCAGCGCCGGTCGCCGTCGGCTGACCCCCGGCCACGCCACGGCTATCGTGGCGCCGACGTGCGCACGATCGTGGTGTCAGACCTGCATCTGGGAGGACGGCTCGGGCACGACGTGCTCACGCGCCCCGAGCCGCTGTGCAGGCTGCTCGAGGCGGTGGACGGCGTCGAGCGGCTCGTGCTGCTCGGCGACACCGTCGAGCTGATGGAGGGACGTGCGCGACAGGCGATGGCGCTCGCCGAGCCGGTCCTGCGGGCGCTTGGGGCCCGGCTCGGGGCCGGGCGCGAGGCGATCATCGTCCCGGGCAACCACGACGCTCCGCTCGTCCGCGCTTGGGTCAGAGCCCGGCGCGAGCCGCTGCGCGCCGAGACCTCGGTCGAGCTCGATGCGACCCCAGCGCTAGCGCACGTGGCCTCGTGGCTGGCTCCTGCGCGCGTCCGCGTCCACTATCCGGGCGTGTGGCTGTCTGACCGCGTGTGGGCCACGCACGGGCACTATCTCAACCGCCACCTGCTCCCAGAATCCACCTACGGCATCGCCCGCGGCCTGCTCACACGACCGCCGCGGACCGGTGCGGCGCCAAGCGAGTACGAGCGCGCGCGAAAGCGTTCGCTGGCGCGGGCGGCAGCATCCGCGCCGCGCCCGATCGCGACGGTGCTCGAGAACGTCGCCGAGCTCGTGCGCGCCTCGACGATGCCCGCCGTCAGGCGACGCCTGCTGCGCCGTGGGACCGCGCCGCTGACGGCGATGCTGCTAGGAGCACAGATGCAGCGCGCCAGCATCCCGGCACTGGTGCGAGTGGCCCAGCGGCTCGGGGTCGACGCCGACTGGGTCGTGTTCGGGCACGTGCACCGCCTCGGGCCGCTGCCCGGAGACGACCCACAGCAGTGGCAGGGCCCCGGCGGGCGACCGCAGATCGTCAACACGGGATCGTGGCTGTATGAGCCGCTGCTGCTGCACCGCGCGCACCCTCCGCATCCCTACTGGCCCGGGGGGGCGGTGCTGCTCGAGTCCGGCCAGGACCCGCGTGCGCTCGGGCTGCTCGACGATCTCACCCCGGGCGAGCTGCACTAGCGCCGCGGGCGGCCCGCGTGGCCGCCCGCGGCGATCAGGGCAGGATCAGGTGGCTGTCGCCGAACTCGTGCCAGCGGTAGCCGTCACGCAGCGCCGCGCGGTAGCTGCGCTCGAGTAGCGCGCCGCCTGCCGCCGCTTCGAGCAATCGCAGGTGCGAGGCCTCGGGCTCATGCCACCCGGTGATCAGCCCATCGACGAGCGCCAGCCCCCGCTCGGGCGTCACCACCAGCCCCGTCCAGCCTGAGCCGCTCTCCACGTTGCCGCCCACCCCCGCGACGGTCTCCAGCGCACGCACCACCGTCGTGCCGACGGCGATCACGCGCCCGCCCCAGCGGCGCGCCGCGGCGAGCACCCGGGCGGTGCTCTCGGGCACCTCGAACTGCTCGGGAAACGGAGGCTCGTGCCGCTCGGGCGAGGAGACCCCGGTATGCAGCGTGACCGGCGCAACCAGCACGCCCATGGCGATCAACCGTGTGATCAGCTCCGGTGTGAACGGCCGGCCGGCACTCGCCATCTCGGCGCTTCCCGGCGTCGTCGCGTACACGGTCTGGTAGGCATCGAGCGGCCATGCCCGCCGCTCGGCGTGGCCGTAGCGGATCGGCTCGCCGTGGCGCTCGAGCAGATCCTCCACCGTGCCCGTGCCTCAAAGCGCGCCAGCAGCAGGCGCGCTCCCGCCGCGTACGGCGCGACCAGTTCGAGTACCGCGCCGCCCGCGAGCACGATCCGCTCTCCCGCGCGGCCATGCGCCGGCCGTCCACCGTCGGCGCTGCGCACCTCGATCACCCGCCAGCGCCGACCGAGCCGCGGCGCCCGCGTGGAGAAGTGCACGCGGGCGGAGGATCCGTCCTCGCGCGTGGCGGCAACCGCAGCCGGGAGCGTCGCGGAGACGTTGACCACAAGCACGTCGCCGGGTGCGAGCAGCAGCGGGAGCTCGCGGAAGCTGGTGTGCCCGATCCGCCCGTCAGAGCGGGTCACGACCATCAGCCGCACCTCGTCCCGGGCGAGCCCGCGCGCCTCGGGCGGCTCGCGGGCCTCGAGCCGCGAGGGGAGCTCGAATGCCAGCGCGCTCACGCGAGCTCCCGGGCCCGGTAGCGCCCGCTTGGAAGCTCGCCCTCGATCAGCTTGAGCAGACCGGGAACGCTGTGCTCAGCTGGGGGGCGGTCGGAGATGTCCTCGCCGGGGAAGGCCTGCTGGTGCATCCGCGTACGCATGTCGCCAGGATCGACGGCGTATACCTTGATCGCCGGCTGCTCGGCGCCGAGGATCGCCGAGAGCTGCTCGAGCGCCGCCTTGGAGGACCCGTAGCCGCCCCAGCCCTCGTACGGCTCGATCGCGGCGTCGGAGGTGAGGTTGACGATGCACCCACCGTCCGGGATCCGCGGGAGCGCGAGCTGGGCGAGCGCGAGCGGCGCCAGCACGTTGACCCGGTAGACGTGCTCGAGCGCCTCCAGCGGATAGCCGGCGAGCGGCGGCTGCGGGCTCGGGCCGAGCACGCTCGCGTTGTTGACGAGCAGGTCGACGGCCTCGCCGGCGGCATCGATCAAGGCGCAGCGGTGCCCAGGGTCGGCGACATCGCCGGCGATCGCCACCACCTCGGCCCTCACGCCCAGCTCCCGAGCGACACGCTCGAGCTCGGCCGCGCCACGGGCGTCGAGCACGAGCTCCCAGCCTCGCTCGGCGAGGGCCCGCGCGAGCGCGAGGCCGAGGCCACGGGAAGCGCCGGTGAGGATCGCCAGGGGCACGCCGCCAAGCTACGCCCCTCACGGTCGCGGTTGCCAGTGGTAATTGGTCCTAGGACCTGCCGCCGACCAGCCCGTCCCTGACCGCGAGCAGCGCCGCCTGGGTGCGGTCGCTTACCCCGAGCTTCGCGAGCACGTGCCCGACGTGGGCCTTGACCGTCTTCTCGGAGACCTCGAGCTCGAGCGCGATCCGCTTGTTCGAGCGGCCGGCGGCGATCAGCTCGAGCACCTCGCGCTCGCGCCTGGTGAGACGCTCTGGACCCGGCGTCCCGGACGCTAGGGGCTCGCCGATCGCCTGCACGAGCCGCGCCGCGACGCTCGGATCGATCAGCACCTCGCCTGCCCGGGCGGCGCGGATCGCCCGCGCGAGCTCGGCCGGCTCGACGTTCTTGAGCAGGTAGCCGGCGGCGCCCGCCCGGATCGCCGGCAGCAGGCGGTCGTCCTCGAGGAAGCTCGTCAGCACGATCACGCGGCTCTCGGGCGCGCTGGCCCGGAGCGCGCGCATCGCGCCCACGCCGTCGAGCCGAGGCATCACGAGGTCCATCAGGATCACATCGGGTGCCAGCCGCTGCGCCTGCGCCACCGCCTCCTCACCGTCCGCCGCCTCGCCGACCACCTCGATCCCGTCCTGCAGCGCCAGGAACGTCCGCAGGCCCTCGCGCACGACGGCGTGATCGTCGACCACCAGAACCTTGATCACGACAGCACCAGTCGCACGGTCGTGCCCGCACCCGGCGACGAGCGGATCTCGAGGCTGCCGCCGAGCTCGCGGGCGCGCTCCTCCATCGAGGTCAAGCCGAGGTGGCGCGAGCGCAGCTCCCCACGCCCAGGCTCGAACCCCGTCCCGTCGTCGCTGATCTGCACCACGAGCGCCCCAGCTCGGTGCTCGAGCCGGACCTCGATGCGCTCGGCGCGCGCATGACGGAGCGCGTTGTGGAGCGCCTCGTGGACGATCCGCAGCACGGCGAAGTCACGTGCGCCGTCGCCCTCGGCCCCGCCAGAGCCGACCCCACCAGGGGCGCCCCCACCCGGGGCGCCCCCACTGATCAGCTCGATCTCCACCCCGTGCACGCGCCTCAGCATCTCGATCTCCTTGGCCAGCGCACCCTCCAGCCCGTCGCGCTCGAGCTCGGCGGGGCGCAGCCCCAGGATCAGGGAGCGGAGCTCCTCGAGCGCCTCGCGGGCGAGCTCGCGCAACCGCTCGAGCTGGACGCGGGCGGCGGCCGGATCTCGCTCGAGCTGGATCGCCGCCGCGTCGGCGGTCAGCATCAGGCTGAACAGCTTCTGGCTGACGACATCGTGGAGCTCGAGCGCGAGACGGTTGCGCTCGGAGACAATCGACAGCTCGCGGCTGCGCTCGTACAGGCGGGCGTTGGTGATCGCGATCGACGCGTGCGCGGCGAGCAGCTCGATCAGCTCCTGGTCGGAGGCGTCGAACGCCTCGGCGCATTCCTTGTCGGTCAGGTAGAAGGCGCCGATCACCTGATCGCGCGCGAGGATCGGGACGCCGAGAAACGAGCGCATGTCGGGATGCTCGGATGGCCACCAGCCGCGGAAGCGAAGGTCCTCGTGGATGTCGTCGGTGCGAAACGGGTCCGGCGTCTCGAGCATCGCCCCCAGCATCCCGTGGGTGCGGGGCAGCGGTCCGAGCCCGGCGATCAGCTCATCGCTCATGCCCGCGACGAGAAAGCGGCTGAAGCCGCCGTCGCCGTCGGGGATCCCGAGCGCGGCGTAGCGCGCGCCGACGAGCGCGCGCGCCGAGTCGACCAGGCGCTGGAGGACCTCGTCGACCGACAGCTGCGAGGCGACCGCCAGCACGGCGTCGCTGACCGCCTTCAGCGCGGGACTCAGCGGCTCGGACATGCCGGGTCGAGGCTAACGCGCTAGCGTGGCCTACACATGCCCCGGTTCTGGTTCTGGACGCAGGCCCTGATCGTGGTGTTCGTGATCGCGGGGATGGTGATCGCGATCACCAGGCTGGCGTGAGGGTCCGGTGTCAGCCGTGGCGCCCCGCTGTCGGCGCGGTCGCCGCGCCGGCGTCGAGCAGGCCGTAGCCGTAGTTCTTGTTCGGCGCCGAGCCTCCGAGCGGCTGCGCCGTGGCCTCCAGGCGCGCGAGCACCTGGTCAGGGGTCGGATCGCGGCCCAGGGTCCCGCTGGCGATCACCAGCGCCGCGGCTGCGGCCACGTGTGGTGCCGCCATCGAGGTGCCGTACCAACCGCCCGGGTATCCGAAGCGGCTCGGATGGGAGGGATCCAGGAGGGACAGCTGGGAGATGTCGGGCAGGTTCCGGGTCGGGTGGCAGTCGGGGTCCGCGGGCATGGCGATGTCGTCGCCGCCCCCCGGGGCTACGAGATCCAGCCTCGACCCCGCGTTCGAGTAGTCGGCCAGGCAGCGATCGCGGGTGCTCGCCCCGACCGAGATCACGGCCGGAGCCCTGGCTGGATAGGCAATCTGCTGAACCCCCTCGTTTCCCGATGCGGCGACCATGACCGCCCCGCGGCTGTGGGCAAAGCGAATCGCCGAGATGATCTCGGGAATGTCGCCCGAGGTGACGTCGAGCGAGAACTCGAGGCTGAGGTTGATCACCTTCGCGCCGTGGGTCACCGCGTAGCGGATCCCGCGCGAGATCGTCTCCGCGTCGCCGGTGCCATCGGCGGCCAGGATCCGAACCGGCATGATCGACGCGCCGTAGGCGAGCCCGGTCAGGCCGACGCCATTATTGGTGGCCTCGGCGATCATGTTCGTGACGAACGTGCCGTGGCCCTCGCGATCGAGCGGAAAGCGGTTGCCGGCGACGAAGTCATACGGATCGACGAATCGGGTGCCCCCGAAGTCCGTGGAGGCCCTGTACTGGTGCCAGTCGCGATACGCGACTCCCGTGTCCAGAACCGCCAACACCACTCCGCGCCCCCCCGGGCGGCGATCGGCACGCAGATTCGCCCACGCGTCGGGGGCGTTCACGCCGGCGCCCGCCAGGAAGTTCCATTGCAGCCGCTGCCAGCCTCCGGGCGTGTGCCCCCGACCCCGGTCGTCGGGAATCCACGAGCCGGCCGCGTGGGCGATGAAGTCCGGGACGGCATACGCGATCCCCCGCTGGTGACGCAGCCGCGCGATCGCCCGCACGACGCTGAGGCCCCGGGGCAATCGCACCACCTGCGCCGACGAAGCGGGGTCGGGAGCCTGGGCCGCGGTAGCCCGGATTCCGAGCCGGCTCGCGAGGTCTGCGGTCACCGTCGCGGACGGACGCGCGGTGTAGCCGACGAGGACTTCGCCAGGAACGTAGCCGGAGGCGCGCGCCGGCGGCGCCGATGAACCCGCGCCGACCGAGATCAGCGCGAGTGAGACCAGCGCCACGGCGGCACGACGGTGGATGGAGAGCATGGAGATCACAGCAGAACGCAACCCGCGCGCGAGAGGTCGGGCGCGCCGTGCAGGCTTAAGACATCATCGGGTGCCCAAAGTTGCCCTGTACGAACGGTAGCGACTGCTCGATTCGACAGTGAGCTCGCATTTCTTCCCACGCGACCAGTACTTCATGCGCCTCGCGCTACGCGAGGCCGTCCGCGCGCTCGAGCACGACGACGTCCCGGTCGGGGCGGTCGTGGTCAAGGCCGGGGAGGTGATCGGGGCGGGGCACAACGAGCGCGAGCTGCGCTCGGACCCCACCGCGCACGCCGAGCTGATCGCCCTGCGTGAGGCGGCGCACTCGCTGGGGAGCTGGCGCGTGCTCGACGCGGTCATGTACGTGACCCTCGAGCCGTGTGCGATGTGCGCGGGGGCGATCGTGCTGGCACGGCTGCCACGGATTGTGCTCGGGGCCTTCGACCCGAAGGCGGGCGCCGCCGGAAGCGTGCTGAATGTGCTCTGCGACCCCCGGCTGAACCACAGCCCGCAAGTGGAGTCCGGGCTGCTGGAGAAGGAGTGCGCAGAGCTGCTGCGGTCGTTCTTCGGGGGCCGGCGCGGCTAGGTGCCAGTCGGCTAACTTGTCCTCCCGCTCGGAGAGGTGGCAGAGCGGTTGAATGCGCCGGTCTCGAAAACCGGTAAGGGCCTTTCGGTCCTTCGGGGGTTCGAATCCCCCCCTCTCCGTTCGCTCGCTCCCCGGCGCACCACGCCACACGAACTTGTGTCAAAGCCCTAAGTTTCAGCGATGGGCAGCGCGCGGATGAACAAGAAATCCGCCGAGAAGTATGCAATTCTGTTTGACATGACGCGTTCCGAACGAATTGGCAACCTGATCGGGGTCGCAGCCCCATTCGTGGGCGTGATCGCCGCCGTCGTGCTGCTGTGGAATCGCGCAGTCGACGGCACCGACTTGGCGATCCTCGCGGTGATGTACCTGCTCACGGCCGCCAGCATCACCGTCGGCTTTCACCGGCTGCTCACCCACCGCGCATTTCAAACCTATTCCTGGCTCGAGCAGGCTTTCGCCGTGGGCGGCTCGCTCGCGGTGCAGGGCTCGGTCATAGACTGGGTGGCGGACCACCGCAAGCACCACGCCCACACCGACAAGGAGGGCGATCCTCACAGCCCGCACGTCGGTCACGGCAGCGGGCTCCGCGGCCTGTGGCACGCCCACACCGGCTGGCTGCTCGAGACCCAGGGCCAGGCCGACTGGAAGCGCTATGCCGGCGAGCTGTACGAGAACCCGCGTATGCGGCGCATCGGCCGGTTGTTCCCGCTGCTCGCGCTGCTCTCGCTGCTGGTGCCTACGCTCGCCGGGTTCGTCCTACACGGCTTCACCCCGGAAGGCGCGCTGCGCGGCTTGGTCTGGGGCGGACTCGTGCGCATCTTCTTCGTGCACCACGTGACCTGGTCGGTCAACTCGATCTGCCACTTCTTCGGCCGCCGGCGCTTTGATCTCGAGGACCACTCGACCAACGTCGCGTGGCTCTCGCTGCTCTCGCTGGGCGAGTCCTGGCACCACAATCACCACGCCTTCCCACGCTCGGCCTACCACGGGCTGCGGCCCTGGGAGATCGATCTCTCGGGGCTGTTCATCTCGGGGCTGGAGCAGGTTGGGCTCGCGTGGGACGTGGTGCGGATCGCCCCCGAGCGCCAGCGCCAGAAGCTGACCGAGCGCCAGCGCCAGAAGCTGAGCCTGTCCGCGCGGACATAGTGGGCCCCGTCCGCGCGGCCGTGGCCTTGGCCTTGGCCGTGGCTGTAGGCGCGACATCGCTGGCGGGGTGCGGCGGGTCCTCGCCCGTCCGCTCATCATCTGCCCGCTCGCCCGCGGGCGAGCGGGCTCCTCGTGCGAGCACTGCCCCGCGACCGCGGCTCCAAGTCACGACGGCCGGCACGCTCCCGGCTCCGGTGCAGGACCCGGCGGCGACGGGGCTCGGCGAGCGTGCCCTGCTCGTCGGCGGTCTGGATCTGAGCGACGCCTCCGTCGGCGACGTGCTGCTGGCGGCCCCGAGCACCGTGACGCGCCTGGGCTCGGTCCCGCAGCCGCTGCACGACGCCGCGGCCGCGACGCTGGGCGGGCGGGCATACGTGTTCGGCGGTGGCGAGCCATCGCGCAGCGAGATCCTTGCGATCACGCCCGACGGCCACGCGACGGCAGCCGGGCAGCTCCCGCTCGGCGCATCTGACGTCGCGGCCGCGTCCCTCGACGGCAGCGCATACATCGTCGGCGGGTTCACCGGCACCCAGGCGCTCGACACGATCCTCACCTGGCATGGCGGCGGGGTCGCCAGCCTGGTGGCGCGGCTCCCTCACCCGCTGCGTTACGCCGCGGTGGCAGTCGCCGGCGGCCGGCTGATCGTTGCGGGCGGAACCAACGGTACGAGCGCGACCCGAGAGGTGTACGCCTTCGACCCCATCACCAGGCGTGTCAGCCTGGTCGCCAAGCTGCTGCATCCGGTCACGCATGCCGCCGCCGCCACGCTGAATGGGATCGTGTACGTGATCGGCGGGCGCGGCTCCACGCTGGGCTCTCAGCGATCGGAGATCCTCGCCGTCGACCCCGCGAGCGGGCGGGTCAGCGCGGCAGGGCGCCTGCCGCGGCCTACCTCGGACATGGGCGCCGCGGTGATCGGAGGGCAGATCCTGCTCGCCGGGGGGCGCGAGGCGACGGGCCAGGTGAGCGCGGCGGTGCTGGTCCTGAGCGCTGTAGGCTAGCCAGCTCCACCGGAGAGGTGCCGGAGCGGCTGAACGGGCGCGACTGGAAATCGCGTAACGGGGGTCAACCTCGTTCGGGGGTTCGAATCCCCCCCTCTCCGCTCGCTCGCTCTCGCCGGCTGCTCGCTTCAGGGGTGTCGCCGCCGGGAAGCTTCCGAGACTGATGTCGATTCGTCTCGGTCAGCGGGACGAATCGACATCACTCGGCTCAGCCTCGTCGCTCCAATGGCATGCTCCTACCGCCGATCGCGTGGTACCAGTTCCAGCGCCACCAGGAGCACCAGCCCGACGACCGCGATCACGGCAGGGATCCAGGGCTTAACAGCAAAGCCGAGAACCAGGCCGGCAATGATCAAAAAGAAGGCCAGGTTCTTGAGCGGACCGTAGTGCACTCGGAAGCTGCTCATGGAAGTTCTCCGCTGGTAACCCGGGACGCCGAAAGCGCGTACACGCCGACGGTAGTCTAGCC
>QHBV01000101.1 GCA_003244035.1 Solirubrobacterales bacterium | reverse complement strand
GGGCCTGACCCCCTCCCGCTAACGTTGTGGGGCGGCAATCGACCAGGAGACCAGCCCGTGCGAAACCCACGTGACTTCGGAAAGCCCCTCGCGCTCGGCGCACCCGCGCCCGTGCTCGAGATCCCGTTCACGCCCAGCCGGATGATCCACTTCTTCGACCCCAGCAACGAGAAGATGGCCGCCAAGCTGCCCGACCTGGCCACAAAGGCGGACATCCTGCTAGGCAACCTCGAGGACGCCGTCTCGGTCGATCGCAAGATCCCCGCGCGCGAGGGGCTGGTCCGGATCGGCAGGGAGATCGACTTCGGCGAGAGCTCGCTGTGGACGCGGGTGAACAGCCTCGAGTCGCCGTGGGTGCTGGACGACCTGACCACGCTGGTGGGCGAGATCGGCGACAAGCTCGAGGTCGTGATGGTTCCGAAGGTTGAGGGACCGTGGGACATCCACTACGTCGACCGACTGCTGGCCCAGCTCGAGGCGAAGGCCGGGCTGGAGCGGCCGATCCTCGTGCACGCGATCCTCGAGACCGGGCTCGGCGTCGTCAACCTCGAGGAGATCGCGACCGCGAGCCCGCGGATGCAGGGGATGAGCTTGGGGCCGGCGGATCTGGCCGCGTCGCGACGCATGAAGACCACGCGGGTCGGCGGTGGGCATCCCGGCTACAAGGTGATCAGCGACCCCGACCCCAGCGACCCCGAGGCGCCGCGGCCAGCCGCCCAGCAGGACCCGTGGCACTACTCGATCGCGCGAATGGTCGACGCGTGCACTTGCGCCGGCATCCTCCCGTTCTACGGTCCCTACGGAGACGTCAGGGACGTCGAGGGCTGCGAGGCGCAGTTCCGGGCGGCATTCCTGCTCGGGTGCGTCGGTGCGTGGTCGCTGCATCCGGTGCAGATCGAGGTCGCAAGGAAGGTCTTCAGCCCTGATCCGGACGAGGTCCGGTTTGCCAAGAAGGTGCTCGAGGCGATTCCAGACGGTCGCGGCGTGCACATGATCGACGGCAAGATGCAGGACGACGCGACCTGGAAGCAGTGCAAGGTGATGGTCTCGCTCGCGGAGATGCTCGCGCGCAAGGATCCGCAGCTGGCGGCGGCATACGGGTTCGACCAGTCGCCTGCCGCGGCTGGATAGCAGCGATGCGGATCTCGGCCAAGGCCGACTACGCCGTGCGGGCGGTGGTCGAGCTCGCGGCGTCGACCGACGAGAAGCCCGTCAAGGCGGAGCGGATCGCGACGGCCCAGGGGATCCCCCTGAACTTCCTTGAGAACATCCTCGCCGAGCTTCGCCACGCAGGGATCGTCCGTTCGCACCGCGGCGCCGAGGGCGGCTTCCGCCTGGCGCGGGCAGCCAGGGAGGTCACGATCGCCGATGTGATCCGGGCGGTGGAGGGACCGCTCGCGAGCGTCCGCGGCGGTCCGCCCGAGCAGGCCTCCTACGGTGGCGCCGCGGCCGCGCTGCCGCGGGTCTGGATCGCGGTGCGGGCCAACCTGCGCGGCGTGGTCGAGCACGTGACGGTCGCCGACGTGGCCGGTGGGCGCCTGCCCAAGGCGATCGACAAGCTCGCCGAGGACCCGGAGGCATGGGTGACGCGGTGAGGCTTCACGTGGCCGCCGGGAGCGCGAGCGCCGGCCGCCCGGCCACCCAGGCGTCGCTCACGTCATGTAGCACCGAGAGCATCGCGGCCGCCGCGTGCGACCGGTAGCCGGCGGGCAGCGCGGCTAGGATCGGGCGCGGTGGGGGCTGCGGGTCGAGCGCTCGGACGACCACGTCGTCGCGGATGCCACGTGTCACCATGTCGGGGATCAGCGCCACACCGACCCCCGCCGCGACGAACCCCAGGATCGCCGGGTAGTCGTCGTTCTGGAATGCGATTCGAGGCTCGAAGCCGGCGTCGTGGCACGCCCGCAGGAACAGACGTGAGTCGGGGCAGGAGTGCGTCGTAGCGAGCATCCACGGCTCGCGCGCAAAGCTCTCCAAGCCAAGGCAAGACGCGCCGGCGAGCCGGTGGCTCGAGGGCATTGCGACATACATCGGATCGTCGAACAGGCGCACGAGCTCGATCCCGCCGCCGGCAGACGCGCCGGGGTCGATCAGCGCGCCGTGCAGCTCCTCGCGTTGCTGCGCGTCCATGTCAGCGCGACACCTACTGCGCGGCGTCACCGGCCGCGAGCAGTGCTGCGGGACCCGGCGGGCGGACGCACACGGGCGGTCGCACGTACACGATATCCCCGCGCTCGAGCTCGAGCTCGTCGGCCTGAGCGCGCGTGAGCTGGGCCCGGGCACCGGTCCCATCCGGCAGCTCGAACTCGATGCGCACCTCGAAGCCAAGATGCACAACCCGCGCGACCATGCCCTCGATCGCATCGCCACAGGGGCTCAGCGAGAGGATCACGTCGTGCGGGCGCACCAGCCGGTCGCCGACCCGGCTGACCGGCCCGAGGAAGCCCATCACGAAGTCGTTGGCGGGGTTGTCATATACCTCGCGCGGAGCGCCGACCTGCTCGATCGCCCCCTCGTGCATCACCGCGATCCGGTCGGCGACGTCCATCGCCTCCTCCTGGTCGTGGGTCACCAGCACGGTGGTGACGCCCTGCTCGTCGTGCAGCCGCCGCAGCCACCCTCGCAGCTCGGCGCGAACGGTCGCGTCAAGGGCACCAAACGGCTCGTCGAGCAGCAGCACGCGCGGCTCCACGGCCAGCGCGCGGGCCAGCGCCATGCGCTGGCGCTGGCCGCCGGAGAGCTGGTCGGGACGCTGCCCTGACAACGTCGTGAGACCGACGAGCGCGAGCAGCTCGTCGACGCGAGCGCGGATCTCCGCGCGCGGGCGCTTGCGGATCCGCAGCCCGAAGGC
>QHBV01000100.1:1644-2468 GCA_003244035.1 Solirubrobacterales bacterium | reverse complement strand
CAGCGGGTCACCAAGGGACCCGGCTCGCGGGCCGCCGGGATAGCGATGGCGTTCAAACTCATCGAGTCGGCACAGCACCGCTGGCGTGCCGCCAATTCCGCCCACCTCGTCGCGCTGGTCAGAGCCGGCGCGAAGTTCGAGAACGGCGTCCTCGTCGAATGACCCGACGTTTCAACAAGCGGTGACACTCACGCCGCATGACACGCTGATCCACAGGCCTTGACTATTCCTCTCGGGGCGTGCGGCACTTCCCCTGATCGTCATCTGCCAGCGTGCGGTGGCGCGGCGGGTAGTTGCACCGTGACGCAGAGCCCCCCAGCGGCCCGGGGGGTGAGGGTGAGGGTTCCGTCGTGTGCTTGGGTGATGCTTTTGACGATTGCCAGGCCGAGGCCGACACCTGCGTGGTCGGTGCGTATGCGTTCGGTGCCGCGACGAAACGGCTCGACCAGCGTGGAAACCAACTCTGGGGTGAGCTTCTCGCCGGTGTTCTCGACAGTGAGCACCACACTCTTGGGGTGAACGCTGGTCGTGATCCACACGGTGCCCTGTTCAGGCAGATTGTGGACGATCGCGTTGTGCACGAGGTTCGTACTCAACTGCAGCAGGAGCGCGTGTGAGCCGATGGTGGGGGCCATGTCGCCGGAGGTTTCGATGGTGAGGCCGCGTTGTTCTGCGAGGGGGAGGAGCGTTTCAGTGGTTTCTTCCGCTATGAGGGACAGGTCGACGTGTTCTCGGGTGAAGGACCGCTGGTCGGCGCGGCTGAGCAGGAGCAATGCTTCAGTGAGGTCGATCGCTCGGGTGTTGACGGCGTGGAGGCGGTCGAC
>QHBV01000100.1:0-1585 GCA_003244035.1 Solirubrobacterales bacterium | reverse complement strand
AGCGGGGTGCGCAGTTCGTGGGAGGCATTGGCTGCGAATCTCTGCTGTTCGGCGACGTGTGCTTCGAGCCGCGCGAGCATGGTGTCGAAGGCATCGGCGAGTTCGCGGAACTCATCTCGGCGGCCCGGTAGCCGGATTCGGTGGGAGAGCGATCCGGTCGCGGCCATGCGTGTGGCGTCTGTGATGCGGGTCAGGGGGGCGAGCATGCGGCCGGCGAGAATCCACCCTGCCAGGAGACCGAACACCAGCAGGAACGCCAACACTGCGGCTGCCCTCGGAGCGAATACGTGCAGGAGGTTGGACCGGACGGGAAAAACACCATGAATGGGGGTGCCGGCGGAGACGAGGAGCGCACGGTCGGGGACGTAGCGCAGGAGGAACACCCACACGGCGGCGAGCAGCAAGACGCCGGCAAGCATGAGGAAGCCGGCGTAGCTGAGGGTGAGTTTGAGGCGAACACTCAAACCAGGGGCTCTATCCACGGTCCCCTCCCTCACGCCCGGTGTCTGGTTGAGTGTCGATGCGGTACCCGGTGCCGGCCACGGTGGCGATGATCCAGGGTTCGCCGAGGCGTTTGCGGAGTCCCGAGACTGTGATGCGCACGGCGTTGGTGAACGGGTCTGCGTTCTCGTCCCATGCTCGCTGTAAGAGTGCTTCGGCGCTGACGACACCGCCTTCGGCAGCGACGAGAACTTCGAGCACTGCGAACTGCTTCCTGGTCAGTTCGACGTAGCGGCCGTCGCGGTAGACCTCTCGGCGGAACGGATCCAGCCGCAGACCTGCGATCTCTCGCACGGGTGGCCTGTTGTGGGCGCGCCTGCGGTCGAGCGCTCTGAGACGGAGCACGAGTTCTTGGAGCTCGAACGGCTTCGTAAGGTAGTCGTCGGCGCCGAGCTCGAACCCGCTGGCCTTGTCGTCGAGACGGTCGGCGGCGGTGAGCATGAGGATCGGCATGCCGCCGCCGGAGGCGACGATGCGTTTGGCGATCTCGTCGCCGGTGGGTCCGGGGATGTCGCGGTCGAGGACGGCGATGTCGTAGGCGTTGACGCCCAGCAGTTCCAGAGCGGTGTCGCCGTCACCGGCGATGTCCGCCGCGATCGCTTCCAGGCGTAGGCCAGCGCGGATGGCTTCTGCCATATAGGGCTCGTCCTCAACGATCAACACACGCATACTCTCTATATTCCCAGCCGGAGCATATCGTCGGCATATCGAAAACCACATACGTGCTGACAACACCACGCTGCCTTAAATGGAGGCATGACCTACCGCGAACCAGCACGAACAACGACCCGTCGGATTCGGATTCGCAGGATCCGTGTCGCCGGCCTGCTAATCGTCATCGCGGCGATCGCCGCAGCCCTCGGCTACCGGTCGTTGGCGGCCTCGTCCTCGACGGCCGCATCACCCATCGTCGTCCTTCGCGGTGAGCACCGTGGCGTGCCTGGCGAGGCGCTGCCCAGCACGGTGTGGCCGGCGTATGGCCGAGCCGCTGTCCAAATAGGACAGTCGCAGATCCAGGCCGGCCCGAACCAGCCCGCGGCTGCAATCGCCAGCGTCGCGAAAGTGATGACGGCCTATCTCGTGC
>QHBV01000099.1:506-2010 GCA_003244035.1 Solirubrobacterales bacterium | reverse complement strand
GCGCTCGCAACGGGCGCACGCGAGGCGCTCGAGAGGATCGACCTGCGCCTGCACCACGGCATCCACCCCAGAGTCGGCGTGCTCGATGTCGCGCCGATCGTGTATCTGCGCGATCGAGACCGAGGCGCCGCGTGCGCGGAGGCGCTCGTGCTGGCGGACCTGCTGGGCCACGAGCAGGGCGTTCCGGTTTTTCTCTACGGGGAGCTGGCGCGAGGTCGTACGCGCCAGCAGGTCCGCCGCGGAGGGCTGCACGCCCTCGCAACGCGAATGCAGGCAGCCGAAACAGCACCAGACTTCGGCCCGCCCGAGCTCCACCCAACGGGCGGCGCGGCGCTTGTCGCCGCCCGCCCGCCCTTAATAGCGTTCAACGTCGAGCTGGCGCCGCCGGCAACCAGGCAGGACGCCCGACGAGCCGCGGCAACGATCCGCGAAGGCGGTCCCCAGGGACTCAGAGGAGTCCGCGCGATCGGCCTGTGGCTCGAGCGCCGTGGCGTCGCGCAGGTCTCAACCAACGTCGAGGACCACCACGCGACCACGCTCGCCGACGTAGTCGACGCGATCTCCCTCGACGCGACCCCGGCGCAGGCCGAGCTTGTCGGCCTGGCCCCGCGAGCGGCCTTCGCCGGCTTCCCGGAGAACCTGCCCCTCCGCAACCGGCGCACGATCGAGCAAGCGCTCGCAGCCGCCAAGCAGACCAGCACGTAAGCTCCATAGAGCGATGGCCCAGACCAAGCGAAAGCGCCGCAGCAAGCATCGCGGCACCGCCGCCGGGACGATCTCCGCGCGCGGGCGCACCGGGCGCCCGCCGACGCCCGAGGAGCGCAAGAAGCAGGCGCGCACGGGCGCGCGCGAGCAGCGGCTGAACACCCCGCCGACGTGGGTCTCGTCGGTCAAGCGCGCGGCGCTGGCCGCCGGGATCCTGTTCGCGTTCGTGCTGCTCACGACCCACGGCAAGGGCCGGGTGCAGGCCGCGATCGCGATCGCCGTGCTCGCGCTCGCCGTCTACGTGCCCGGGGGCTACTACCTCGAGACGTTCCTGTACAGGCGCCGCCAGCGCAAGAAGGAGACGGTCAAGTGATCGACGTGCAGATGTTCACGGTCGGCCCGATCCAGGAGAACTGCTTCGTGGTGCGCGCCAAGGGCTCCGACAGCGCCCTGGTGGTCGATCCGGGGGAGGAGGCTGAAACGCTCCTGAGCGGAATCGAAGCGCTCCAGATCACAACCGTCGAGGCGATCCTCCTGACCCACACCCACTTCGACCACATCGGCGCGGTCGCGCCACTCGCGAGGGCGACGAACGCCCCCGTGTACTGCCCGGAGCTGGAGCGGGAGGTGCTCGCGAACATCATGGACTATGTCCCCTGGCCCGGGTTCGGGCCGTTCGAGAGCTACCTGGCAGACCACACCGTGAAGGGCGGCGAGACGCTCGAGCTGGCGGACCTGACGATCGAGGTCGTGTTCACGCCCGGCCACAGCCCCGGGCACGTGACCTACGCGATCCGTG
>QHBV01000099.1:0-445 GCA_003244035.1 Solirubrobacterales bacterium | reverse complement strand
TATCCCGGCCACATGGGGATCACGACGCTCGGGCGCGAGCGCGCGAGCAACCCATTCCTGCGCGAGTTCGCGCAGAGCCCGTGACGCAGCCTCGCACCGGGACGAGGCGGCGATGATCCAAGCCCCCCGTGGCACCTTCGACGTGCTTCCGCACGACGGCGCCGCCCGCGAGTTGGTCCAGGCCCACGCCAAGCGCATCCTCGGTGCTGCCGGTTACCGGAGGATCGAGACCCCCGCGTTCGAGGCGACCGAGCTGTTCTCCCGCGGCGTCGGCGCCGCGACCGACATCGTGCGCAAGGAGATGTACACCTTCGACGACGGTGGCGGGCGCTCGCTGACCCTTCGCCCGGAGGGGACGGCGCCGGTCTGCCGCGCGTACATCGAGCACGGCATGCACAAGCTCCCCCAGCCGGTCAAGCTGTGGTACCTGTCGAGCTTCTTTCGC
>QHBV01000098.1:1567-7857 GCA_003244035.1 Solirubrobacterales bacterium | reverse complement strand
CATCAGGCGCTGTCAGCTCAAGCCACGCCCTGCCGTCGGGGTTGACGCCGATGGCGAGCTGGCCGCCGGCGGCGATGCGTACCAGCTGATCCCTCACGCCGGCCTCTCGCCGTCACGGCGGCCGGGCGTGCCGCGCTCGGCGGTCGTCTCGGAGCAGTGACCGGAGGCGATGACCAGTGCCTTGTGAGCGAACGCGCCCCACATGAGCGCGGCGTTCAGTCCGACCTCGATCAGGTCGCGATCGGCGGCGCGGAGCGTCGCGTCGGCCTCGAGCTCCTGGAGCGCCAGCACGCCCCACGCGCCAAGATCCGCGGCCTCCTCGAGGAGCTCGGCGAGCAGCTCCGGCAAGCCGACCTGGGCCCACCGATGGCCGTAGGCGCGCTCGCCGGCCTCGAGTCGCCTCTCAGCGTGGGCGGCGAAGCCAGACTCTCCCGCTTGCTGCTCGGCGCCGGCGAGCCGTTCGTGCTCGAGGGTCAAGTTCCGGGACAACGGTTGCCGGGCTGCCGCCATCACTTCAGGTGGGGGTTGATCTTGTAGACAGGGCTCGGAGGCCGGCCCCCGCGTGCGTCCGACTCGGGGGCCGCATGAGGTCGTAGGGCACAGGCCTCGATGAGTGCAGCCACGAGCTCCTGCGCTTCGCCAGCGCTGCCACGACTGTTGAGCGGGCCTCGGTGCAGATCGCGCTGAGTAACGGTGGGCTCCTCTCGCGCTGCGAGCCAGCGAAGTGCGCGGCGCGTCAGCTCATCAGGCGTGGTGAGCGCAGCCACGCTGTGCGCCAGGAAGTACTCCCCGATCCGGAGGGCACCGCGCATCGTGTCTTCGCCGATCGGAGTAGCCGCCTCATGGGCGGCCAGGTGAAGGAGACCCGCGATTCGCGCCACCCGTCCGGGATGCTTCGCAATCCAGTCGGCGACGGGCCGCAGATCGCCCTCCACCTTCAGCCGCGGCTCCAGCTCGGCGCGAAGTTCGCGTAGGAGCTGAGATGATTTGGGAGAGAGAGAAAGAACCAAAACCTCTACTACGGAAGTGCTGACAGAACTGACAGAACTCGGTTCTGTCAGTTCTGTCAGCGGATTCAGGGAAGTAATCCGTCGTACGATCGCCTCCCACGCTTGGTGTGGCTCGCGACTGGCGGGGAGCACATCGATTCTGCGGGCGCCCATCCGGCTCTCCGGAAGTGAGTACGCGAACCGGGCGACAAGACCCTGCGCGCGAGCTATTGGATGCTCGATCAGGTTGCTTAAGACGTGCGGCTGGACTGTGAGCGTGATCGCCATGAGAGGCCGGTCGAGCTCTTCGGGGTCGCCGCGTCGTCGGTCGATGCGTGTCGGTTCGCCGCTGTAGGCGGCGCAGACGAGGTGGAGGTTGGCGGACTTGGAGCTGTCGTACCGCCCGATGAGGTTGTCGACGAGCGGCGCCTCGGCGGCCAGGACCGCGATCCGCTTGTGTCGCGCCAGTAGACCGGCTAGCGCCTCGGGCGTGGCATCGTCGGCGAGCAGCCTGGGCTGGTGGGGCTCGCCGATCTTCTCGAGTTCCGCTCCGATCCGCTCGAGCTCCTCCTCGAAGGCTTCCTCCTCTCCGAGCTGCTCGCCGGCTTTCGCTACGAGCTTTCTCTCGCGCGCCTCCAACGTCTCCTTCCGCAGCCGGCGTTGTCGTACTCCTGCCGCGGACTCCTTACGCCGCTCGCTCTCTATGGCACGCAACGGCGCGAGCGCCTCGCGAAGCACCGGAGACTTGCGCTCCCCTGACGGCATTACGGCGAGCTGGTAGAGCACCAGCTCCTCCTTCCAGGCCCCGCAGTCAACGATCGCCGCGCCGAGCGCGGCCGCGGCCAGGACGCCAAGAGCGGCTACGGCCGCCAAGTCCGGTGGCGTCTGCGTCTCTTCTGCGACCGCCTCAACCCACCGGGTGATGTCGCCAGGTAGCGCGTCGAGCGGAAACGCCGGCAGCGAAGACGTGGAAAGCGTCGGCCAGCCAGCCGAGTCCTCTAGCGGACGGCCTTCGCCTGCCGCCCCTGCGGCGTGGACGGGTCCCGAGCCGTTCGTGGCGGCGGGCCGTTGCTCTGGTGCTGGTAGCGGGCGATCCGGGAGGGCGCCTGGCGTCAGCGGGTCTGACATGCCCTCCTGGAGTCCTCGCTCGACGCTGCGTTCTACCTCGTCGTCGCCGAGACCGAGCCGGCGGCCGGATTCCTCGAGAGCCGTCCAGGTCGCCTGTAGGTCGAGTCCGTCGCCCCCGACGATTCGCCCGAGTCGGGCCGCCGCCGCGTATAGGGCTGTGCCGCGTCCGGTTGCCGGGTCCGTTGAGTGTGCGGCGAGCTTCTCCAGCTCGTCAGGGAGTGCTAGGCGGCCGAGTCCTTCGACGCGGCGCAGCCATGTCGGGTCTGTCGCCGTCGAGGGGTGCTGTTCGGGCAGCTCGGCTGCGTTGCCGTTCGCGCCCGCGGATCGTGGCGTGCTCAGCTTCTCGACGACCCACGCTGGCAGCTCCTCGAGCGGCGCGTCGGGGATTTCCCACTCGTAGGTCCGGCCGGACTTGTGCAGGCTTGGCGCGGCGATGACGTAGCCGCCCTCACCGCGCGTATCGACGTTCGAGAGCAGGCGCCGCCCGCGCAGCGCTGTCTGGCCAGGCGGGCGGTACCAGAGTTGTCTGCCGCCGTCACGACCGGTGCGCTGCACGCGGGTCGGGGGTAGCGGACCGTGTTCGCGGCAAAGCGCGTCGAAGCTTGCTTGTGCCTCGTGACCATCGATGTCGATGACGTGCAGCTCCTCGCCGGTCGCGACTCCGATGTTCGCATCCGGCCACCGCGTCCACCAAACGTCGATCTGGCCAGGATCTGAGGTCGCGTCCTTACAGCCGCGGGCTGTCCGCGGATGCTTCCCGCAGCTCTCGCAACCGGCCTCCCCGCACGAGCAGCCACCGTCCGTCGGGGTGTGGCACGGGAGCACGCGGAAGCCCTCTTCCGCAAGCGCGAGCGCCGCGATGTGCCGTGTCGCTCGTTGCTCGACGCTCATGGGCGGAGCACCTCGAGCTGGTAGTCGCGGTAGGTGCGCGCCCCGTCGACGGTTCGTACCTTCCCGGTGTAGATGATGGCGACGCGATGGCCTACACGTACCTGGTGGCGGGCAAGCTCACGCTCAAGAACGGCGTGGCCTGTCCGCGCGGCCGCGGCCAAGACCAGAACGTCACCAGCGCTCCTCTCGAGGAACAGTTGATCGATCCCGGCAGCCGGGAGGCGTTCGACGCGGCCGGTCACGATCTCGCCCTCGATCAGCTCGTAGCGTCGGATGCCGGTGGCCTGCGGCCTCTCTCCCGCGGCCGGGTGACGCCGGACGGATCTCGTCGCTCGTTCACTCAGGCGTGCGCTCACGTCTCCTCCTCTCCGGCCATGAGAACGCGGGCGACGCTCCCGGGATTGTCTCTGTCGAGGATGTGCGTCTCGACGCAGCGAACGCGACGGAGCTCCTCGATCCAGCGCGACTCGGGCTCGGTCAGGCTGCCGCTCGTAGATGCGATCGAGACGAACACCAGGACCCCGTCGCGTAGCAGCGTCTCGCCGGGAAACCCGTCGGGGTACCCGTCGCGGGTCCGCCCGGTACAGCACGCGTGGTGGTGTCGCCAGCCGAACGTCTGGGCGAGGTTGCCGATGTGGCGCTCCAGCTCTGCGAGTGAGGGCCTGCGTTGCATGTGGTGTAGCCCACCACACGCCTCCCCGCAAACCGTCCGGGAATTCGGGGCTTAGATTCCAGTCACCGGATTTTGCAGGCGTTTAAGCGCGTTATACACCCGCCGGCCCGCGTGCGGAAGCATGTCGGGGCGCAGGTCATCGGCGTGGAGTCGCGAGGCTGGCCAATCGGCGGGTGGCCAACGCTCGGGGTCCTCGCACTCGCGCCAGTCCTCCTCGCCGAGCGCCTTGCATACGTGCATCCGGCTCGGCCGCTCGGCGGCCGCCTCGCCGCGCTCTTTCCGGAGCTTGTTGTCTTCGTTCCAAGCGTCGAGCAGGTCTGCCTCGAGCTCGTGGTAGCGCGCCTGCCAGTGTCGGTGGTAGTCAGGCGGTCCTTTGCCGGGCTTCGCGCCCGCCAGCCGTGGCGAGATTCGCCGCTTGCGTGCCTCGAGCTGGTCCCGGAGGACCAGGCTCGCTGTTTTCTCGCTGACACGTTCGCGCTCCGCGTAGCGCCGGATCTCCCCGGAGCGCTGCTTACGCTCCATCTCTTGGTCCACTTCCGGCCAACGCGCACGCCGGAGGCGGCCGTCTCCATCACGGTGGAGCTTGCTCCGCGCGACGAGCTCGCCCTCGCAGGCGTGCGCGGCCTCGGGAGTCATTCCCCACACCGGGCGCAACCATCCCGGGATGAAGACGGCCTGGGCCTTGAGCAAGCCGTCGTCTATGTAGCACCCGACCTGGTGCTCGGAGATGGCCCATCGCGCAGCGACCTGGCTCACGCTGAGCAGCCCCAGCCCCCCTAGCACATCCTTAATTGCGCTCGCGCGAGCTGCGCGAGCGCAATCATCGTTGTGGAAGACGTACTCGTTGTGACACGGAAACTCTGGAGTGAACAACCGACCGCAGCCGGCACACGAGCGCTCGGCCGGCGGCGGTCCCTTCGCCTGCCCTCCTGTCGGCCGCCGGGCGATCTCGAGGGCGTCGAGGTCGCGCGCGACCTGGGTTGGCGACACGTCGCGGCTGCTCGCGATCTGCCGCACGCTCTGCTGCCCCTGTAGGTAATCATCGGCGACTTGCTGCTGCCGGGCGGGTCGCTGGTCGGCTGGCAGCTTGCGTGACTGGCGACCCTTCCCCGGCCGTTCGATCCCGATCTCCTCGAGGCGTGCGTAGACGGTCGGCTTGGAGCAGCCGAGCTCCTCGGCGATCACTCCGGCCTTGCCCTCGTATGCCGGACTCGCCCAGAGCTCGCGGACGCGCTCGCGCTGGGCGTCGCGTTCCTCGGCGGTCGGCTTCGGCCGCTTCTGCCGTGACCGCGGTTGTTCGGCGAGGCTCTTGCGCAGCTGCTTGACCGCGGTCTTTGGGATGCGGCGGATACGTCCGGTCTTCTCGCTCGGCAGCTCGCCAGACTTGCACCTCGAGTGAATTGTCGTCGGCGACTCCCTGAGCAGGCTGGCGGCTTCCTCGGGCGTGTACCAGTCTCGTCGCTTGTCGGCCAGCAGGTCTGCCTCGGCGGCCAGCGCGCCGGCTCTGCCGCCTTGGCCGTAGTGCTCGCCGCAGTAGCCGTTCGGGCCGGTGCCGGGCGCCTCACAGCCCTCGACGGGACAGTGCGGCAGGGAGGCGAGGTCCTCGGCGAGCTCGTCGGCGTCGAACAGGATCGACTCGCCGCGGCCATGCGGGTGCCGGGCGCGACACCGGACGCCCGGCAGGCCGCGGGTCCGGTTGTCGACCAGCGCTACAAGGGACGGGATCGCGACGCGGTGCTTCGCCCTCGCGTCGACCAGCGTGAGCAGCGGGGGCGGCTCGAACCCGGCGGCGGTCAGCGCTGCCTTGAGCAGCGTCGCGGCCTTGTGCGCGGGCTGCTCGCCGCACTCCGTGCTCAGCTCCCGCTCGATCTCCGCGAGCCTCGCCAGCGCGTCGGGAGCGGCCAGGTCCCCGTAGCGGGCGATGAGCGGGCGTAGCCGGCCGCGGTAGGTCGCGCCGGTCCGGGGATCGGGCCGGGAGGCGATGTGGCGCTCGCAGACCTCCGTGACCGTCGTTACTCTTGGCCGCGAGGCCCGCGGTGAGCTCGCGGGCTTCTTCATGTTCGGAGCAGCTTAGGCGCCCCGGAGGACGGATCCCGCAGCTCGTGCCCGCCCTTCCGGCGCTTACGAGAAGTAAGCCCGCGTCTCCCAACCGCGAGGCGGGGATCCGCCGGGGGGTTGACGCTCGTGGCGTTCAGTACCCGGGTCCGCTGAAGACGCCGGCCCAGAACCCGCCGCGCTCGGGCTCCTCGGCTACCGGCTCGGGCTCGGCCGCGCGCCCGGGTCGGCTCGGGGCCTGTGGTGGCTTGCGAGCGCGCTTCGGTTTGCGTGCTGCAGGCCTCGGCGGCGGCGGGTCGGCGGCTGGGTCGCTGTAGGAGAGAACGGTCACTGGCGCCGGCGGCGCGGTGGCCTCGGGCTCGGCGGGCGGTGCTGGAGGGGTGTCGTCGCGCTGGCGATGACGTCGCTCCGACGGGCTATCCCCGGGTGACTCTGGCTTGCCGTCGAGCCCGTGCTTGGCGACGACCGTTGGCCAGGCTCGCTGAAGGTTCGCGAGCTGCTTGGCGCGCTTCTGGGGGTGCGGGCTCAAGCCCATGCTCGGGAGAGTACCCGGG
>QHBV01000098.1:0-1515 GCA_003244035.1 Solirubrobacterales bacterium | reverse complement strand
GGAAAGCTCCGGAGTTCTCCGGAGAGTTGCCTGGCAAGTTCCGGAACGTCGCCCTAGAACCCCGGCGGGAGGGCTGCCTCGAGGAGTACGGAGCTTCGGAGGCCGATCGGCGCGTGGGCGTGTGCCGACGCCGCGGTGACGTCCGGGTGTCGAGTGCGCCGCGGATCGTTCGGACTTCGGCGTCGAGGCCGGGTAGGCGTGGCTTGGGCGCCGGCGAGCGCGTGCTCAGCTTGGCGTAGTCGGAGGCCGAGCACGGCGAGGTCGACGGTCGCGTGTCAACTGCTCGGCGAGGCGTTGCCGTTAGTGGTGGCGAGGCTGCGGTACACGCTCGCCCGGCTGACGCCGAGTAGGCGGGCGATGGCGGCGACGGTGTGCTCGCGGGAGTCGTACATCTGCCTGGCGATGGTTGTCTTCTCGGCGGTCATGACGGCGGGCCGTCCGCCGTGCCGGCCGCGGGCTCGGGCGGCGGCGAGTCCGGCGTTGGTGCGTTCGCGGATCAGCTCGCGCTCGAACTCGGCGAGGGCGCCGAAGACGTGGAAGACGAGCCGGCCGCCCGGCGTCGTGGTATCGATCGACTCGCGCAGGCTGCGGAAGCCGATGTCACGCTCGGCGAGCGCGGTGACCGTGTCGATCAGGTGCCGGAGCGAGCGGCCGAGTCGATCGAGCTTCCAGACGACCAGCGTGTCGCCGGCGCGCAGGTGGTCGATCGCCCGCGCGAGCTCCGGCCGGTCGACGAGCGCGCCGCTCGCGCGATCGGAGAACACCCGGGCACAGCCGGCGGCCTGGAGCGCGTCCAGCTGGAGCGCCGGTTCCTGCTCGACCGTCGACACGCGCGCGTACCCGATCAGATCGCCCATTGCTGGAGGGTCGCAGAACCCTCGGATCGTCCCTGGCGTGAGGCGTTGATTGTGAGGCTGGGTTCTGAACGCCGCCCGGCCGCCTGGGACCACGCTCCGGTGAGCGTCGATCAATCGCTCGTTTCTGAGAAGAGGATCCCCCGCGACAGACTGACGGGGGTGCAATTAGCTTCGTCCGGCAGTCTCCTGGGCTTAGTAGCCGGGGCCGAGCTTGCAGGCGTAGGAGGTTGAGGTCGAATCGGAGCCGATGTCCGTCCAGGACTTTCCCGGAGCGCACGAGCCCGTGGGGGCATAGGCGACCTCCTGGCCATCCTGATGGCAGACCAGCATTGAGCAGTGCACGATCCCGCCGGCCCCATCGGCAGCAGGGAGAGGCGGCGGAGGCGGAGGCGATGGCACCGCGCACGTGAGGGTTCCGCTTGACGCGGCCTCCCCGTTGTCGCCTACCCACGCGCGGCCGGACTGAGCGCAGGAGTCGCCCGGATCTGGTGCCGCCACCAGGTAATCGCCCTGGGTGCAGGAGGACTCCATGTTCGGCTCGGCTGTACAGCTCATCGACATCGTGGGATCGGACGCCTGAATCGTCGGTGTTGTCGAGCCCGATCCGGACGCCGCGGCGGTGCCGGTGCCCGTAGGTGGGCGTAGACATCTGAAGTGG
>QHBV01000097.1 GCA_003244035.1 Solirubrobacterales bacterium | reverse complement strand
ATCGTGATCCCCTTCTCGCGCTCCAGGTCCATCGAGTCCATGACGCGCTCGTTGACCGCCTGGTTGTCGCGGAACGCGCCGGACTGCCACAGCAGCGCGTCGACTAGCGTCGTCTTGCCGTGGTCGACGTGGGCGATGATCGCCAGGTTGCGGATGTCGGAGCGGACTGCCATGGGTCGGCCGTGGAGGTTAGACGGGTCCGAGGCGCAACCTCAGGGTTGCGTGCGATAAAAGGGCAGCTATAGGTGCTTTTTCTCGACCGCCCGCGAGATCTTCTGGATCCTTGACCGCACAACCACTATCCGATGCTGGGCAGCGTCGGGCTGGCACATCTCGGCCCAACGCCGCCTGGCGCACCCTCAGTCCGTTCACCGCGCGGACGTCGCTGACGGTCTCCGGGAGTTCCGGTCACACCTACGACTTTCGCGTCGCGGCCCCCGACTCGGCCCGTGAGACCGGTGGTTCGCCACCAGCACCACGGTGATCCCCAGCGGGATCAGGGCCGCCCAGCGCCACTACGACAAGCCGTGGAAGACGGTGAAGCGCGCAGGTGCATGGTTGTCCCGGGCGATCCAGGGCACCATCCCGGCGGCGTTCACTCTGCGCTACGTGGGCACGAGCGGACGCTGCAGCTGCACTCCTCCAAGCTGGTGCGCTAGTCGCGCTCGGGTAGGTGGGGGTGCTCGGTCGCTTGGCCGATTCGCTCGCGCAGCGAGTTCGGGAGTTCCTCGGCACCCGGTCCGAGCTCCGGCGCGGAGGTGGGATCTTCGAGTTGCTGCGGCTCGCCGGCTGCCACGGGCCCGGACTCGCTCTTGCCGGGCGCAGCGCCTGTGCCCAGCGCCTCCATCATCGGGCGAATGAGGTCGATCGGCATCGGGAAGACGATCGTCGAGTTCTGCTGGCCGCCGATCTCGCGCAGGGTCTGGAGGTAGCGCAGCTGCAGCGTGGTGGGGTTGCGGCTCATCACGTCGGCCGCTTCGCCGAGCTTGGCCGCCGACTGGAACTCGCCTTCGGCGTTGATGATCTTCGCGCGGCGCTCGCGCTCGGCCTCGGCCTGGCGGGCAATGGCGTGCTGCATGCGCTCGGGGATCTCGACGTCCTTGATCTCCACCATCGTGACCTTGATGCCCCAAGGCTCGGTCTGGGTGTCGATCACCTTGGCCAGCGAGTCGTTGAGGTGCTCGCGCTCGGAGAGCAGCGTGTCGAGGTCGGCCACGCCCAGCACCGAGCGCAGCGTCGTCTGGGCGATCTGCAGGGTCGCCGACTGGAAGCTCTCCACCTCGGTGATGGCCTTGGAGGGGTCGATCACACGGTAGTAGGCGACCGCCGTCACGCGCGCGGGAACGTTATCGCGGGTGATGATCTCCTGCGGCGGGACGGTCAGGGTCACCGTGCGCAGGCTGACGCGCACCATCCGGTCAAGCGTGGGGACCAGCAGCTGCAGGCCTGGGCCGCGCAGCTCCATCAGCCGGCCGAGTCGGAACACGACCCCCCGCTCGTATTCGCGCAGCACCCGCACCGAGCTGGCCAGCGTGGTGAGGCCGACGACCAGCAGCACGGCCACGATGACGACGATTGCGATGACCATCTAGAAGAGCTCCCATTTCTCGGCCGGACGGACCGACAGCGTCAGCCCGCTCAGCCGTTCTACGACGACGGAGTCGCCCGCCCGAAGGCCGCCGTCCTCGTCCTCGTCGTCATCGAGCGCCGGCGAGCGACGGGCTTGCCACAGCGCTCCGTGCAGTGCCACGCTGCCGTCGTCACGTGACCAGTGGCGCACGACGCCGATCTCGCCGACGATCGCCTCCGCGCCGCTACGAACCCGGCGATGGCGAACCGCGACACCGCTGCGCACCGAGAGCAGCAGCGCTCCGCCGCCGACCCCCGCCAGCGCGACCCCGCCCAGCAGCCCCAGGGCCAGCCCCGCACCCAGGCCGCTGATCGCCAGCACCGCGCCCAGCGCCATCGCCAACACGCCTATCCCGCCGGCGACGCCGTGGGCGGGATAGTGCGCCTCGGCGGTCGCGACCAGCGCTCCCACCACCAGCAGAACCATCCCGAGGGCCGTCATTGCCCCTAATCGTACGCTCACGCGGGCTTGTGACCAATAGGTTTGGCCGGGTGAGCTCGACGGACGCCATCGACCGGCGGCTGCGCAACGTCGCGCTGCTGGTCGCGGCCTGCTTCTTCATGGAGAATCTCGACGGCACGATCGTCACCACGGCAGCGCCGCGCATCGGGCGCGCCCTGGGGGTGCCGGCCACGTCGGTGAGCCTGGTGATCGCCGCCTACCTGGTCACGCTGGCCGTCCTCATCCCGCTCAGCGGCTGGCTGGCGACGCGGTGGGGCGCCCGCCCGGTGTTCCTGGCGGCGATCGCGATCTTCACCGCCGCCTCGCTGGGCTGTGCGGTGAGCGCCACGTTCGCCGAGCTGGTGGCGTGTCGCGTCGCCCAGGGGGCAGGCGGGGCGATGATGGTGCCCGTGGGCCGGCTCGTCGTGCTCTCGCAGACCGAGAAGTCCGACCTGCTGAGGGTCACCTCGCTGCTCGTCTGGCCGGCGCTGATCGCGCCGGTGGTAGCGCCGCTGGCCGGCGGCCTGTTGACGACCTACGCCAGCTGGCGATGGCTGTTCCTGGTCAACGTGCCGCTCGGAGTGATCGCCTGGGTGATCGCCTGGCGGCTGATCGACGGCGGGCGCTCGGCGGGCGCCCCGCCGCTGGACGTGCCCGGCGTGGCGCTCACCTGCGCGGGTCTCGCGGCCGCCACGTACACCGCCGAGGTGCTCTCCGAGACCGGTGGGGATTGGACGTTGGCGGCGGTGCTCGGGGCGGCGGCCGTCCTCGCGCTGGCGGCGGCCGCCCGGCACCTGCTGCGCGCCGCGCACCCGCTGGTCAACCTGCGCACACTGCGGGTAACGACGTTTCGGACCGCGATCGGCTCGGGTTCGCTGTTCTGGTGCAGCGTCGCCGCCGTCCCCTTCCTGCTCACGCTGTTGTTTCAGGACGTGTTCGGCTGGAGCCCGGTCAAGTCGGGTGCGCTGGTGCTGTTCGTGTTCGTGGGCAACATCGCGATCAAGCCGGCGACCACCCCCCTGCTGCGCCGCTTCGGCTTTCGCCCGGTGCTGGTGGCGGCGACCGCGGGAGCGGCCGCCACGATGGTCGCCGCCGGGATGTTCAGCGCCGGGACGCCACTGGTGGTGATCGCGCTGGTGGCGGTGCTCTCCGGCGTCGGGCGCTCGGTGGGGATGACCGGCTATACGACGATCGCCTTCTCGGACACGCCGCCCGAGCAGCTGCGCGACGCCAACACGCTGCAGGCAACCGCTCAGCAGCTGTCGGTCGGTCTGGGGGTTCCGTTGGCGGCGATCGCGGTCCGGGCGGGGCGCCCGCTTGCCGCCCTGCTCAGCCGCCACGCGTCGTCCGGTGACGCCTACGCGGTGGCTTTCGGGCTGATGGCGGCCGTCGTGCTGATGGCCACCGCGGCAGCGTTGCGCCTGCATCCCGACGCCGGCTCGGCGGTCTCACGCCGCCGGCCGACCGAGAGCCGGGAGACCGCGTGATAATCATCGAGCACGGCGGATGTGTGACACGGCCGCCGATGCGCAAAACTCCGAGTACGACGGCCCCGATCCCAGAGGTAGGCCACATGACCAACGAAGAGATCCATCAGCTCGCCCAGCGCCTGCGCATCGACTCGATCCGCGCGGCGGACGCCGCCTCCTCGGGGCACCCCACCTCGTCGATGTCGGCCGCGGACCTGATGGCCGTCCTCATGGCGCGCCACCTGCACTACGACTACGACGCCCCCGAGAACCCCAATAACGACCACCTGATCTTCTCCAAGGGCCACGCCTCGCCTCTGGTCTACGCGATGTTCGTCGCCGCCGGCGCCATAGACGATGAGGAGCTGCTCACGTTCCGCCAGTTCGGCTCGCGTCTACAGGGCCACCCGACGCCCGAGCTGCCGTGGGTCGACGTGGCCACGGGATCGCTGGGTCAGGGCATGCCTATCGCGGCCGGCGTCGCGCTGTGCGCCCGTGATCTGGACCGCCTGCCCTACCGGGTGTGGACCCTGTGCGGCGACTCCGAGATGGCCGAGGGCTCGATCTGGGAGGCCGTGGAGCACGCCGGCAAGGAGGGACTAGACAACCTCGTGACGATCGTCGACGTCAACCGCTTGGGCCAGCGGGGCGAGACGATGCACGGTTGGGACCTACGCTCCTATGCCGGGCGCGCCGAGGCCTCGGGCTGGCATGCGATCGAAATCGACGGTCATGACATCGCCGCCATTGACCGTGCGTTCACCGAGGCCGAGGCGACTGCCGACTGTCCCACGATGATCGTGGCGCGCACGATCAAGGGCCAGGGTGCCAGCGAGACGGCCAACGTCGAGGGCAAGCACGGCCAGCCGCTCAAGGACCCGAAGAAGGCGATCGAGGAGCTGGGCAACGTCGGCCCGATCCACGTCGACGTCGCCAAGCCCGAGAGTGCCGGTCAGCCGCACCGCTTCGACTCAGACCCCTCGGCGCCGCTGCCCACCTACGAGCTCGGTGGTGACCCCGTCCCGACGCGCAAGGCGTTCGGCGAGGGGCTGGCGGCGCTCATGCAGCGACGCAGCGACGTCGTCGCGCTTGACGGCGAGGTCGGCAACTCGACCCACCTGGAAGAGGTGCTCAAGAACACCCCGGAGCGCTACTTCGAGGTCTACATCGCAGAGCAGATGATGATCTCCGAGGCGGTGGGCTTCCAGGTCCGCGGCTGGACCCCGTTCGCGGCCACGTTCGCGGCTTTCCTGTCGCGCGCCTATGACTTCGTGCGCATGGCCGTCATCTCGCAGGCCAAGCTGTGCATCAACGGCTCGCACGCCGGCGTCTCAATCGGCGAGGACGGTCCGTCCCAGATGGCGCTCGAGGACCTGGCCGAGTTCCGCGCGCTGGGCGGCTCGGTCGTCCTCTATCCGTCAGATCCCAACCAGACGGTGGCGCTGGTGCAGGAGATGGCCGAGCATCCCGGTATCTCCTACATCCGCTCCACGCGCTCGGGCATGCCCACGATCTACGGTCCCGACGAGAAGTTCACGATCGGGGGCGCCAAGGTCGTGCGCGAGTCAGACGACGACCAGGTCACCCTGATCGGCGCCGGGGTCACGCTGCACGAGGCGATCAAGGCGGCCGACACGCTCGCCTCCGACGGCGTTTCCGCGCGGGTGATCGACCTGTACTCGGTCAAGCC
>QHBV01000096.1 GCA_003244035.1 Solirubrobacterales bacterium | reverse complement strand
ACTAGAGCCCATGCCCGTCGCCGCCATCGTCACCATCGTCCTCGTCGTGGTCGCCATCGTGGTCATCGCCGGGTACCTGATCCTGATCGGCAACGTCCTGGCGAACGTCAGTTCGAGCCTGGAGAAGGTGATCGACTCCGTGGCGAAGATCTCCGACCAGGCTAAGCCGATCGAGCCGATCATCAGCTCGATCAACCGTGACCTCGGGAGCGGCCAGGGCGCACTCGAGGACCTGCTCGCCAGGAAGCTTGGGGGCGGCCGGGGGCGGAGGTAAAGTGGCAACTACGCTCTTGCGCGTGGTCGCTGAATGCCTGACACATTGGACTCGACGCGAGGACCGTAGTCGTTGGCGACCCGCTCGTGCCCGCTGGTAGGAGCGTCGCTCTGAGCCGCTTACGATTTGGGCAGGTCGCGCCATCGGCTCGCCTGCCGTGGTGGTGATCAGGACCTGCGGGTCGATCGGACCCAGTTCCGAGGGCTCCCCCATAACGATCTCGTCAGCGGCGAGAGCGATCAGCGTGCCAGCACTCTTCGCGCTGAACGATCACGAGCAGCACCGCCCCGGTGATGCCAAGCACCGCTGCGATTGTGAGACCTCCCGCACGACACTGCAGCTTTGTCCTGTGTCACACGGGTTGGGTCGCGACGGGTTCGGAGTCTGTTGCCGTGTCGGCCTCGCCGGTCCGGAACGAATCGACGGCTTGTGGTGGCGTCGGCTGTGCGGTCGATGAGACGTGGCGGTCGTCGGCGCTGGCGCGGCCGAAGCGGAATAACCGCAGCGAGTTCGTGACCACACTGACGGAGGAAAACGCCATCGTCCCGCCGGCAACGATCGGCGGCAGGATCCCAAAGGCCGCGAGCGGGATCGCGGCGAGGTTGTACCCGAACGCCCAGCCGAGGTTCTGGCGGATCGTGCGCAACGTCCGCCGCGAAAGTTCGAGCGCCGTCGCAATGCCGTGCAAGTCGCCGGACATCAGGGTGATGTCGGAGGATTCGAGCGCGACGTCGGTACCTGTGCCGATCGCGATCCCGAGATCGGCTTGGACAAGAGCGGCGGCGTCGTTGATGCCGTCGCCGACCATCGCAACGGTGCGCCCGTCGGATTGCAGCTTGCGAACCTCGTCGACCTTGTCGGACGGAAGCACTTCCGCGAGCACGCGGTCAATCCCGACTTCGGCCGCGACGGCCCGGGCTGTCTGCGCGTTGTCGCCGGTGATCATCGCCACTTCGACGCCGAGGCGGTGCAGCGCATCGATCACCTGGGCGGCCCCAGGCTTGACCGTGTCGCCGATCGCCAGCGCCCCACGGACGCCGCCGTCCCAGCCGGCGAATACCACGGTCAGCCCGTGACGTTCCCAGTCATCCGCCCGCCGGGTCAGTGTGGTCGGCATTGCCAGGCCGCGGTCGCTCATCAGACTACGCCGACCGACGCTGACGGCCGCGCCGTCCACCGTCGCTGTGACGCCATAGCCGGTGCTCGAGCTGAAGTGCGTCGCACCGCTGATCGCCAGACCACGGTCGCGCGCGGCGGCGACGATCGCGGCAGCAATCGGATGCTCGGACGAGGCCTCGACGACAGCCGCTCGACCCAGCACGATATCCGGGTTCTCGCCGCTCGCTGTGGCCTGATCGCGCAATCGCATCTTGCCGGTGGTGAGGGTGCCGGTCTTGTCGAACAGGACGGTGTCGACGCGGCGCGAGGCCTCAAGTACGTCGCCACCCTTTATCAACACTCCAAGCGCCGAGCCGCGCCCGGTCCCCACGGCGATCGCGGTCGGCGTGGCCAGTCCCATCGCGCACGGGCACGCGATGATCAAGACCGCAACGGCAGACACCACCCCGCTCGTTGCGTCGCCCGCCAACAGCCACCATCCGAGGAACGTCAGGGCGGCCAGCGCCAGCACGATCGGGACGAACACGCTCGCGATCCGGTCCGCGAGCCGCTGGATCGGAGCCTTGCTCTCCTGCGCTGATTGGACGAGCCGCACGATCTGCGCGAGCGCGGTGTCGCGGCCGACAGCGGTCGCGCGGATCGTCAGGGCGCCCTCGAAGTTGACTGTTGCGGCGGCGACCGACGCGCCCTCACCTTTCTCGGCTGGCAGCGACTCGCCGGTCAGCATCGACTCGTCGACAGTCGAGCGCCCGTCGACGACGACCCCGTCGACGGGGATCTTCTCGCCAGGCCGCACGCGCAAGAATGCGCCGACGGTCACCTCTTCAACCGGGATCAGGCGCTCCTCACCATCGATCAGGATCCGCGCCTCCTTCGCCCCGCGCTCGAGGAGCTTCCGGATCGCGCCGGACGCGCGCGAAGTCGCTCGAATCTCGAAGAACCGCCCCAAGAGGATGAACGCCATGATCACCGCAGCGCTGTCGAAATAGACGTCGCCCCCGACGAACAGACGGACGGCCGAGAACACGAACGCCGTCAGCGTCCCCATCGCGATCAGCGTGTCCATGTTCGCCGACAGGCGCCGCGCCCTCGCAAGCCCGGACGCGAGAATCGGCCAACCCGCAACGAACTGGATTGGCAGCGTCAGCGCGAACGCGCTCCAGCGCGCCCAGGCGCGATCGCCAAAACCGTACACCAGCACCACGACCAGGGCGGCCAGCGGCAGACTGAACGCGACGCGGATGAGCCAGCTACGCAGGTCCTGCTTGTCGTCATCGTCGCTGCTCGTCGTGATCGGCGTCGCGCGATACCCGAGTGACTCGACGACCGTCTCAAGCGCATGCGGGTCGAGCACGCCGGGGTCGTAACGAACCGTCGCGTGGCGGGTCGCGAAGTTGACCCGCGCTTCACTCACTCCCTCGCGGCGAGACAGCGTCCGCTCGATCCGCAGCGCACACGACACGCACGTCATCCCCTCGACCGAAAACTCACCTAGCCCCTCCCCGCCGTCGAGACGACCCACCGGCGAGGGGTCCCTCACCGTGTCCGCCGCGGTGTTCATCACGACCGCTCCGTCCCCGTCACGGGGTAGCCCTGCTCTTCAACCGCTGCCGCCAACCGTGCCGCCGGCGCGACGCCCTCGTCGTGCTCGACGCTGACCAGCTTTTGCTCCAGGTCGACGCTTACATGCGCCACACCTGGCACGCTCTCAAGCGCGCCCTGCACCGTCGCGACGCACGCCTCGCAGCTCATGTCCGGAACAGTCAGAGTGCTCTCGGTCATCGCGCGCTTCCTAGTCCGCGGCCTTTCGCTCAGCGGCGGGCTCGCCGCTCGCCGCCCCGCCGAGCGAAGCCTCGGCGCCGGTCAGCACGGCGTTGAACTTGATCGCGTCCAGCAGCTCGGCGATCGCGGGCTGCGCCCGCCCCGCGGTCACGGCCTCCGAGAAGCACGTTTCGAGATGGTTCTTGAGGATCAGCCGGTTCACCCGCTCAAGCGACGCCTGGGCCGCCGAGACCTGCTTCATCAGGTCGACGCAGTAGGCCTCCTCATCGCTCATCCGGATGATCCCGTCCATATGCCCCCGCACCGTCTTGAGCCGGTTGAGGATCTCGCGCTTTGCCAGCGGCAGCATGGGTCTCGCTTTCGATTCGCTG
>QHBV01000095.1 GCA_003244035.1 Solirubrobacterales bacterium | reverse complement strand
AGGTTGGCGATGAAGACCTGCTTCTCCCGATCCTTGGGCTCCATCACGTAGGCCCCCGGCGAGCGCACGAGCTGGGTGACGACGACGCGCTCGGTGCCGTTGATGATGAAAGTCCCGCGCTCGGTCATCCACGGGAAGTCGCCCATGAACACCGACTGCTCACGGATCTCGCCGGTCTCGCGGTTGATGAACGCGACGGTGATCGTAAGCGGGCGCGCAAAGGTCAGATCCTTCTCGCGGCACTGCTCGAGGTTGGCGATCGGCTGATCGAAGGTGAACTCGCCGAACTGGACCGCGAGGTTGCCGGTGTAGTCCTCGATCGGCGAGATGTCGTCGATCGTCTCGCGCAGGCCGCCACCGTCGGGGTCGGTCAGCCAGGCGAAGGACTTGCGCTGGATATCGATCAGGTTGGGGACATCAAGGACCTTGTTCAGACGCGCAAAGCTGCGGCGCGTCCGGGGGGCGGGAACGGTTGCCAAGATGGCACTCCTCGGGCGGTCGAGAGGGAGCAAGAACGCGCTCCGCGGAAGCCAGGACTCCCATCAAGCGCGACCAGCAAAGATAGCACACGACAGCGGTGCCCTGTGCAGGACCGTCCAGCGCTCACGGACCCCGCCCTCGGCGACCGCGTATGTGGCGCGGTGCCGGTCGATCGGGCGGCTACGACTATCGGCTGACGCGGCGGAGTGTAGGGGGAAACGGGCGCAGGGGCAAGTGTGGGCACCGGCGGCGCGCGCGGCGGGCGGTGCCGCGCGCGCCGCCACCAGTCATAGACTCGCGGCGGATGAGCACCCGGGCCGACGCCTCGCTCGAGCAGGTCCTGGCTGCGGCCGGGGCCCGGTTCGCTTACCTGTTCGGCTCACGAGCGTCGGGGCAGGCGCGGGCGGACAGTGATGCCGACATCGCGGTGATGCCCACCCGGGAGCTTGGGCTGCGCGCGCAAGCTCGGCTGGCGCAAGGGCTTGCCCGCGCGCTCGCGGTTCCGGACCTCGATCTGGTCCTGCTCGACCGCGCGACGCTCGAGCTCCGCGGTCACATCGTGCAGACCGGCCGCCTGCTGTTCTCCGCCGACGAGCCGGCCCGAGTCGCGTTCGAGGTGCGCACCCGTTCGGAGTACCTGGACTTTCTCCCCACGCTCAAGGCGCTCGAGCGCGCCTACCTCGCGCAGGTCGCGCGACACGGACTGTGATGGTCGATCCAGGCCGCGTGCGCCGGCTGCTGGAGGCGCTCTCGGCCTACCGCGACCGGCTGGCGCCCCTACGCGATCTCCCATCGGCGGACTACGAGGGCGATGCGGCGTTCGCGGGACGGTATCTCGTGCAGGCCTCCGCGCAGGCGTGCATCGACATCGCCAACCACGTGATCGCGTCCTCGGGCTGGCGGGCGCCGGCGGACTTCCGCGATGCCTTCACCGTGCTCGAGCAGCACGCGGCGCTGGACGGCGAGCTCGCCGAGCGCATGCGGGAGCTCGCGGGGATGCGCAACCGCCTCGTGCACATCTACGAGGAGGTCGACGATCGCATCGTCCACGAGTCGCTACCACAAGGGCTCGAGGACCTGAGCTCGTATGCCCAGGCGATCGCGCGACTGCTGGACGCCGGCGGTCCGGATGAGGGGTGAGGACGGCCGCCATCCGTTCAGCGTCGTCAGAATTGGTAGATCCGCAGCCTGGTGCAGCTCGCAGGCGGTGGCATGCGGCGGGGTCAGCTCCCGCTCGCGAGGGTGCCTACCGCAGCACAACACGCTGGACCGGTCGATCACGGTCTGGGAGAACCTGTACCTGCACTGCCAGCTGCTGTGGGCGCTGATTCGCGAGTTGCGCGCGATCAGGACGTCGCGAGCCTGTTGACCACGCATGACATGGAGGAGGCCGACCGCGTCTGCGACAGCGTGGCCGTGATCGACCATGGCCGGATCATCGCGGAGGGCTCGCCGGCTTGCCTGAAGGCCGGGCTCGGCGCGGAGAACGTGATCGCCCTGAGGCTCAGGGCTGACGCGGCCGACTTGCGCGCCAAGCTCTCAAACCTGCCCGAGGTGACGTCGGCCAGCACCGAGGACGACGGACAGCTGCGGGTGCTTGCCAACGGCGGCGAGCACGCCGTCGCCACGGTCGTGCAATCGGCCGTGCGCCACGACCGGCGTCTCCGTCGAGCCGGTCGGCCTCGCGACCGTGTTCACAACCCCACCGGGAGACAGCTTCGTGACTGAGGCATCCGCATTCCTCGGGCTGCTGAACCCTGACCTGCGCGTACTCCGGCGCTCGCTCGGCCAGTTCGCGGCTCAGATCGTCCTGCAGCCCCTGCTGCTGGTCTTCACGTTCACCTACGTCCTGCCCCACATCGGGCTCGGCTTCTCAGCCGAGCAGCTACGCCACGCTGCTCGTTCCCGGTTGTGTAGTCGAGGCCAGCACCTCGCGCCCGCTGACGCGGATACGGCCGGACGTCGGGGTTGCGAACTGCCCGACGCTGGCGGCGACATCGGGGTCCAGGTAGCCAACCCGCACGCGCATTAGCGACCGGACGCTCGCGCTTGATCTCCTCGTGAGGGATCAGCGCACCACTGGCCGCCAGCTCGTCGCGGGCCTCCTGGACGGCGGCCTCCTCCTCTGAGGAGATCTCCTCGTCCTCGACCGGCGCGTGGTCCAGTCGGTCGCTCAGCGGGTCAGAGCGCTGATCAAGTAGCCGCAAGGCCTCGGTGGCCTCCCGCTCAGACAGCGCCTCCACGCGCTCGCGCAGCTTTTCCTTGGCGGTCATCACCCGGAACGGTAGCGCCACGAGATGGCCAGACCGCTCGCGGCTGCTTGAGCGGCAAAGCGGCTGGCTCGGCGCGACTCGTCGAGCGCGGAGGGCTGCCTGGGGCGTGCCGCATCCGCGTGTCCTTCCACGCTAGCTGCTGGTTCGAGAGAGAACCGGCTCTTCGGCTCGGTTCTCGAGATACGTGATCAGGTCTCCTTCACTGAGGCGAGCGGCTGCCGTGAGCGCTTGGTCTAGCACGGTCAGTCGCCCTTTGGCGCCGTGGCGGTGGGTATGGTCGCGCAGTTGTGTTGCGAGTTCGCCGAGCGCGGCCTGCTCTGTTTTGCCCTCGCCGCGGACACCCGGGTGGCCCGCGAGTGAGGCTGTGAAGGTGCCGAACTCGAACGGACCAGTGGCCTCGGGAGGCTGCACGTCCGGGTCATAGCGCACGAGGACACGCGGCATCGGCATGAAGCTGAGTTGGGCTGGACGGCTCATCACGAACGAGTATGCACCTCCTGGACGATGAGGCAACTGCCGCCCGAGCGGCCACATCGAGTGTCTGCATGCCGGCGCGAGGCCCCCGCCGGGCCGCTGCTCGCGCCGGGCGTTGTCTCGATGCGCTGACGCTGACCGCCACCGCGAGGCTGCTGCTGCGCCGGCGGGAGCAGGAGCACCGACCAAGTCACCGCTTGGGCTGCCAGAACGCGACTTCACCGCCTGCGGGGGTGCCCACCACGCTGCGCCAGCCCGCCGGACCTTCCCGCGGCGCGAGCAGCACCGAGGCGCCCAGGGTGCAGGCACGGTGGGTGGCATGGTCGATGTCCTCCACCTCGACGTAGGGCAGCCACAGCGAGCGCTGGGTTGGGCATTCGACGATGCCGCCGCCGAGGCCGTCCCCGAGCTCGAGCGCCAGGTAGCACCCGTTGGGTGTGAGGATCGGCTCCGGGTGCCAGCCGCAGAGCTCGGCGTAGAAGCCGCGAGCGGCCGCGAGATCGCCGGTGTGCAGCTCCAAGTGGACCACAGGGTTGCGAGCGGCGGGCCTCATCTTCTGCTGATTGGACCGGCGCAGGCGCCAGAAATCATCGGTGCGATCAGTTTCGCCCGCCCGGCCGGTCTATTCTGACCGAGCGATGGCGACGGCTTCGACAGGCGAGATGGCACGGGACCGGCGCCTGCTCGAGCGGGCGCGCGCCGGCGAGCAGAGCGCGTTCGGAGATCTGGTCGAGCCCCACCGCGGCGAGCTGCAGGCCCACTGCTATCGAATGCTGGGATCGGTTCACGACGCCGAGGATGCGCTGCAGGACGCGCTGCTTCGCGCCTGGCGCGGGGTGGCGAGGTTCGAGGGCCGCAGCTCGCTGCGCTCCTGGCTCTACACGATCGCGACGAACAGCTGCCTGGACCAGATCGCGAAGCGGCCCAAGCGGGTGCTCCCGATCGACTATGGCCCCGCCACCGATCCCCATGTCGGACCGGGCGAGCCGCTCGTCGAATCGGTCTGGATCGAGCCCTACCCGGACGAAATCCTCGGCGTCCAGGACGGGCTCGCCGCGCCGGAGGCCTCCTACGAGCGCCGCGAGAGTGTCGAGCTCGCGTTCATCGCGGCGCTACAGCACCTGCCCGCCACCCAGCGCGCGGTGCTGATCCTGCGTGAGGTGCTCGGCTTCTCCGCCAAGGAGGTCGCGCAGTCGCTGCAGACGACGGTCCCCGCGGTCAACAGCGCCCTGCAGCGCGCGCGCGCCGCGGTGGACGAGCGCGTTCCCGCCCAGAGCCAGCAGGCGACCCTGCGTGCGCTCGGCGACGAGTCGGTGCGCGATCTCGTCGACCGCTACGTGGACGCGTGGGAGCGCTGCGACGTGCAGGCGTTTGCGGCAATGCTGGCGCAGGATGCGACGTTCGCGATGCCGCCGCTGGCGAGCTGGTACCGGGGCCGTGAGGCGATCGCGGTGTGGGCGGCGGGCTGGCCGCTGTCGGGTGCCTGGCGCTGGCGGGTGCAGCGCACCACCGCGAACGGTCAGCCGGCGCTCGGCTTCTACGCCTGGAGCGCCGAGGATGAGAGCTACCGCCCGTTCGCGCTCAACGTGCTGAGCCTGCGCGGGAGCCAGTTCAGCGACGTGACCGCGTTCATCGCCCGCTCCGCCGAGCCCCGCGACCGCGAGGCATTCGAGCGCTACCCGGACGAGCCCGTCGATGCCTCCAAGGTCGATGACGTGTTCGGGCGTTTCGGCCTGCCGCCTCGGCTCAGCTGAGCCGGGGCACCGCCGCTACTTCAGCTCGACGCTGCCGCCGGCCTCCTCGAGGTCGGCCTTGAGCTTGTCCGCCTCGGGCCGGTCGACGCCCTCCTTGATCGCCTTGGGAGCCTCGTCGACGAGCGCCTTGGCNNACGACCTTGATCACCTGGATCTTCTTCTCGCCCGGCGCCGTCAGCACGACGTCGAACGCGCTCTGCTCCTCGACCTCCTCGCCGGCGCCGTCCGCGGCGCCCCCGCCGCCGGCCGGAGCCGCCGCGGCGACAGCCGTGGCCGAGACGCCGAAGGCCTCCTCGAGCGCTTTGATGCGCTCGGACAGCTCGAGCACCGAGATCGCCTTGAGCTCGTCGATCCATTCTTGGGTTGTGGTCATGCTTGCTCCTTGGGTTCAGGGGTCCGCGACGAAGTCAGTGAGGGGGCGTCGGGCCCTAAGCGGTTTTCGGCGATCTGTCGCAACTGGATCGCCAGCCCCGCGATCAGCGCGTTCAGGCCCCGGACGAGTCCCGTCAGCGGCGCCGCGATCGTGCCGGCGAGCTGGGCGTTCAGAACATCTCGGGCGGGCAGGCGCGCGATCGAGCGCAGTTCGTCCCCGCTCAGCGCGGCGCCGCCCATCATGCCGCCCTTGAATTCGAGGATGCGAAGCCTGCGCCCCGTGTCGCTCAGCGTCTTGGCGGCGAGCGCCCCGTCGCCATGGACCAGCGCGAGCGCGGTCGGCCCCTGCAGCAGCGGCTTCAGAGCCGGCGCGCCGGCCTGGTCGGCGGCCCGCTCGGTCAGCGAGTTCTTGACGACCCGGAGCCTCGCGCCGGCTTCGCGCAGGTTGGCACGCAGCTCGGCCGCCTGTGCGACCGACAGTCCCCGGTAATCGACAGCGAAGATCGCCTCGGCGGCCTGGATCTGCCCGGCGAGCTCTTCTATGACGGCTGCTTTCTGGTCTCTGTTCATGTCAACCTGCTCCGGGCTTACGCGGCGCTCGCGGCCGGAGGTCTTGGGCTCGAGGGGTCAGTCTACGCGGCCACCGGCTCCTCGACGATGTCGCGGGTGCGAGCCGGGTCCACCTTCACGCCCGGGCCCATCGTAGTCGCGAACGTGACCGTGCGGATGTAGCGGCCCTTGGCGGCCGACGGCTTGGCGCGGATCAGCTCCTCGATCACGGCAGCGTAGTTCTCGAGCAGGCGGCGCTCGTCGAACTCGCGCTTGCCGATCACCAGGTGCACGATCGCGTTGCGGTCGGTGCGGTACTCGACCTTCCCAGCCTTGGACTCCTGCACCGCCCGGGCGACGTCGACGGTGACCGTGCCGACCTTGGGGTTCGGCATCTTTCCCGCCGGCCCGAGGATGCGGCCCAGACGGCCGACGACCGGCATCAGGTCGGGGGTCGCGATCGCCACGTCGAAGTCGTCGAAGCCGTTCTGGATCTTCTCGGCGAGATCCTCCGCGCCGACCACGTCGGCGCCCGCGTCGAGCGCCTCGCCGGCCTTGTCCCCCCTGGCGAAGACGGCGATCGTCACGTCCTTGCCCACGCCGTTTGGCAGCGCGATCGTCCCACGCAGCTGCTCATCGGCGTGGCGCACGTTGAGCCCGGTGCGGACGTGGACCTCGACCGACTCGTCGAACTTCGCGCGCCCGAGCTGCTTGACCAACGCGATCGCCTCCGCAGGCGGGTACTCGCGCTCGCGGTCCAGGCGCTGCTTGGCGTCCGCGTATGCCTTGCCGTGCTTGGCCATCAGCAGTGTCTCCAGGCGCTCGTCATCCGACCACGTCCACGCCCATCGAGCGGGCGGTGCCGGCGATGATCTTGGCGGCGGCGTCGATGTCGTGCGCGTTTAGGTCCTTCATCTTCTTCTCGGCGATCGCACCGAGCTGGTCCCGCGTGATCGTGGCAACCTTATCGCGGTGCGGCTCGGCCGAGCCCTTCTCGAGCGACAGCGCCTGCTTGATCAGCACCGCCGCCGGCGGGCTCTTGGTCACAAACGTGAACGAGCGATCCTCGTAGACCGTGATCACGACCGGGATCACGGTGCCGATGTCGGACTGCGTCTGGGAGTTGAACGCCTTGACGAACTCCATGATGTTGACGCCATGCTGGCCGAGCGCGGGGCCGACCGGCGGCGCCGGGCTCGCCTGGCCGCCAACCGCCTGGAGCTTGATCTGGGTCAGTACTTTCTTTGCCATTGGTGTTCCGAGAGCGTAACCACAGGGCCGCGCAAGCGGCCCCCTAAACCTTCTTGACCTGGTCGAACGCGACTTCGACCGGCGTCTCGCGGCCGAAGATCGAGACCAGCACCTTCAGCCGCTGGGCGTCGTCGTTGACCTCCGAGATCTCCCCGGAGAAATCCGACAGCGGCCCGGATATCACCTTGACCGACTCGCCAATCGAGAACTGGGCGCGGCTGGGCCGGCGCTCGGCAGTCTCCTTGTGCAGCAGCCTGTCGACTTCGACTTGCGTCAGCGGGACCGGCTCGTTCGACGCCCCGACGAAGCCGGTCACGCCGGGAGTGCCCTTCACCAGCGACCACGAGTCCTCGTTCAGGTCCATGTTGACGAGCACGTATCCGGGCATCGTCCGCTTCTCGACCGTCACCTTCTGGTTGTCCTTCATCTCCGAGACGGACTCCGTCGGGACAACGATCTGGCGCACGGCCCGCTGCTGCCCGAGCGACACCACACGGTGCTCGAGGTTGTGCTTGACCTTGTTTTCGTGGCCTGAGTATGTGTTGACGACGTACCAGCGGAACATTGGGCTCCTCCGCGGGGCGTCCCGCCCCGCGTTCTTGACAATAACGCTCAGCCTCCGGCTTCGCTTAACCGTTCGCGCTGCGCGCTCACTTGAGAATCAGAGTGACGAGCTTGCCGGCGATCGTGTCGGCCAGGCCGAGAAACGCGCCTGCCACGATCACGAACCCGATCACGACCCCGGTGGCTTGCATCACCTGGCGGCGGTCAGGCCACTGTACCCGTTGCAGCTCGCGCCAGCTTCCCTGGACGAAGGTGACGAGCCGGTTGCCAGCTCGCAGCGGGGCGGCCGGGAGCGGCGCAGCCGGCACCGCCAGCTCGCCGCCGGGGGGGTCCGGGGGCCCGCCGCCGTCCCCCACTCCGTCAGAGCCACCTGCGCGGTCGCCGTTGTCGACGTCGCCTCCGTCGCCAGTCGCGGGCTGAAGCTCGTCCCCCTCCTCCTCATCAGGGCGCCCGAGCGCCAGCTGTGCCTCCGCCAGCTCGGAATCGGGGGCGGCGTGCGCGAGCGGATCGGGGGCCGGGGATGGCTCTGGGCGGTCGCTCGCGGCCGGCTCGGGGCGATGGCTCATGGCCGGCTCAGGGCGATCGCTGATGGCCGGCTCACTGCGGCCGCTGACGACCGGCTGCGGGTGCCGGGCGCGCCGCTCCTTTGCGCGTTTGCGGTTGCGAGCCACCGAGCGCCCCGCCAGCTAGCGCGTTTCGCGGTGCGCGGTGTGGCGTCTGCACCACCGGCAGTACTTGCGCAGCTGCAGCCGCTCAGGGTTGTTGCGCTTGCTCTTGTTCGTCTGGTAGTTCCGGCGCTTGCACTCTTCACAGGCGAGAGTCGCAGCGATCCGGACGTCTCCACGGGCCATGGGTCTTAAACGCGCTTCCCGGGTCGGGATCAGGTCTGGTCGCCGGATGCGGGCGTGTCGATGAACGCCGCCCGGCGCCAACCGTGAGTGTAGCCGCTCCGCGAGCTACACGGGCGGTAGGCGGTGGGCTACTCGGCGAGCTCCACGGGCGAGAGCTCGAGCGCGAGCCACCGCTCGCCCCGCAGGACCCGGATCGGCCAGGTGCGGCCGATCGCCTCGTGCGTCAAGACGCGCTGGACGTCCTCGACGCGTTGCACGGCTCGGCCGTCGAGCTCGACGATCAGGTCCTCGGCTCGGAGCCCGGCCCGCTCGGCGGGGCTGCCGGGCGCAACCTCGACGATCTCGACCCCGCCCGCACGCGCGCTCTGGCTGGGGCCTGTCCCGGCCAGACTGGCACGCGCCTTCGGGGGGAGCGGCCGCGAGCCGCCGGCGATCCCGACGTACGCGCGGCGTACGCGGCCATCGCGCATCAACGCGCCGATGATCTGACGGGTCGCGGCGTTGACCGGCACGGCGAGCCCGAGGCCGACGCCGGCGACCGCCGTGTTGACGCCCACCACTCGCGCCGAGCTGTCGGCCAGCGCGCCGCCCGAGTTGCCTAGGTTGAGCGCCGCGTCGGTTTGGATCACGTTGTCGATGTAGCGCAGCGTCCGGCCGGCGCGGGCCGGCAGCGAGCGGCCGAGCGCGGAGACGACGCCGGCGGTCACCGAGCCGGCGAACCCGTTGGGGTTGCCGATCGCGACCACGAGCTGGCCGACCTTGAGGTGCTCGGCCTCGCCCAGCTCGGCGGGGACGAGTCCGCCGCCGTCGGCACGCAGCACGGCGAGGTCGGAGAGCCGGTCGGCGCCGACCACGCGGAAGCTGAACTCGCGGCCGTCGACGAAGGAGGCCCTGCCGGTGCCCGACGATGCGGGGCCGGCGCTCGCCGCGACCACGTGCGCGGAGGTGAGCAGGAATCCGTCGGGCGTCAGCGCCACCGCGCTCCCAGCGCCGGCGGGCACCTGGCCGCCGCGGCTGCGCCGCATCACCCGGAGGTTCGCGACGCTCGGCGCGAGGCGCTCCGCGACCTCGACAACGACACGCGAGTAGGCGTCGAGAGCGTGCGCTTCGCGGGCTTCGGCTTCGGCGATCATCGCTCAGAGCTCAGAAGGAGACCGAGACGGTGCGATCCTCGGTACCGCGGACGATGTGCAACTCGAGCCGGCCCTCGGCGCGTGCCCCGTCGATGGCCTCGTAGAGTGCGTCGACGCGGTCGATCTGCTGCTCGCCGGCCGCGACGATCAGGTCGCCGCGCTGTACCCCCGCCTGGGCCGCCGCGCTGTCCTCCTGCACCGCGTGGACGAGCACGCCGTCGCGGTCGGGCAGGCCGACCGCGCGCCGCAGCCGCTTGGCGACCCTTGGCGGGGCGATCGCCACCCCGAGGCGCGCGCGCTCGGGAGCCTCACCGCGGCCGAGCGCCTGCACGCGCTCGCGCAGGCTCGCGTCGGCGGGGATCGCAAGGATCAGGCCGCCGTCGACGCGCACCGTGTTGATTCCGAGCAGGCGGCCGGCGCGGTCGAGCAGCGGACCGCCGGAGGAGCCCCGCGGCATAGGCGCCGTGTGCTCGATCGCGCCCGCGATCCGACGGCCTCGGGGACCGCGGAAGCTGCGTGCGGTGGACGAGACGAAACCGGGCGTGGCCCGCAGGCCACGCCCGCCTGGGTTGCCGAGCGCGAGAACCGCGTGCCCGATCTCCGGTTGCGGATCCTCCCGGGGCCACTCGACGGGCTCGATCTCGGCCGTATCGACGGCCAGGACCACGATATCGAGGTCGGGGTCGGTGCCCGCGACGCGCGCGGACTCGCGCCGGCCGTCGGCGAGCGTCACGGTGGTCTCCTGATCGCGCAGGTTGTGGGCGTTGGTGAGCACGCGGCCGGGGGCGATCACCACTCCCGAGCCGACGCCCCAGCCCTGGCCAAGGCCGGCCACCGCCGGTCCCGTCTGCTCGGCGGCCGCGTGAATCGTCGCTTCGAGCTCTTCGAGCAGAGTCATCGGCGTCTCCGGGGGTCGAGCAACGTCATTGGCCTCACTCCTCTGACCGCGTCCAGGTTGTTACTTGCAATGTGCAAGTCACTACCTTATCAGGGGGGATCGTCCGTACTATTCACCGGGGATGGACGAATGGCCCGAGCAAGCCGCCTCCGAGACCGGGACCGAGCATCGCCCGCGCTCGCCGGGGAATCGCCTGCGCTCGCCGCTCGCGGACGCGCTCGCCGCGATCGGCGATCGCTGGACGCTGCTGGTGGTGGCCGCGCTACTCGATGCGCCACGCCGTTTCGGCGAGCTGCAGGAAGAGGTGCGGGGGATCGCGCCGAACGTGCTCAGCCAGCGGCTACGTGCACTGGAACGCAACGCGCTGGTCGTAGCCCGGCCATACACGCAACGGCCTCCGCGCTTCGTCTACGAGCTGAGTGCGGCGGGGCAGGAGCTGGCGGGCGCGCTGCGGCTGCTCGCCGGCTGGGGAGCGCGCAACGCCGAGGGCGCATCGGCGCCGAGGCACGCTGCCTGCGGCACACCGATCCAGGCGCGGTGGTGGTGCCCAACCTGCGAGCAGCCCGTGGCCGACGACGAGGGCGAGGAGCTCCACTTCGCGTGACAATTGACCAATGCTCCGCCTGATCGGCCTCGTCGTCTCGATCGGACTCGCGGACTCCCTGAACCCGACCACGATCGCGCCGGCGCTGTACCTCGCGTCCGGTGAGCGTGCCCAGCGGCGGGTGAGCGAGTTCACGATCGCGGTCTTTGCCGTGTATCTCGTTGGTGGCCTCGCGATCGCGCTCGGACCGGGCCAGCTCGTGCTCTCGCTCGTCCCGCACCCCGGCCGCCTGGCGAGAAGCATCCTCGAGGTGGTCGCGGGGGTGGCGATGCTGGCCGCCGCGGCGCTGCTGTGGCGGCATCGCGCCCACCTCTCGGACCGCGACCCACCGAACTTCCAGGAGGGCAAGTCGAGCCTGGTGCTGGGGGCGACGATCACCGCCGTCGAGCTCCCGACCGCGTTTCCGTACTTCGCGGTGATCGCCGCAATCGTCGGCTCCGGGCTCGACCCGGTGCGCCAGACGGTGCTGCTGGTGCTGTTCAACCTCTGCTTCGTGGCGCCGCTGCTGGGAATCATCGGGACGCTCACGTTCGCCGGCGATCAGGCCGAGCGGCTGCTCACGGCCGGCCGCGAGTTCCTGCAGCGACACTGGCCGGTCCTGCTCGCCGGCTTGGCACTGGTCGCCGGCGTGTTCGTGATCCTGCTCGGGGCGACTGCGCTGGGCAGCCGCGGACACGGTCGCGTCGGGCGCTTCTTCCGACACTTCCGGCGGATCATTCACCCTTGAGCGGCGAGTCGCGAGCGAGCAACACGGCTCACCCGTTCCAGCGCGCGAACGCAATACCCCCCTCGTGGTCGAGCGTCCGCACCGCAACCTCGGCGAAGCCCGCATCCTCGAGTGCACGCCTCCACCAGTCGACGCCGGCGGGATGCTCTCCGCGGCCGCTCAACACTCGGAGCCCGTTCTTCAGCAATCGCACGACGCCCATCGGCCCGCGCCGCAGCATCTTGCCGGCAAAGTGCGCGATCACCGCTCTACCGCGGGCATCGGCAATGCCAACGCGGAACATCATGTCCCCGATCACCAGGTATCCCCCCGGGCGCAGCACCCGGCCGACCTCGTTCAGCGCTCGGCGCTTGTCAGCATCGCTCAGGTGATGGAAGCAGTAGTTGGACAGCACCACCTCGACAGATCCGTCCGCCAGCGGGAGATCGGTGGCCTCGCCCGCAACCACATCGACGTTCGTGATCGCATCACGGACAAGCGTGGCCTCGAGATGGCGGCACATCGCGAGCGAGATGTCCAGCGCGCACACGTGCCGGACCTGGGGCGCCGCTGCGAGCGTGAGCAGCCCGGTTCCAGCGCCGATGTCGAGCGCGCGATCGTCTGGGTTCAGACGGGCGAGCGCGATGATCTCCTGGCGTAGGCGGAGGAACCCGGGCGTATCCGCCAGCTGCTCGAGGTCGCGGACGTGAGCGTCCCAGCCCTTCGATCGGCGCCAGAAGAGGCGATGACGGTCGCTGGTTCGAGTCCGGGGGGGACACGCCGGGGGCGCGGGGCTCACCGCTGGATCTGAAGCTGCAATGTTCTGCCAAGGCAATGGTTCGTCCTTCCGCACGTAAGCTCTATTGGACGCCCACCCGGTCTCCGGCGGCTAAAGCGGCGGTGAGACTCCGCTCATCCGCCCGCGTTTGCCGATGCCTGATGTCGACTCCGGACCCTCCCGAAAGCACCTCCGCGCCTACCCGGGAAGCCCATCGGCGGCGAGCCCCGCGCGAGCGAGCAAGGCGCAGACGTGCCCTGCGACGCCGGCGGTGGCTGGTGCTCGCGCTGGTCGTGGGGCTCGGTGGTGGGCTCACGGCCGCGATCGTCGCCGGCAGACCGAACTCGCCGGCTGTCACATCACACCACGTACTGACGAGCGCGGGCCGAGGCGGCAGACAACCTCGCTCGCCCGCCCACACCTCGTCGGGCGCGAGCGTCTCGACAGCAACCACGCGATCGCGACCATCCGCGCCATTCGCCGTCGGGCTGACGGTGATGCGGCTCGTCGACGGCACCCGTACGATCAGGCTGCCAAATGGCCAAGCCGTCCCGCGGACATTAGTGACGTACGTGCGCTACCCGGCGTTGGGGCCGGATAGCGGTGGTGATGTTCAGGGTGCGCACCCCGCTCGCGACGCGGGCCCGTTCCCGCTGATCATCTTCGGACACGGCTTCGCGGAGGCACCGGGGCCCTACGCCCGTCTGCTGCGAGCCTGGGCACGAGCAGGGTACGTCGTGGCCGCTCCGGTCTTTCCACTGGCCAACGTCAATGCTCCTGGAGGGCCGAACGAGTCCGACCTGCCAAACCAGCCCGCCGATATGCGGATGGTCATCTCTCGCGTGCTGGCTGTCGCGGGTGCGTCATCCGGCCCGCTCAGCGGCCTGATCGCTCCCCGGCAGATCGCGGTCTCAGGCCAGTCCGATGGCGGAGACACAGCCCTCGCCGTCGCCTACGACCCCGCCTTCCGCGACCCGCGCGTCGGCGCCGCGATGATTCTCTCAGGCGCCGAGATCCCGGGGGTCGCGGGCTTCCAGGTCGCTCCCGGAGGACCGCCGCTGCTAGCGACGCAGGGCACGGCCGACACCATCAACCCGCCGAGCTTCACGAGGGCCTTCTACGACAGCGCTCCCGCCCCGAAGTACCTGCTGCAACTGCTGGGCGCAGGCCACCTGCCTCCCTACACGTCGCAAGAGCCAGAGCTGGGCGTCGTCGAGCGTGTCACGATCGCCTTCCTCGATCGCTACCTCAAACGAGCCCCGGGAGCCTTACAGCGGCTGCTCAGCGCGGGGCGCGTGCCGAGAGTGGCGACACTCGACGCCGACCCATAGCTCCGACCGCGTCTGCGGGCCCTTGCTCAGATCAGGCGCGAGCGGCCGGCGGCGCTGATGCGTCGGACAGCTCGCGAAACAGGCCGGTGACGACGAACACGGTCTGCTCGGCGATGTCGACGGTGTTGTCGCCGACGCGCTCGAGGCAGCGCGCGACGAGGATCATGAACATTGCCCACTCGCGGACGTCGAGGTTGTCGCCGACCTCGACCGCACGCCTGAAGATCTCACGGTTGAGCCGGTTGATCTCGGCGTCCTGACGCACGAGGTCCTGGGCGAGCTCCGCGTTGCGCGTCGTGAAGGACTCCTTGGCCTGGGCGACCTGCGAGCGTGCCAGCTGGCCCATGCGCTCGATCGCGTCGAGGATGTCCTTGTCCTTGGGCGCCTCGTAGCCCGAGAGCGGCACGAGCTTGGCGATGTTCACGCACTGGTCGCCCATCCGCTCGACGCAGCGGATCACGTGCAGCAGTGCCGCCACGACCCGCAGGTCGCCGGCGACCGGCGCCTCCCGGGCGAGCAGCGACAGGATGCCCTGGTGGACCTCCAGGTAGCGCCCGTCGATCCGGTCGTCGTCGGCGACGACCATCGCCGCGAGCTCGACGTCCTGATAGCTGATCGCCTCGAGCGCGCGGTCGAGCGCGTTGGTCACCATGTCCAGACCGCCGAGCGCCTGGCGCTCGAGCTCCTTGAGCGCCTCGCGGAAGTGGTGCCTGGTCTCCTGCACGGGCCTACCCGAACTTCCCGGTGACGTAGCGCTCGGTGCGCTCGTCCTTGGGCCTGGTGAAGATCTCCGTAGTCGGGCCGTGCTCGACCAGCTCGCCGTCGAGCATGAACGCGGTCGTGTTCGACACGCGCCCCGCCTGCTGCATGTTGTGGGTGACGATCACGATCGTGTAGCGGTCCTTGAGCTCGTCGATCAGCTCCTCGATCTTGAGGGTGGCGACCGGGTCCAGCGCCGAGCAGGGCTCGTCCATCAAGATCACCTCGGGCTCGACCGCGATTGTCCGCGCGATGCACAGCCGCTGCTGCTGGCCGCCGGAGAGCCCGATCCCCGGCTCCTCGAGCCGGTGCTTGACCTCGCCCCACAGTCCGACCGCGCGCAGCGCCTTGTGGACGCGCTCGCGCAGGTTCTCGCCGCGTGTGCCGGTCAGCCGCAGGCCCGCGGCTACGTTGTCGAAGATCGACATCGTCGGGAACGGGTTGGNNTTCTGGAAGACCATCCCGATCAACCGGCGCACCGAGGTGACATCGACCCCCGGTGCGTACAGGTCGAGCTGGTCGAGCTTGACGCTGCCCTCCGCGCGCGCGCCCGGGATCTCCTCGTGCATCCGGTTGATGCACCGCACCATCGTCGACTTGCCGCAGCCCGAGGGCCCGATGATCGCCGTGACCTCGTGTGCGGGGAACTCGATCCCGATGCCCTTGACGGCGTGCTGCTCGCGGTAGTAAGCGTGCAGGTCCTCGAGCACGATGTTGTGACCTGCCCGCGTGACCGGCGCCTGCTGGCGTGGCTCGGTCTCCGAGGGTCGCTCCTGCTCCGCGGGGGTATCGGCGGTTGACACGTCGACGGTCTCCGTGCTCGTGGTTTCGGGGGGGATCATGTCAGGCGGCTCCTTCGGGATGCGAAGCGCGCCACCAGGTTGAGCAGGAGGATCATCACCACGAGCGTAAGCGCCGCACCCCAAGCCCTTGTTACCAAGGCGTTTTGCGGGGACTTGATGTCGCCGAAGATCTGCAGCGGCAGCGCGTTCATCGGCTGCGTGACGTCGGCGGTCGCGGCGTAGACGCCAAACGCAGTGAACAGGAGCGGCGCGGTCTCCCCTGCTCCCCGCGCAATCGCAAGCAGCGAGCCCGTGACGAGCCCGGAGAGCGATGTCGGCAACACGACCCTGGTGATCACCCGCCAGCGCGGCGCGCCGAGCGCTAGCGCCGCCTCCCGCAGGCTCCCCGGCACGAGCAGCAGCACGACCTCGGAGGAGCGGATCACGATCGGCGCCATCAACAGCGCCAGCGCAATCGAGCCCTTCCAGCCGGTGAAGCCTCCGCCGATGTGACCCAGCACGAGCACGACGTAGACGAACAGGCCGAACACGATCGACGGTACCCCAGTCATCACGTCGACGAAGTAGCGCACGACGCTGGCAAAGCGCGAGCCCTTGCCGTACTCGGTCAGCCACAGCGCGACGCCGATCCCGACCGGGACCGAGATCGCGGTCGCGAGCGCGACGATCTCCAGCGTGCCGAGAATCGCGCTGCGGATCCCGCCGGGGTAACCGAGGAAGTTCCCGTTGGGGTCGGTCGTGAAGAATCTTCCGCTCCATGCGCCGAGACCCTTGTGCAAGAGGTAGTAGACGACGAGGAACAGCGGCACCAGGGCGATGGCCGTCAGAACCGCGAGCAGGCCCCGCATGATCCGGTCGGTGCGCCGGCGCCGAGCGCTGATTGGCGGCAGAGCGGTGTCGCTCACGCGGCCTCCGTCTGGGGCGTCATGATGTCGCCGGCCGTGCGCTTGCCGCGCGTCCCCCGGACCACGTAGTTGCGCGCGACGACATTGACCAGCAGCGTGAGCACGAACAGGACCAGGCCGGCGGCGAACAGCGCGGATTTTTGCACGGGCGTCGAGGCGGCCTCGCCGAACTCATTCGCGATCACGGCCGCAAGCGTGTAGCCCTGCTGGAAGACCGAGTGCCCGAGCGTCGGCGAGTTGCCGATCACGAGCACAACCGCGATCGTCTCGCCGATTGCGCGGCCGAGCCCGAGCATCGCACCGCCGGTGATCCCCGGGCGCGAGTACGGGAGCACTGCGGTCCGGATCATCTCCCAGCGCGTCGCGCCGAGCGCGAGCGCCGCCTCCTTGTGCTCTGGAGGCACCGTCGCGATCACCTCGCGGGCGATCGCCGAGACGATCGGGAGGATCATGATCGCGAGGATCAGCCCTGCGACGAAGTAGCTCGGCCCCGCGACGGACCCACTCACGAACGGGATGAATGAGAACGTGCCCGCGAGCGACTGCTGAAAGCCCTTCAGGTGCGGGATCAGGACGAACACGCCCCACAGCCCGTACACCACGGAGGGCACGGCCGCGAGCAGGTCCACCAGCAACGACAGCGGCGTGCGGGCGCGCCGCGGACACAGCTCGGTCAGGTAGAGCGCCGTCGCGACTGCGACCGGCACGCCGATCACGAGCGCGATCCCAGCGGTGATCAGCGTCCCGAGCATCAGCGGCCATGCGCCGAACGTGCAGGTGGCGCTCGATGCGGTGGTGCAGGCGGCGCCCTGCTGCAGCTGCGAGACGTCGTAATTGTTGCGAAAGAAGAAGTGAAATATGCCGATGTGGCCGAATGCGGTCGAGGACTGGCCGATCAAGCGCACGAAGAAGTACCCGATCAGGATCAGGACCCCGGCGGCAAGGGCGCTGAGGCCCCAGTGCAGCACCTGATCGGGAAGACGATGCAGCGGCGACCGCTCGAGCATCGAGCGGTCGCCGCCAGCCGGGGTGGTGGCGCTTGCCTCCACCGACCGTCCTTACGACAGCGGCGAGCCGTTGCAGGTCAGGCTGTTCAACTGGGTCTGCTCCCTTGCGATCAGGCCCGACGGAGGCGGCCCGTAGGAGAGCTGCTTCTCGACCGCTTGCCCGGCCCCCAGCCCGTACGCGATGAACTTCTTGACGCCGGAGGCCGCGGACTGCGTGACCCCCGCCTTGCACATGTCCTTGTAGACGATCAGAAACGTCTGCGAGACGATCGGATACGCCGTCGCGTTGGGTGAGTTGATCGTCGAGATGGCCAGGTTGGCGGGGACCTTGATCCCAACCGCCGCCGCCGAGGTCGCCGCCAGCGTCGGCAGCACGTAGCTCCCGGTGCTGTTCTTCACCGCCGCGTAGGTGAAGTTGTTCTGCAGCGCGTAGGCCTGCTCGACGTAGCCGATCGCACCCGAGGTCTGCTTGACCGCGGCAGCGACCCCGGAGTTGCCCTGGGCGCCGGTGCCGGTCGGCCACTTGACGGTCTTGTCGGGCTTGCCGGCCGCGGCCGTCCACGCCGGGTTGTAGTCGGATAGGAAGGTCGCGAACCCCTTGGTCGTGCCCGAGGCGTCCGAGCGGTGCACGACGGTGATCGAGCTGCTCGGGAGCTTGACGCCGGGGTTGAGTGCCTTGATCTCCGGGTGGCTCCAGGTCTTGATCTTGCCGAGGTAGATGTCGGCGATCGTCTTGCCGTCGAGCTTGAGGCCGCTCCTGACGCCGGCGAGGTTGTAGGAGACCGTGATCCCTCCGAACGCGGTCGGGAACATCGCAACCGTGCCCTTCCCCGCCGTGATCTCCGCCGGCTTCTCGGGCGGATCGCTCCCCGCGAAGTCGACGGTGCCGGCCTGGAGCTGGGCGATCCCCGCTCCCGATCCGACCGGGTTGTAGTTGACCGTCAGGCCCTGGCCCTTCAGGTTCGATCCCCACTGCTGGTAGATCGGGGCGGCGAGCGTCGAGCCGGCGCCGCTGATGCTCGCCGAGCCACCGCTGCTGCCGGAGCTGGAGGTTCCCGACCCAGAGCTCGAGGACCCCGACCCCGAGCTCGAGCTGCTGGAGCTCGAGCCGCACGCTGCGAGCCCGACGGATGCGGCCACCACGAGAGCGACCGCGCTGATGCGACGTGTACTCAAAGTCATCTCCTTCGCTCGATGTCGAGGGGAGTCTCTGCGCAGGGAGGCGCTCAGGTGTTACCGAGTTGTGAACCGGCCGTTGGACTGGTGTTGGCGCTC
>QHBV01000094.1:4891-7142 GCA_003244035.1 Solirubrobacterales bacterium | reverse complement strand
AGGCGATACGAGCGCTCAGCGCGGAGATCCGCCGGGCGCTCGAAGGGAGCGCCATCCCTGAAAATCTGGCGTCGGCGATCACCCGCTCGATCGCCCGGCTCGGCGAGCAAGCCGCCTACGCCGTCCGATCCAGCGCGACGGCGGAGGACTTGCCGACTGCCTCCTTCGCGGGCCAGTACGACACCTACCTGAACGTCGTGGGTCCGGCGGCGATCCTCCTGCAAGTCAGCCGGTGCTGGGCCTCGCTGTTCACCGAGCGGGCCGTGACCTACCGCCTGCGCAACGGCTTCGACCACCGGAAGGTCCAGATGGCCGTCGTCGTGCAGCAGATGGTCGTCCCGCAGGCGGCCGGCGTCCTGTTCACGGCCGACCCGGTCTCGTCAAACCGGCAGGTCGCTTACGTGGAGGCCAGCTTCGGCCTCGGCGAGGCCCTGGTCTCCGGCCTGGTCAACCCCGACGCGTACAAGGTGCGGGACGGCGAAGTCATCGCCAAGGCTGTCGCCATCAAGCAGCTCCCCATCCACGCCTCGCCGGCGAGCGGGACACACGAGCAGACGATCGAGGCCGAGCGGCAGGGGCAGCCCGCACTGACGGATACGGAGGTCGTGCGTCTCGCGCAGCTGGGCCGGCGCGTTGAAGCGCACTTCGGCCGTCCCCAGGACATCGAATGGTGCCTGGCCGACGATGGCTTCGCGATCGTCCAGAGCCGGCCGATCACCACGCTGTTCCCCATCCCCGCGGCCGGCGACGGAGAGAACCACGTCTACGTCTCCGTCGGTCATCAGCAGATGATGACCGACCCCATGAGGCCCCTCGGGCTGTCCCTCTTCCAGCTCACCGCCCTCCCGCGCATGTACGAGGCAGGTGGGAGGCTGTTCGTCGACGTCGCCCAGAGACTGGCGTCGCCGAGGAGCCGCGCAGGCGTCCTGGAGGCCCTTGGGAAGTCCGATCCGCTGATCGCGGACGCGCTGCAGACCATCCTCGAACGCGGCGACTTCATCCCTTCGATCCCGGACGACGGCCCTGGGGGGCCGCCGCCTGGCGGCGCGCCCGCCCCGATCGAGACCGATCCAGCTATCGTCGCCGAGCTGATCGGGCGCAGCCAGGCTTCCATCGCCGCCATGAAGCGCTGCATCCGGAGGAAGTCCGGAACCGCGCTGCTCGACTTCATCCTGGCCGACATCCAGGAGCTGAAGCGGCTCCTGTTCGATCCGCAGAGCCATCAGGTGATCATGGCCGCGATGGAGGCCACGTGGGGGCTCAACCAGCTGTTCGAGGCGTGGCTGGGCGAGAAGAACGCGGCCGACACACTGACGCGATCTGCCCCGGGGAACATCACGTCGGAGATGGGGCTGGCGCTCCTGGAGGTTGCAGATGTGATCCGCCCGTTTCCAGAGATCGTGGCGTTCCTGGAACACGTCGAGGACGAGGACTTCCTGGACCACCTGACCGAGCTCGCCGGCGGGCCGGAAGCGCGAGAGAGCATCCGGGCCTACCTCGACAGGTACGGCATGCGCTGCGTCGGCGAGATCGACATCACGCGGCCTCGTTGGCGCGAACGCCCCTCCACCCTCGTGCCGCTGCTTGTCGGGAACATCAGGAACTTCGAGTCAGGCGCAGGTCAGCGGCGTTTCGAGCAAGGACGGCAGGAGGCCTGGGAAAAGGAGCAGGACCTGCTGGAGCGCCTACGGCCCCTGCCGGGCGGAGAGCAGAAGGCCGAAGAGGCAAAGCGAATGATCGACCGCGTCCGGACGTTCATCGGCTATCGGGAGTATCCGAAGTACGGCATCGTCAGCCGCTACTTCGTCTACAAGCAGGCCCTGCTGAAAGAAGCCGAGCGCCTCGTCCAGGCCGACGTGCTCGCTGAGGAGGGGGACATCTTCTACCTCACTTTCCAGGAGCTCGGCGAGGTCGTGCGCACAAACGAGGTGGATGATCAGCTGATCTCCCAGCGTAAGCACGCGTACAGGTCCTACCAAGCGCTCACACCGCCCCGCGTGCTCACGTCGGAAGGCGAGGTCATCGCCGGGGCCTACAGACGCGACGACGTGCCAACCGGCGCACTGATCGGCCTACCGGTTTCTGGCGGGACCATCGAGGGACGAGCCCGCGTCATCCTCGACATGACGGAGGCCGACCTCGAAGCCGGCGACATACTGGTGACGGCCTACACGGACCCCAGCTGGTCGCCCTTGTTCGTCGCGATCAAGGGGCTGGTCACGGAGGTGGGGGGCCTGATGACCCACGGCGC
>QHBV01000094.1:0-4685 GCA_003244035.1 Solirubrobacterales bacterium | reverse complement strand
AGATTCGCGTCGATCCGGCCGACCAGCCCTGCTCGAACGCGCCGCCGCCACTACCAACCTGAACGTCTCCGCGTGCGTGTTGAGCGCCGCCTGAATCCGGCACGGGAGACGGTGTTCGCGCTGTTCTTGGCCGGCATGACGTTCTGCGGGCTGGCAGGCTTCGTGCGTTTCTGAACGCGCGAGAGCCCTCCCGTCTAACTTGGCCGTTGTCGGGAGGGCTCTCCTGGATGCCGGAGGTGGCACCCGATGTTGATCGTATGCGTCGAGCACACGCGGGTCGAGGCTGAGCTCGTGAGCGGGGGTCTTGCTTGTCCGTCGTGTCGCGGGGTGCTCGGGCCGTGGGGGCATGCCCGGGAGCGGGTGCTGCGCTGCCGCTCAGGGGACTGGTCGCTGCGCCCGCGGCGGGGACGGTGCCGGGTGTGCGCGGGCACGCATGTGCTGCTGCCGGAGTTGGCGTTCTCGCGCCGGCAGGACGAGGTGTCGGTGATCGGTGAGGCGATCGAGGCGAAGGTCGCGGGGCAGGAGGGGTATCGGCGGATCGCGTCTCGGTTGGGGGTGGCGGCGGACACGGTTCGTGGCTGGCTGTGCCGGTTCGGTGAGCGGGCTGATCAGATCAGGGCGCATTTCACGCGGTGCGCGGTGATGCTGGATCCGGAGCTGGGGTCGGTGGGGCCGGCCGCGAGCGGCGCCGCGGATGCGTTGGAAGCGGTCGCGGTCGCTGCCAGGGCGTGGGTGTTGCGGTTCGGGCCGGCCGAGCCGTGGCAGGTCGCGTCGAGGTTGTCGGGCGGGTTGTTGTTGGCAACACGAGCTCCCGCCTGTTCGTGGCTGATGTGAGCTGAGAGGGTCCCGCGCTCGGTGAACGCGAGCGTTGGGAGAACTGATGGGTGAGGACCGTCGCCGGGAGGTCGGCCTGTTCCGGTACACGCTGATCCGGGACGCGGCCGATCTGGCCCTGTCAAAGCGCGAGCGCGGCCGGCTGGTCCGCGCGCTCGCCGAGCGAGATCATGTCGGGCCTGACGGGCGGCTGGTCCGGGTCGCGCGCGGCACGCTGGATGAGTGGATTCGGGCGTATCGCCGTGGTGGGTTTGACGCGCTCGTTCCCCAGCCTCGCGTCGTGCTTCCGCAGACGCCGGCCGACGTGCTGGAGCTGGCGTTCTCCTTGAAGCGGGAGCGGCCGGATCGGACCGCGGCGCAGGTTCGGAAGATCATGCTCACCGCCAACGCGGGCGAGCAGCCGGTGCTGGGGCTGCGAACGTTGCAGACGCACCTGGCCAGGGCGGGGTTGAACGTCCGCGGAGACGGCCGCGCACCGGGGAAGGTCTATGGCCGCTTCGAAGCGTCCGTGCGCAACGAGCTGTGGACGGGCGACGGCCTCCACGGCCCGATCCTCGCCGGCGCGGCGGCACGGCGGGCGGTGCTGCTCGCCTTTATCGACGATCACTCCCGCTTGTTGGTCGGGTGGCGGTGGGGCACCGGCGAGGACGTGTTCCGCCTGGAGGCCGCGCTCCGGGCCGGGTTGATGGCCCGTGGAGTGCCGGAGCAGATACTGGTCGACCGCGGGTCGGCGTTCGTGTCCTCGCAGCTGCTCCGCGCGTGCGCCGTCTTGGGCGTGAAACTGATTCACGCAAGCCCCCGGGCGGCGACCACGAAAGGCAAGATCGAGAGATTTTTCAGGACCGTTCGGGATCAATTCCTGGTCGAGATCGACGACGACGTCGAGCTGGTGGAGCTGAACCGCCTGTTCTCCGCGTGGCTTGAGGTTGTCTACCACCGACGCGTCCACTCCGAAACGCGCTCGACGCCGCTTGCCCGGTTCGACAGCGCCGGGGCGCCGGCGCTGCCGACCCCGGCGTTGTTGCGCGAAGCGTTCCGGTGGTCGGTCGAGCGGACGGTGACCAAGACGGCGACGGTCTCTTTGCACGGCAACAGCTACGACGTGGACGCGGCGCTGGTCGGTCGGAAGGTCGAGCTGGTGTTCGACCCGTTCGACCTGACCCGGATCGAGGTGCGCTACCAGCACCGCCCGATGGGTGTCGCGGTCCCGCTCGTGATCGGCCGGCACACCCACCCACAAGCTCAGCGCGAGCTCCCACCGCCGCTCACGAGCACCGGGATCGACTATCTCAAGCTGCTCGCCGACAAGCGCGACGCCGAACTCGGCGGGCACCCGATCGACTACTCAAGCCTCGCCAACGACGGCGACGGCGACGGCGACGGCGACGGCGACGGCGACGGCGACGGCGACGGCGAGGATCGTGACACCAACCAGCAAGGAGACGGGCAATGAGTATCGACAGGTTGCGCGCCCATTACGGGTTCACGAAGATGCCGTTCGGGAAGGACCTCGCGCCGGGGATGCTGCACGCCCATGACGCGCACGCCCAGGCGGTCGCCCGGATTCAGTGGTGCATTCAGGAGCAGGCGATCGGCGTGATCTCGGGTGAGTGCGGCGCGGGGAAAACGGTCGCCGCCAGGGCCGCGGTCGCCGGCCTTGACGCGTCCCGGCACACGGTGCTCTATCTCGGCACCCCGGGCGTCGGGTTGCGCGGGATCTACGGGTTGATCGTCACCGCGCTCGGCGGCACCCCCAGGTTTCATCACGCCTCCCTGATCCCGCAGGCCCAAGAGCTGTTGGCCGCTGAGAGCGCGGAGCGCGGCAAACGGGTGCTGTTGATCTGCGACGAAGCGCATCTCCTTGACGGCGACAGCTTGGAGGGGATCCGGTGCTTGTCGAACATGGGGATGGATCAGACCGCCCCGTTCGGCCTGTTGCTGCTCGGGCAGCCGATGTTGCGGCACCGGCTCCGGCGAGGCGCGTTCACCGCGCTGGACCAGCGTGTCGCGGTTCGCTACGCGATCGGCGGCCTGTCCGCCACCGAGACGAGCAGCTATGTGCAGCACCATTTGGCGCTCGCCGGCCGTTCCGACACGCTGTTCTCCGATGACGCGATCGAGCTGATTCACGGGGTCTCGCGTGGCCTGCCACGGCAGGTGAACAACCTTGCCGTGTCCGCGTTAATCGCCGCGTTCGCCGCGAACAAGTCGATCGTGGACGAGAGCTCGGCGCGGGCGGCGGTCGCGGAGATCTCCGCCGAATGACCGAGCCCGTCACCCTGTCGCTGCTCGACCAGCCAGCAGACGATCCGCCGCCGAGCGGCACGCTGACCCTGCCGGTTCCCGAAGGGTGGCCAGCACCGCCAGAGGCGGCGGTCTATCACGGGCTTGCGGGCGAGATCGTTCGAAGGATCGCTCCGGAGACGGAGGCTGATCCGGTCGCGATCCTGTCCCAGCTCCTGGTCGCGTTCGGTGCCGCGGTCGGCCGCGGCGCATGGTTCCAGGTCGAGGCGACCCGCCATCACCCGAACGAGTTCCTCGTCCTGATCGGTGACTCAGCTCGCGCCCGCAAGGGGTCCTCCTGGGATCACGTGCAGCGCCTGATCGCCGGTGCTGACCAGCAGCTCACCGCCCGGATCGTGACCGGCCTCTCCTCAGGAGAAGGGCTGATCCACTCGGTCCGGGACCCTGCCGGCCAGGATCCAGGCGTGAGCGACCGGCGGCTGTTGGTGATCGAACCGGAGTTCGTCAGCGTTTTGAAGAACGTCAGCCGCGAGATCTCGACGTTATCGCCGACGTTGCGCTCAGCGTGGGACGGTCGGCCGTTGGCGATCCTGACCCGAACCGCGCCCGCCCGCGCGACCGACGCGCACATCTCGATCATCGGTCATATCACCGCGACCGAGCTGCGACATCACATCAACCCCGTCGAGCTTGCGAACGGGCTGCTGAACCGGTTCCTGCTGCTCGGCTGCCGCCGAGTGAGGCTGCTACCCGAAGGCGGCGATCCCGACCCGCTCAACAGCACCGGCCTGGACCGTCGCCTCGCTACCACGCTCAACAACGCCCGACGCGCCGGGCAGATCCGCCTCTCAACACCAGCCCGCCACGCCTGGCTCGACGCCTATCAACGACTCGCCGAGCCGCTGCCCGGGATCGCCGGCGCGATCAGCGCCCGCGCCGAGGCGCACACGATCCGCCTCGCATTGATCTACGCGCTCCTGGACAACACCCACCAGATCCAGCCGGCGCACCTGACCGCCGCCCTCGCGCTCTGGGACTACGCGCTGCGCTCCGCCGCCTGGGCGTTAGAACGCACCACCGGCGACCCGCTCGCCCGACAGATTCACGCTGCGCTGATCCACCAGCTCCCCGGCGGGCTGACCCGCACCGAGCTGCGTGACCTGCTGCACCGCAACCCCACCACCAGCCAGCTCGACCAAGCGCTCGCCGCGCTCGCCGACGACAGGAAGATCACCAGCAGCCGCGTCCTCACCGCCGGCCGCCCCGCCGAGCTCTGGACCGCCGCCCAGGCGCCCGACGCCTGACCCGCCACGGCCACGCGCGAGTGGATCGCATCGCTCGCCCCACTCGGCCCCGGCGCGCCGGCACGCCTCGCGAACAGCAAACCAGCCCCCGTGGTGAGCGATCAAAGCGAGAGCGAAGCGGTCACAAACGCGCGACGCACAACCACACGCCCCCCGACCCGGCCACCTTCATTGCCAGCCGTTCCCGACACCACCCTTTGAACGTTTCAACGTTCCAACGTCAGGCAGCCCCATCCCGGCCCAGAACGGCACGACCGTCCCGAACGAGACCGGCGCTCAACACGAGCCATCGGTACGATCAAG
>QHBV01000093.1:5459-5922 GCA_003244035.1 Solirubrobacterales bacterium | reverse complement strand
AACATCTCGACGATCGAGGGCGGTGCGCTCATGACCGACGACGCGCGGTTCGCCGAGGAGGTCGAGCGCCGAGCGCTGCACGGGCTGAGTGTCGGCGCATGGCAGCGGTTCTCGGACGCCGGGTTCAAGCACTACGAGGTGGTGCGACCCGGCTATAAGTACAACATGACCGACGTCCAGGCGGCGCTCGGACTGCACCAGTTACCGCAGCTTGATGCCTGGATCGACGCGCGCGCGCAGCTGTGGGAGCGCTACGACGAGCTGCTGGCGGATCTGCCGCTGACGCTCCCTGCGCCTCCCGATCCTGACACCCGCCACGCGCGTCACCTGTACCAGGTGATGGTGGAGCCCGGTGCCCGGCTGTCGCGCGATCAGGTGCTGCAGGGGCTCACCGAGCGGATGATCGGCGCCGGGGTGCACTATCGCGGCGTGCACCTGCACCCGTACTACCGCGATCGCTACG
>QHBV01000093.1:2476-5411 GCA_003244035.1 Solirubrobacterales bacterium | reverse complement strand
GACCAGGACGACGTGGTCGCGGCGCTGCGCGAGCTGTTGGCCCCGTGAGCGCTTCGGAGTACCTGACCACGGGCGTCGGCGACCGGAAACCCGTGGGTCTGTCGGCCAGCAGCCGGGCGATGGGCGTTGAGGCGTGGACCCTGCTGGCGCTGGTGGTGATCGCGGCCTTGATCCGGATCATCACGCTGGACAACCAGAGCCTGTGGGCCGATGAGGCCCTGACCGCACACGAGGTCCGCCTGCCCTTCGGGGCGATGCTCAGCGCGGTCGCGCACGTGGAGACGACCCCGCCGCTGTACTTCGTGCTGGTCTGGGGGTGGGCGAAGCTGTTCGGGACCGGAGCGGTGGCGATCCGGTCGCTGTCGGCGCTCGCGGGCGTGGCGCTCGTGCCGATCACGTTCGGCGCCACGCGCGAGCTCGTCTCGCGCCGCGCCGGCCTACTGGCCGCGGCCTTCGTGGCCTGCAATCCGTTCGTGATCTGGTACTCGCAGGAGGCGCGCTCCTACGCGCTGCTCGCCGTGCTGACCGGGGCGTCGTTCTGGTGCTTCGCCCGCGCGCGCCGCGACCCCTCGGCGAGCAACCTCGCCTGGTGGGCGGGGCTATCGGCCGCGGCGCTGACGACTCACTTCTTCGCCGGCTTCGTCGCCGGGCCCGAGGCGCTGTGGCTGCTGTGGCGGACACGCACGCGGGCGACGGCGGTTGCCGTGGCGGTCGTGGCCGCGACCCAGGCGGCGATGCTCCCATTCGTGCTGACTGCCGCCTCGCCGACGTACGGAACCTCCTGGATCGCCAGGATCGCGCTGCCGCACCGAATCGGCGAGACGGTGATCGAGTGGGGCGCGAGCAACCTCTACCGGCGGATCACCGACCCCGTGGGCCTGCTCGCCGGCGCCGCGCTGGCGCTCGCCGTCGTCTGGCTGCTGGTGGCCGGCCGCGGAGACCCGGGAGCCCGCCGCGGGACGCGGGTGGCGGCCGTGGTGGCGGCCGTCGGGTTCGGCGCGCCGCTCCTGCTCGGGGTGGTGGGTCAGGACTACTTCTTGTCGCGCAACGAGATCATCGCGTTCGTGCCGGTGGTCACGGTGCTCGCCGCCGCGTGCACCGTGCCCGGGAGGCGCGTGGCCAGTGCGGCACTGGCGATCGTGCTGCTGTGCGTGTTCACGGCCGCGACGATCGACGTACAGACGCATCCCTATCTGCAGCGCGCCAACTGGCGCGCGGCCGCCCGTGCGCTCGGGCCGGCGGTCGCGCCCCGCGCGATCCTCGCCGCCACCGGGACGGCTGCGGATCCGCTGGAGATCTATCTGCCCGGGGTCGACTGGACCCAGTCTCCGGCGCGCCGCGTCCCGATCGCCGAGATCGACGTCGTCGGCACTCGCAAGCGGATCGCCGTGCTCCCCGCGGCGGGGGCGACGGGCGGTCCGGGTCCCCGGGGGGCTCGGGTCGGGCGCTCACCCCTCCCGCGCAGCGACGCGCCGCCGGGGACCAGGCTGCTCACGCGGTTGCGCGTCAAGAACTGGACCGTGGCGCGGTTTGCGCTCACCCACCCGCAGGCGCTGAGCATCGACGCGTTGCGCCGGCTGGCGCCGCGCTTCTTCCGCCACACGCCGGTTTCGCTGCTGGTGTTCACGCAGCCTCGCGGGCGCTGAGAAGGGAGCTGGCTCGGCCCCGCGGCGAGATCGCTATCGTGGCCGCTGTGGTGGTCGCCGTCAGATGGTGGGGCGCCGGACGCGCGGCCCTGGTGGCGGTCGCGGTGCTGATGTGCGCGCCGGCAGGCGCGCGGGCCGCGCTCTCGGTGATGGACAACACGCCGTTCTCCCGCAGCCCGCTGATCGTGGGCGCGAGCTGGACCAGCCGGGCCTATGCGCCGCCGCGCAACCAGTGGGGAGACATCCTCCCGACCGTCTGGGCCGATGACGGCGACCAATACACGACGATGGACGACGGCGGCACCGACATCTCGCTGTCGGGCGGCTACTGGAAGCAGTCGCTGGCGCGCATCACCGGGCCGCCGCCGGACCTGCACTTCTCCCACGTCGGCGACCGTGACCGCCCGCCGCCGGCCACCCGCCAGCAGATCCGGCGCGACGGGTCGCTCTGGAACGGCCCGCTGGGACCGTACTACTCCAGCGGCCTGGTCGAGGCCGACCGCGTGTTCTTCGCCACCCAGCAGCGCGACTGGGCGTGGGCCGCCAACGGTCCGTTTGGGGGCCTCAGCGGCATCGCCTACTCGACCGATCGCGGCGGCCACTGGACGACGCCCGCCAAGCCGTTTCCGGCGCCGTTGGGGAACCTGAGCTGGGTGATCCGCGGTCGCGGCGGCTTCTATCCCGACGGCTACGTGTACGCCGTCGCCACCACGCAGGAGTTCAACGCCTCGGGGCTCATCGTGGGCCGCAGCCGTCCCGGGATCGCCGACATGACCGACCCGAGCCGGTGGGAGTGGCTGTCGGGCTTCACCGGCCAGGCCCGGGCCCCCGTGTACTCCTCGTCGCTGCCGGCGGCCGTGCCCGTCGTCAGCTGGGCGTCGCACATCACCTATCCCCAGATGGCCTACGACTCCCCACTGCACCGCTATCTGCTGACGTTCACCTATTCCTACGTCAACGCGCCGCCGGCGATCTGGCGCAACGGCTCGGAGCTGGTGATCCTCGATGCCCCTCATCCGTGGGGGCCCTTCACGTTCGTTGCCCGCGAGCCGTACTTCGGCGCCTCCAACGGCTACGCCGCCGGCTTTCCGATCCAGTGGATCAGCCGCGACGGGCGCACCCTGTGGATGAAGTACTCGGCCAACTTCGACGGCTGCGCGGCGCATCTGGCCTGCACCGGCGGATATGGCTTCGACTACCGGCAGCTGCGCCTCACGCTCGCCGGCGACGCGGCGTCGCGGCAGCATCGCGCGGTAACCGGGCGCACACAGAAACGCAACACCCCGCAC
>QHBV01000093.1:0-2433 GCA_003244035.1 Solirubrobacterales bacterium | reverse complement strand
AGCGACGTGCAGCTGAGCGTGGTCGTACCCGTGTACGGCTGCGCGGACTGCCTCGACGCGCTCCACGAGCGGTTGACCCGCAGCGTTTCGGAAATCACTGAGCGCTATGAGCTGGTGTTTGTCGACGATCGCAGTCTGGACGACGGCTGGCGCGTCCTCGAGCGTCTGGCGCGGGGCGACGGCCACGTCCGCGCCGTTCGCCTGAGCCGCAACTTCGGCCAGGACGCCGCGATCACCGCGGGGCTGTCTGAGGCGGGGGGGAGCTGGGTGGTCGTGATGGACTGCGACCTCCAGGAGGCTCCGGAGGACATCCCGCGCCTGTGGGCGGCCGCGGAGCCGGGCTATGAGATCGTTCGGACAATCCGGCGTGGCCGGCGCCATCCGCCGCTCAAGCGGTGGGGGAGCCGCCTGTACCGCCGGCTGACCCTGGAGTCCGACGAGCGCTCTGACTACAGCACGCTCAGCCTGATCTCGCGTCCCGTGGTGGACGCCTACCTGCGCCTGCGCGACCAGGACCGGGAGTACCTGACCGCGCTCGACTGGCTGGGCTTCGATGCGACCGCGGTGGAGATCATCCACGCCCGGCGCCATGCCGGGACCAGCACCTACACGCCCCGCCGGCTGATCCAAGTCGCCCTGAGCGGGATGTTCTTTCGCAGCACCGTGCTGTTGCGGATGGTCGTCATGCTCGGTTTCTCGATTGCCGTGATCGGGCTGGCCCTCGCCGCGTTCGAGATCGTCGAGTACTTCGCCGCGCCGCACAGCACCGTGCCCGGATACACCAGCCTCGCCGTGCTGCTGCTCGTTCTTGCCGGGTTCATCATCGTCAGCGTCGGTGTAGTCGGGCTGTATGTCGGCCGGGTCTTCGAGCAGGTCAAGGACCGTCCGCTGTTCTTGATCGACGCGCGGGCCGAGGGTCCCGAGGACGAATCGGTCAGCGCAGACGTGGATCGATCACGAACACCTTCTCACGACCCCCCGGGATCGTGAACGCCGCGGTCACGGCGCCACCGTAACGCCCCATCAGCTGATCCAGCGCGGCCTCGTCGAAGCGCTGCTCGTGGCCGTCAGGGCCGGCCCCCGGGTCAGTGGCGCGCCGCCCGAGGGCCGCCAGCAACGGCAGCCGGCTGCTGGTGAGGTTGCGCACCGGCTCGGCGACGATTGCGCGCAGGCGCGCGGCGGCGAGCATCTTGTCGACGACAGCTGCCGCGTCGGGGAGGAAGTGGTAGAGGCTGGCCTGCATGATCACGACATCCGCGATGGGGAGCGCCTCGGCGCGGGAAAGGTCGAGCTGGAGCGCGCTCGCGCCCATCCGGCGCAGCCGAGTCACGAAGCGGGGGTTGAGGTCGACGCCGGTGTAGGCCCCGATGCGACCGCGCAGGCGCCGCCGGTACAGGGCTCCGGGTCCGGCGCACAGCTCCAGCACCGACGCGTTCGCGGGAACCTGGTCGGCCACCGCGCTGAGTCGAGCGGCGTAGTGGCGACCGTAGAGCGCGCGCATGACCAGCTCGTATCCGGCTGCGCTGCGGTAGATGAGGCTGGTGCTCACCGGGGACGGTGAGGCGATCCGCTTCGACGTTCATGCAGCATTCCTGCAATGTAGACCCGGCCCGTCAGCCCGGGGCGGTGGTGAAGCTCCAGCTGTGAGTCAGGGTGGCGGACCGGTCGCCTACGACAACGCTCGCCCGATAGGTCGTGCGTCCACGTAACGGCGCGACCGGGATCAGGATCGCGCCGGTGAGGTAGCGCCCGACGGTCGGCGTGGTGTTGTCCACCCAGCGCAGCGCGACGGGGCGGCCGGCCTCCGACAGGGAGGCCCGGAGCACCTTGACCTGGGCCTGCCCGGTCTGCCCCGCTTCGTTGAGATAGACGAACAGCTCGCGCCCGGCGGGGCGCCCGGCCCGAACGCCGACGAACTGGCCGGGCACGAACGGGGCCTCCCGGGCGATCTCGCGTGGCGGCACGTCGCGGGCGCCCGCGGCGGGGTAGCTGGTCACGACATCGTTGGCCACGGGCGTCCGGAGCAACCCGGGATAGGTGGTGGCGCACTGCAGACCGCCGCTGTCGTCGATGCCGATCACGCTGAGGCTGGGGGTCAGCAGCTGCATCAGGTGGATCGGCGCGCTCTGCCACGGGTCACGGGCACTCGTCCAGCGCGACTGCGCGAGCACGCTCACCAATCCGGCCCACGCGCCGCCCGGCGACGCGCCAGTGGCTTGCGGGTTCTCGGAGTTCGACAGCACCCGGTTGGCCCGCTCGTAGGCGTTGTGGGCGGCGCATTCCTGCGCCCACCGCGGGTTGAGCACCACGCCGGAGGGCACGCCGGCCCGCGCCCGTTCGCCGTTGAGCCACTGCAGGTCACGGGCGGCGTGCGCGGACGCCGCGCCCGCGGGCACCGCCGCCGGTGCGAGGTGGACGTTGGCGGTGCTCCGC
>QHBV01000092.1 GCA_003244035.1 Solirubrobacterales bacterium | reverse complement strand
GTTCATGACGACCAACCCGCTGTACGCGTTCCTGCGGTCCAGCCTGGTCAAGGAGATCGCCCGTTACGGCGGGGACGTCGACGGGCTGGTTCCCGAGATCTACCTGGTCCGGCTGCGCGAGCGGCTGGGCCTCACGCAGCCCGCCGACGGGCCGGGCGGCGTACTATGAGCGCGCTCTGAGTTGGGCTTTACCGAGGGCCGCAGGTAGGCTGACCCTTCGGTCCCAGCCCAGACGAATATCTGCCATGTCACACGTACCCAGCAAGCCGATCACGCATCCCAGTCCACGCGGCACGCTCGTGTTCGATACCCGGACACCCGGCCGCCAGCCGGGATCAGCCCGAAGCGATACACGCATCGTGCCGGCCCCGGCGGATCTGCGAGTTGCGCTTGCCTGCGTGCCCACCGGCGCCGACGTCAAGCTGACGGTCCTGCTGGAGGCGGTGTCGGAAGGCGTGCTGGTCACCGGGGAGGCGTCGGCGCCGGTGACCGGCGAGTGCGCCAGGTGCCTGGAACCGACGGCGTCATCGGTCGATGTCGCCTTCCGCGAGCTGTATGAGCACGACGACGCGCGGTACGAAGAGGCCGGTGACGACTCGGACCGGCGCTTCCTGCGCGGTGACCTGCTCGACCTCGAGCCTGCATTCCGTGATGCGGTGGTGCTCGCCCTGCCGCTTGCACCGCTGTGCCGGCCCGATTGCGCGGGCCTGTGCGCGGAGTGCGGGGTGCGCCTGGCGGATGCCGGCCCCGGACATGACCATGACAGCGCGCCCGACCCGAGGTGGGCACGATTGCGTGAGCTGGACATGGGAAGAGAACGCCGGAACGGCGCCAGCGCCGTGGATGGACAGGAGGCATGAGGTGGCAGTACCGAAGCGGAGGATGTCGCGGAGCAATACCAGGTCCCGCCGCGCGCAGTGGCGGGCGACGGCGCCCATGCTGATGCGCTGCCCGCAGTGCCGCAGCCCTAAGCTGCCGCACGTGGCTTGCCCGACCTGCGGTACCTACAACCGGCGTCAGGTCATCACCCCGCCCTGACATCTGAGCGCATGCCGGGGAGGAGGGTAACCGTGGGCGCAGGAAGCGCACCGCCGGCCGGGGGCGGGGCCGAGCGTGACCGAGCGCAGCTGCTAGCCGCCCTCGATGCCCCGATCACCCCCGATCTGCTTGAGCGCGCGCTGACGCACCGGTCCTACGCCTATGAGAACGGCGGCCTGCCCACGAACGAGCGGCTGGAGTTCCTGGGCGATTCCGTGCTCGGGCTCATCGTCACCGACACGTTGTTCCGTGAGCACCCTGACCTGCCCGAAGGTCAGCTGGCCAAGCTGCGCGCCGCGGTGGTCCAGATGCGGGCGCTGGCGGGCGTCGCGCGCGGGCTGCGGCTCGGTGCCTACGTCCGGCTCGGCAGGGGCGAGGAGGGTACCGGCGGCAGGGACAAGCCGTCCATTCTCGCCGACACGCTGGAAGCGGTCATCGGCGCGGTCTACCTGGATCGCGGCCTGGACGCGGCCGGCCAGCTCGTGCACCGGCTGTTCGATCCCGTTATAGCAAATTCGGCGCTGCTTGGCGCCGGCCTGGACTGGAAGACCTCGCTGCAGGAACTGACGGCGGCCGAGGACCTCGGCAGCCCCGAATACGTGGTCGGTGAGAGCGGGCCCGATCACCAGAAGTCGTTCCGCGCGGTCGCCAGGGTCGGCGGGCAGGTCTGGGGCGACGGCGAGGGCCGCACCAAGAAGGAAGCCGAGCAGCAGGCCGCCGAGGCGGCCTGGACGGCGCTGAGCGCCAAGGTCACCGGGGCCGACGCCGAGCCCGACAGCAATGACGAGGGGACCGGCGGCCGAGCGGACCGGCAAGGCGAAGCTGGCCGGCCGGGCGAAGAGGCCGGCCGGAACGGCGCCGCCGGGCTCAGCGAGACTTCGGCGGCTACTGGTCGCCAGCGGCCGGCCTAAACGGGAACGCCGGACGGTCCTTCGTGCCCGAGCTGCCCGAGGTAGAGACGGTCAGGGATGGCCTGCAGCGGCACGTCAGCGGCCGGACCATCGCCGACGTGCAGGTGCTGCATCCGCGCGCGGCCCGCCGGCACCTGGCCGGACCTGATGACCTGGCCGCGGTGCTGCGCGGCTCGACGGTCGGGGTGGTCCGCCGCCGCGGCAAATACCTCTGGCTCCCGGTCGGGCACGACGCGCTGATCGCCCATCTGGGCATGAGCGGGCAGCTCGTGGTCGGCGACCCTGGCCGGCCGCTCGCCCCGCACGTGCGGGCCACCTTCGCGTTCACCGACGGCGGTCCTGACCTGCGTTTCGTCGACCAGCGGACGTTCGGTCACCTGACCTTCGCGCCCGGCGGGGCCGTCCTGCCGCCGGCCCTGGCCCATATCGCGCCCGATCCGCTGGAAGACGCGTTCGACGACGAGCGGTTCGCGGCCCGCCTGCGGCTCCGCAAGACCGGGATCAAGCGGGCGCTGCTCGACCAGTCACTGATCAGCGGGGTCGGCAACATTTACGCCGACGAGGCGCTGTGGCGGGCCAGGCTGCACTGGGCCAGGGCCACCGACGGGCTCCGGCGCCCCGACGTGACCAGGCTGCTGGCCGAGGTCAGGGCCGTCTTGGCCGCGGCGATCGCGGCCGGGGGCACCTCGTTCGACAGCCTGTACGTGCAGGTGAACGGGCAAAGCGGGTATTTCGACCGGTCCCTGGCGGTATACGGCAGGGAAGGCGAGCCGTGCCCGCGGTGCGGTACGCCGGTGCGCCGCGACAAATTCATGAACCGGTCGTCGTTCAGCTGCCCGAGGTGCCAGCTGCGACCGCGCCGGGGTCGCTGGTGACCTGGCCTGGCCCCGGCGAGGGCGTGGAGGGCCGGGAGGGGCCGGATCCCGGCGCTCCCGGCTCGCCGCCGAGCGGGCAGGCCAGGCTGACGGCCTGGGTGCGCGGCCGGGTACAGGGGGTCGGATTCCGCTGGTGGGTACGCAGCATCGCGCTGGAGCTCGGCCTGCGGGGCGTGGCCGAGAACCTGGTCGACGGCCGGGTCAGGGTTATCGCCGAGGGTGACCGCGGCCGCTGCACGGTCCTGCTGGAACGGCTGGAGGCGCCCGGCACCCCCGGGCACGTGGTCCAGGTGACGCACCGATGGGATGCGGCCAGGGGCGGCTTCACCGGCTTCGCCGAGCGGTTAACCGCGGCGACGGCCATCTTTCACCTGCGGTCATGCCCCTGACCTGGGCGGATGCCAACTTGACCGGAAGGGTGCCGAGGTGGGACCATGGAAGTGTTACCTGCGCGCAGCTAACGCGGTTCTTGCGTTTTTCCTTGCGCGCGCGACCACTCTGGTCACTCAGTGTGGAGGACCTCAAGCAATGGCGAAGGCTCTGCTTGGCCATGTTGGCGGGCCAGATCCCCGCATGGTTTCCGAGATGCGCCGACTGCAGCGACGAGTACGTGACCTCGAGGCCGAGCTTGCCCGGCTTCAAGAGGTGAACGACGTGCTTGCCGCGGGAGTCGGCCACGAGATGCTGCTCGACGACCGCGAACCGGCGCTGACCTGAGCAGGCTTCTCGAGCCAGATCTTTTCCGCTGACGGCTCGCTGCGGCGTCCTGGACGTCGGCGATGGCGCCGTTGGTGGTTGGCGGCTGCCCGAAGGCAGGTTGCCGGGCGCCGTGGGCTACTGCCCAGGATCAACCGTCCGGGTGGACTGGCCAGCGTGTGTTTTTCAGGCACGCTAGCACCGAGCTGGCGGGCGCGCTAGAGGGGTGCCCGGCCGCCCGCGCGCTGCCCGGTGAGGTCGCGCTGGGCACGGTAAGGTTCGGTGAACCCCGCGGGGGCGGCGCGGCGAGCACGGGGC
>QHBV01000091.1 GCA_003244035.1 Solirubrobacterales bacterium | reverse complement strand
GGGATCACCGCCAACATCAGCTTCACCAACAACCTGATCGACTCGTCGGCCTTCACCGGCGGTCCCAAGGACCCGATCCTCCAGGGGGCCACCGGCCGGCTGTGGCTCTCGGGCGATCGTCATCTGCGCATCGAGCTGCAGTCAGACAACGGCGACTCGCAGGTGGTGGTTAACGGAAACTCGTTCTGGATCTCGGACTTGTCCTCCAACACCGTCTACCAGGGGACGCTGCCGGCCAGCCATGGCGCCGCCGGGAATACGCAGAGCCCGTCCGACGCGCAGGGCGTGCCGTCGGTGGCCAAGATCCAGTCCGAGCTGACTCGCCTGATGCAGCGCGTCGACGTGTCGGGCGCCCAGCCCACTGACGTGGGCGGCCAGGCCGCCTACCGGGTGCAGATCTCGCCCAAGCACGACGGCGGGCTGCTCGGCTCGGCCCAGGTCGCCTGGGACGCGTTGAAGGGCGTGCCGCTCGAGGTGGGGATCTATGCTCGCGGCAACACCACGCCGGTGCTCGACCTCAAGGCCACCAACATCTCCTACGGCGCGGTGGCGGCCTCGAACTTCTCGGTCTCCCCGCCGAGCGGTGCCAAGGTGGTCAAGGTCTCGACGGCCGGCAAGGCCGGCAAGGCCGGCAAGGCCGGCAAGGCCGGCCGGGACGCCAAGCACGCCAAGGGCAGCCACGTCTCGGGCTTGGCCAACGTAGCCGCGCACGTGCCGTTCACGCTGGCGGCTCCCACCACGCTGGTGGGACTGCCCCGCCACGACGTCTCGGAGCTGTCCATGGGAGGCAAGTCGGCAGCGCTGGTCACCTACGGCCAGAACCTTGGCGGCATGGCCGTGATCGAGCAGAAGGCCGATGCTGGCGCGACGATGAAGAAGTCCGGCTCCAGCGCCGGCCCCGGCGGGTTGAGCCTCCCCACGGTGACGATCAACGGCTCCACCGGTCAGGAGCTGTCGACCGCCCTGGGCACGGTGGTGCGCTTCACCCGCGGTGGGGTCGCCTACACGGTGCTGGGCTCGGTCCCCGCCGCGGCCGCTGAGCAGGCGGCGCGGGCCCTGGCTCCGTGAGCGCAGACGCAGCCACTCCGTCGACCCCGGGCGCCCGTCCCGGGTCGGCGCGTGCGCCCGCGGCCGCCGATGACGCGGCGCCGCCGATCGAGGTCCGCGGCCTCGTCAAGCGCTACGGCGAGTTGACCGCGGTGGCCGGCGTGGACCTCACGGTTCAGGCCGGCGACGTCTACGGCTACCTGGGTCCTAACGGCGCCGGCAAGACGACGTCGTTGCGGATGATGCTCGGGTTGATCTCTCCGACGGAGGGCACGATTCGGCTGTTCGGACGCGACCCCACCCGGAGCGTCCATGCGCTCGCGGGGGTGGCCGGCTTCGTGGAGGCGCCNNGCGCGGCGCAACCTCGAGATGATGGCCGCCTTCGACGGCGGCGGCGCCCGCGATCGGGTGACCGACGCGCTGGAGACCGTGGAGCTGACCGGCCGGGCCAACGACCGCGTGGGCGGCTACTCGCACGGCATGCGCCAGCGGCTGGGCATCGCAGCGGCGCTGCTGCGCAACCCGAAGCTGCTGCTCCTCGACGAGCCGGCCACGGGCCTGGATCCGGCGGGCATGCGCGACATGCGGCTCCTCATTCGGCGGCTCGCCGACGAGGGTATGACGGTGCTGCTCTCCAGCCATCTGATGAACGAGGTGGAGGAGCTGTGCAACCGGGTGGCGATCGTGCGCTCGGGGCGGATCGTCTACGAGGGCGAGATCTCCGCGCTCAAGCGCGGCGCGGCAACCGGCTACCGCCTGGAGACCACTGACGATGAACGGGCGCTGGCCGTCTGCCGGGCCCGTGCGGGCATCGGGGAGGTGCAACGACAGGCGGCCTGCATCACCTTCAGCGCCGACGAGGATGCCGTGGCGCCGCTGTCGCAGGCGCTGGTGGAGTCCGGCGCGCTGATCCGGGCGATGGCACCGCAGACCGTGACGCTCGAGGACCTGTTCTTCTCGTTCACCGA
>QHBV01000090.1 GCA_003244035.1 Solirubrobacterales bacterium | reverse complement strand
GTTGACGTTGATCGCGGGGAACAGCAGCTTTCCCTGCTCGGCGAACTGGTACAGGCGGTGAACCCCGGTCGTCGTCTCCTCGGTCACGCCCTTGACCCCGGATGCGAGCTTCGTGAAGCGCTGAGGGTCCTCGGCCAGCGAGCGCCGCAGCAGCTCGAACACGATCCGGAGCTCGTCGGATTCGGCGCTGGCGGGATCCGGCACCGCGCCGGCGCGCTCGAACTCGGCGCCCTTGTGGACCAGCAGCGTCGCGTCGCCGCCATCGTCGAGGATCATGTTCGGGCCGACGCAGCCATCGTGTGCCCCATCCGGCCATGTGAGTGCCTGCTCGGTGCACCACCAGTACTGCTCGAGCGTCTCGCCCTTCCACGCATATACCGGGACGCCACGGGGATCGTCGGGGGTACCGTCGGGGCCGACGACGGCGGCGGCGGCGGCGTGGTCCTGAGTGGAGAAGATGTTGCAACTCGCCCACCTGACCTCGGCGCCGAGCGCCACCAGCGTCTCTATCAAAACAGCCGTCTGGATCGTCATGTGCAGCGAGCCGGTGATGCGCGCCCCGTGGAGCGGCTGGCTGTCGGCATATTCGTTGCGCGTGGCCATGAGGCCCGGCATCTCGTGCTCGGCGAGCTCGATCTCCTTGCGGCCAAAGCCCGCAAGCTCGAGGTCTGCGACCTTGAAGTCGGTCTTTGCGGCGGTCGTGCTCATACGCTCTCCACGGTCGTGGTCGATTTTGAAATTGGGCGCTGCGTCTAGGCAGCGGCCAGCAGCCGCTGATGTTTGTCCTGCTCAAACGCCAGCCAGTCGGCGGCGTCGACGTGCTCGGGGCGCTCGGGCTGGGCCTGAAGCCAGACGCCAACGGCATCGCGCAGCCGCGCGTCGGTCGCCATCCTCGCCGCGAACGCGACGTCTGAGAGCCCGAGCCCGAAGCGGGCGAGCAGCTCCTTCAGCGTGCGCAGCCGCTGCAACTCGGGCGGCCCGTACAGTCGATATCCGGATCCGGAGCGGGCAGGCGTGACCAGCCCCGTGCGCTCGACATAGCGCAGCATGCGTGCCGACCAGCCGGTCGTCTGCGCCGCTTCGTGGATCGTCAGGGCCTCCATCCGAAAGGCCAACATTACCACGATCGTGTCAAGGTTTGGCGAAGCGGTCCGCGGCGCTCGCCCGCTGGCGAGCGCCGGCCCTCATCCGCTCGCGAGCGCTTCCTTGAGATGCTCGATCGGGCCGACGGGCGAAGGATCGACGCCGCGCAGGACCGCGAGGTAGAGAGAGACCAGATCGCCCAGCAGGACCAGCGAGAGCAGCCGTTCGATGCGGCTCTCGCCGACGCTGTCGACGCGGTAGGTCGGTGCTCCACGGTTGGCGATCAGCGCTCGCGTCAACTCGATTCGCTGCCGGATCCGGGGGTGCAGGTCGGAGTCGTCGAGGAACACCGCGCTGAAGTTGCCGAGCTCGGCCGCCCCCTCCCACCCCGCGATCTCGTTGTGATCGAGCTCGGGCAGCTCGCCCGCGAACGACGGCGCCTTCACATTCTCGTTGATCTGCGTCTTCCAGCGGTAGGCGATCGGCGCGGTCAACCCGGCGCCGGCGATGAGGGGGACCGTGCCGTGAAGTCCTCGCGCGAGCTGCTTGGGCAGACAGCCATCGTCGGCGTCCGGGCTCCATCTCGCCGCCAGCACCTCGGCGTGGGCCGCGGCGACATCGATCTCCGCGTGCAGACGCTCACCGGCGCCGCAGAGGCCGGCCACCTCGAGCGCAATCACCAGCTGGTAGGCGACGGCGGCGCGAGGCTGAAACCCCCCCGGCAACGGGATCACTGTGGTCCCATCCGCCCGTGCGGCCCGCGCAAGCTCGCCTCCAGTGGTGGCGACGATCCGACGCGCGCCGAGCGCCCCGGCGGCCTCGTAGATCGCGAGCGTCTCCTCCGTGTCGCCTGAGTAGCTCACGCACAGAACCGTTGCGTCGGGCGTAGTCCAGGCGGGAAGCGCGTAGCCGCGAGCGATCACGATCGGCCGCGAGGCGCGGTCGCCCAGCGCCGCGCGCGCCAGCGCGCCGCCGATCGCGGATCCGCCCATGCCGGCCACCACCAGGCCACCGGGGGCGTCATGGGGCTCGAGCCTCGCCGACTCCACGCGCCAGAGCGCGTCTCGCAGCTGGTCGGGCAGCCCGAGGATGTCATCGAGCTGTCCCGAGGCGTCGACCGCGGCTACCTCCGCCTTGGACAGCGGCGCGGTCGAGCTCAAGCGTCGATCGTTCCCTCGGGCAGCGCCATGCCCGGGAAGATACGCGCGCCAGGGGCAACCACGCTTCCNNCCCGGTCCGACCTTGGCGCCAGGAGCGACCACGCTTCCCGGGCCGACCTTGACACCGGCGCCGAGCACCGCGCCATCCTCGATCCGGCAGCGATCGCCGACCACCGCCCCCGGCCCGAGGATCGAACCACTGAGGCTGCTGTGCGCTCCCACGCTCGCCCCGGCCAGCAACACCGAGCCCTGCACGTGCGTGCCCTCGCCGACTCGAGCGCCGCGGCCGAGCACGGCTCTCCCACCCACGACCGCGGCCGCTGCGACGACGCACCCCGGCGCCACCAGCACGGGGGCCACGACATGGCCCTCGATCGTGGCGCCGTCGACGAGCACAAGCCCCGCTTCGCCCAGCCGCCGGCCCACCTCCGTTTCAAGCCTGCCCTCGAGGATGTCGAAGCTCGCCTGCAGGTAACGCTCGGGCGTGCCGATGTCGAGCCAGTAGCCGTGTGCCTCGCGACCATACAGGCCGTGCCCGACCAGCATCGGGAACACGTCGCGCTCGATCGAGACGTTGGCCGGAGCGGGCGCGATCGCCTCGAGCACGTCGCGCTCGAGTATGTACGCGCCGGCGTTGACCAGATTGACCCCGCGCCGCTCGACCCCCGGCTTCTCGAGGAACTCCTGAACCGCGCCATCGGCCCCCACGTCGACCAGCCCGTAAGCCGACGGGTCGGCGACCGCGATCAGCGCGAGCGTCGCCCGCGCCCCCGTCCGCTCGTGCTGCTCGAGCTGGGCGGTCAGGTCGATGTCCGTCAGCACGTCGCCGTTGAGCATGTAGAAGCGCTCCTGCAGCAGCCCTGCGGCGAACTTGAGCGCCCCGCCCGTCCCGAGCGGATGGGGCTCGTGCAGGTAGCGCAGGCGCATCCCCAGATCGCCGCCGTCGCCGAGCACGGCCTGCACGCCGCCGGCCATGAAGCCGCAGGCGAGAACCACGTCGTCGACCCCGTGGCCGCGCAGCCACTCGAGCATGTAGGCGATGAACGGGCGGTTCACCAACGGGATCACCGGCTTGGGGATCGTCGAGGTGAGCGGGCGCAGGCGCGTCCCCTCCCCCCCGACCAGGATCAGCGCCTGCACATCACCTGCCCATGCCCTCGTACACGAGCCCGGCCCCCATGACCGCGCCGGGGTCGAGGAAGTTGCGGCCGTCGACCACGAGTCCCCCAGCCATCAGCCCTGCGGCCGCGCGCCAGTCGAGCCCGCTGAACTCGGGCCATTCGGTCACGATGATGCAGGCGTCGGCCCCCGCCAACGCCTCCAGCGCAGAGTCCGCAAGCACGACCCCGACCATCAGCTTGCGCGCTTCGTGCTCGGCCACCGGATCATACGCGCGCACCTTGGCGCCGTCCGCCTGCAGGCGCGCTGCCAGCACGAGCGAGGACGCTTCGCGCATGTCATCGGTGTTGGCCTTGAACGCCAGGCCGAGCAGCGCGATCGTCTTGCCCACGAGCGAGCCGAGATGCTTGTGGAGCTTCCCCAGCACCCGCCGCTTCTGCAGCTCGTTGACCTCGATCACCGCGGTCAGCAGCTGGAAGTGGTAACCGGAGTTGCCGGCGAGCTGCTTGAGCGCGGAGACATCCTTGGGAAAGCAGGAGCCGCCGAACCCGATCCCCGGCCGCAGGAAGTGCGTGCCGATCCGGTGATCGAGGCCCATGCCGCGCGCGACCTCGAGCACGTCAGCGCCGGTTTCCTCACACACATTCGCGATCTCGTTGATGAACGAGATCTTGGTCGCCAGGAACGCGTTCGCCGCGAGCTTGATCATCTCGGCGCTGGCGATATCGGTCCGCACCAATGGCACGTCGAGCGGCGCATACAGCGCGCGCACCGCTTCGCCCGCCCAGTCTCCCTGATCGCCGATCACCACGCGGTCGGGCGCCAGGAAGTCCTCGAGTGCCGATCCTTCCTTGAGGAACTCCGGACAGGACACGTAGGCAAAGCCGGCCTTTGCGCGCTCGGCGAGCGTGCGCAGGATCGATGCGCCGGTCCCAACCGGCACCGTCGACTTCATCACGAGCGCGTGGCGATCGGACGCCGGCATCGCGTCGAGCACGGCGTGGACCGCGGACAGGTCTGCATCGCCGGAGTACGTCGGCGGCGTCCCGACCGCGACGAACAGCAGTCGGGCATGGGCCAGCGCGGGCGCGAGCTCGGTCCCGAAGTGCAACCGCCGCCGGTTGCGCGCCAGCGAGTGCTCGAGGCCCGGCTCGTAGATCGGGATCTCCCCGCGCTGCAGCCGGGCGATCTTCTCGGCGTCGACGTCCACGCACCAGACCTCGCTGCCGAGCTCGGCGAAGCCGGCGGCCGTGACGAGGCCGACGTAGCCGGTGCCGATCACGGCGATCGGTTCGCGTTCTGAGCCCATCGACGGCCGCAGCCTAGCGAGCCGCCGGGCGCTACTGCCCGGCCCGCGTCAGCGACGCCGCGATCCCCAGCATCTGCTGGTTGCCAAGGACGTCTGTCAGCGTGTTCGAGATCCAGTAGACCGCCTGCGGGGTACGCCACGCGACGAGCGTGAGCTTGTGCCCGTTGAAGTACAGCGCCAGCCGCCTGCCGGCGACGGTGCGGGTCTGAGTCGGATTGG
>QHBV01000089.1:7773-27069 GCA_003244035.1 Solirubrobacterales bacterium | reverse complement strand
CGTTACTGCATGCTCTGGGCTAACAAGCAACCGCTGTGTCTCTGCGGAATGGGGATACGAAGTCGGAGCACCGCTGCCCACCTTTACGTCACGAACGCAACTGAGTGCCTGGGACGGGATGAGATGGATACACCTAGCGCCGGAATCGCTACTGGAGCCACCCCCATGGCACGTTCACGTCGATATACAAGCGTCGGAAGGCTCACCACCAGCCGGCGTGGGGGCTCTTGCATGGCCAGAGGGTGCTGACCGAATCACCGACATTCTGCTCAACCCGGGACGTAGCCAAGCGGTGTCGCTCGGCTGGGTGCAGTGCTACGACAAATACGGTCAACTCGTGTTGGCTCCTGTTTATCCTCGTGGCGGCCTGTGGGCCGGCCACCTGATCTTTTATTTCACCGCCCACGGCGTGAGCTACGCCATCACCCTTCACTCGTGGTTCTCAAGCCTTCGCGTCAGCGGCGATGGCGTAAATCGTACGCTCAGGTTTCAATCGGGGCCGGCACTGCCACATGTCGTGGCCACTCTGAAGCGCATGGTGGGCTCGGCGCTTGCAAGGTGAGCTCGCTCGTTACACCACATGGCTATTCCGGTTCCCCGGCACCTTCCGTGGGTGAGGTGAACGCCGTCACCGGGTAGCGCGGCCGTCGTCGTCGTATCCCTACCCCGTGGACAATCGAGCAAACGGCCGACCCGACCGGCGTTCGCGCGCAGCGCGCCCGCCGCAACGAACAGCCCGACCTCGAAAGCCTCCAACAGGAGCCGCATGAAACGAACCCACACGATGTGCTCATGGAGTGCGGGGGAACTCGCACGTCCGGTTCGGCGGGAGGCGGCGAGGAGACCACCGGCCGATAAGGCCGGCACCGGCGCCTCGCCGCCCACCCATCCTGAGGCGTTGCAGTGCTGGTTGCCGCGGGGAATGCGGCGGCGGCCGCGAGGACGAGCCGCGCTGCCGAAGGTCGTCCGTCTCGGCGGTGCCCGAGTGGTCGTCCGCTGTCCGGTCAAGGAGAAGCGGCGGTGCCACTGAGAGGCCGCCGTGTCTGACGCACCCCCTGCGCAGCTCCCTCGATCTTGCCCCGTGCGTCACGGACGCGTACGGGCGATGCTGTACTGATCGATGTAGCGGCGCCTGATTATGAGCGTCGTGATGCCCGCGGCACCCCAGCCGAGCAGGACTAGAAGGCCGCCGATGCTCGAAGAGCTGCTGTTCTTGTGGGCTGCGGCGGAGACGACCCAGCCAGCCAATGTAATCAGCGACCAGGTTGCTCCAAGCAAGCACCAGAGCGTGTTGCGCACGCGGATGCCCAGCCTCAGGGGCACCCAGGCGCCAAGGCCGAGCGGAAGCAGCACGAGCCACAGCCACACCGTGCCCGGTGTCTGTTGGCCGGCCGTTTCGTTCCCGATTGGCTCGTCGAGTTCTTCTGCCCTAAGTGCCGAGAACGCCGGTGGCTCACTTGTCAGCCGAACCAGTGCCCTCTGCTCTTGGCGCTCCGTGATCCGATAAACGACCGTCGCAGCGAGCACGGCGGCGACGATCGAGATTCCCCCCGAGGCGATATCGACGTACGTCGCTCGACGCAGCGATGCAACCGTGTGGCCTGCGTCCCACAGCCCCCACCAGCCAACCTGGTTGACAACGCCTGACAGCAGGAACGCAGCCCACCAGTAATGGAGCAGTGGTGTGACGGGAGGGTCCAGTCAGGCTCGTGGAAAGGATCCTCCGGGTGGCTACCGCGCCAGATGTCGTTAGCCATCTGCTTCGGTTGAAATATCGAGAGAACCGGAATGAACCACGCGCCGACTGCCCATGGGGTCCGATAGCGCATGTGCTTCACCCCGAGCAGCGGGAGATTCGAATAGGCACGGTAGAACCACACGAGAAACCCGCCCGCCGTCACCAAGAGCGTGCCCAGCTCGAAGATCGCTGCTAGCGCGGTCTGGTTATCACTCGCGTGCGCGCTCGCCTCGTCAGCGGCGAACGCTCCGACATTGTGCGCTAAGACGTCCGCCGTGCTGGTTGAGCACCGCGAGTCGATGGATGTCAAACCCGATCGACAGCATGCTCGTCGCGACCGTTGCCACCAGCCCTGCGATCACAACCATCATCGCTACGCCAAGCGGCCTGGGCTGGACATGCTCCGGCAGGCCACCGTCCTCAGCGGCAATGAGGCTCACGAAACCGCAGCCCGATCCGCTCGTCGGACCCAGCGAGACTCCGTATCGGCCATCGAACTCAGGCGCCTCACCATCCCTTCCATCGGCCGACGAGCATAGCTCTAACGGCCGGAGATCCGACCGCCGTTCCACCTGAGCGCCGCTCACCGACGGAGCGGAAGCCTCGCGCTGTCGATTTGAGGCGCTTCAGGCTTGCTTCGGAACGACGGCGGCACTCTCGAATCGCGGTCGAAGGAGTTCTGCTTCTCCATGCCGATCCGGCAGTCGGGAGCGCTGACGAGCGATTCGCCCGGGCCACGACCCGGGGGCCCGACGGCGCTCCGCAACGTCCGCCCAGAGCTCAAGCCAGTCCACATGAAGCAGCTCGCCTGGCCCTTGACAGCGGGACAAGGGGCGTGGTCGACCCAAACCCGGTTTTCCGTACGAAACTTCTCGGGACCCCTACGCCGCGCATGTGAACTCGTATGGCGCCTGGCTCGCCGCACGCCCCGGCCCGGAGGGGCCCTGGCAGAGCCGCAGGCGCGCGATCACCCCGCCCGGGACTTCAAGCGCCACCTGAAGCTCGACCGGGGCTGGAGGCCAGCCTCGGTCAACCTTGCGTTGGCTGCCGTCGACCACTTCACCGCTTCCTGGGGCTCGGGCCAGCCAACGTCAAGCGCGAGTCGCTGGCGCAGGCGGCGCCACGCGCGCTGTCGGTCGACGAGCAACGGGCGCTGCTGCGCGCTACACCCAGCGGCGAGCACCCGTCCCACGACTCCCCTGATCACATGCGACCATCCGCCATGCTGCGTTGATCCATGTTCATCGAACCCGCCGACGGTCTGCGAGCCTTCAGGGAGCTGTCATTCGATCGTCGTCCTACAGGCCAACGATGCGCGCGACAGCCGGTTGCTCCCGCGCGACCGGGCAAGCGCTCAGTCGGTGGAGGCGTAGCGATGATGCAGCATCAGATCGTTGCCGTCCGGGTCGGTGAAGAGCGCCATGTGGCAGACCCCCGTGTCCAACGTCTCGCCGGCGAAAACCACGCCCTTGGCCTCGAGCTCGGCGCGAGCGGCCGCTATGTCCTCAACGTGCAGCGCGGGATGTGCGTTCTTCTGCGGAGCGAAGGGCATGCCGAGTCGCTCGGGCTCCCAGATACCGAAGCAAGTCTCCCCGATCCAGAACTCGAAGCGCCCGTGCTCATCCGGTCGTAAGCCGAGCGTCTCGATGTAGAAGCTCCGCGAGCGCTCGGCGTCACGGGACGGGATGCCGACGAAGTCGAGCTTGGTGATCACGGCGTTGATACTAGTGATGCGTGAACCACCGCGGCTCACTCCAGCGCCGCTCGAGCCGCCACCGCCGCGATCACCTTCGACAGCTGGCTCCCCTGCCACGCGATCGGTGAGCGCCCCGGCTCGTCGGTGATCAGCCGTGCGCCGGGGATCGCCGCCGCGTACGCCTCGCCGATCGCTTGGGGGTGATCGGGGTCGACCTCGTCGCCGCTGGCGATGACCGCGACGGGCACGGCGATCGACCCCAGCTCGTCGATCGTGGCGAACGGGCGCGAGCGCGGCACCCCCTGCAGCGCATCGGCCACAGCCTCGAGGTGCTCGTGCAGCGCGAGCCGCTGCCGAATCACCTTCAACACGGTTTCCCGCCACCGTGGCGGCACCGGCGGCTCGCCGTAGGCGGCGAGAAACCCCTCGACCCCCCCGCTTCGCAACCCGCAAGCGAGCGCATCCCAGCGCGCCAGGCGATCGGGGTCCTCAGCGCTCCTGGGTTCATATGAGGGTGTTATGACGACCAGCCCTGCGACTCGCTCGGGGGCGAGCAGGGCGAGCGCCAGTGCCGTGTGCGCCCCCATCGACGCGCCACCGAGCACCGCGCGCTCGACCCCGAGCGCGTCGAGCACGGCGTTCAGGTCGAACGCGAGCTCGGGATAGGTGTAGGCGCCGGGAACAGCAGCCGGCGAGGAGCGACCGTGACCGCGGGCGTCGTAAGCGACGACTCGGTGGCCAGTACGCGCTAGCGCACTCGATCCCATCACCACGTAGCGGCGGGTCGCCGTCAGCCCATGGAGCAGCACGACGGGTGCTCCCTCCCCCGTCTGCTCCACGGCCAGCGCCACGCCCGCCCGCTCGACCACACGCTCCACCACGCGAGGGTTCTACCATCACCGCAATGGACGTCTCTGAGGGCACCTTCCAAGCTGCGGTGATCGACCGCTCGCACACTCTCCCGGTCGTCGTCGACTTCTGGGCGCAGTGGTGTGGCCCGTGCGTGCAGCTCGGGCCGGTGCTCGAGCGCGCCGTGGCCGCGCGCGCCGGCAAGCTCGAGCTCGCCAAGATCGACGCCGATGCCAACCCCAGGCTGGTCCGCACCTTCGGGATCCGTGGCATCCCAGCGGTCAAGGCGTTCCGCGACGGCAAGGTGGCCGCGGAGTTCACCGGCGCCAAGCCGCCGGCCGCCGTCGATTCCTTCCTCGACGCGCTGCTGCCCTCCGACGCCGACGCGCTGGTCGCCCGCGGCGACGAAGAGTCGCTGCGGCGCGCGCTCGAGCTCGAGCCGACCAGGTCCGATGCCGCCGTGCCGCTTGCGCGGATCCTGCACGGCCGCGGCGAGCCCGCCGAAGCGCTCGAGATCCTCGCGCGTGTACCAGCGAGCTTCACCGCGGACGGGCTGGTCGCGCGGGTCACGCTCGAGCGGGCGGCAAGCGCCCCCGGGCAACCCACGCCCGGCCAACCAGGAGCCCCCGACCTGCGCGAGGCGTTCGCCGCGCTCGACGCCGGCGCGCACGAGCGCGCGCTCGAGCTGCTGCTGGGAGCGCTGTCGAGCTCCGACGGCGCTCGAGAGGACATCCGTCGGGTGATCGTCGGCATCCTCGACGAGCTCGGCACCGAGCACCCGCTCGCGCGCGAGTACCGCCGCCGGCTCGCCACGACCATCTACTGAGCCACGGGCCGTTGTCAACCTGGTAGCAGTCCTGCTACCGCACGGGGCGTGGTCACGATCCCGCAGAAGGAGCTTCGTAACAACGTCGGAGATGTGTTGCGCCGCGCGGAGACCGGCGAGGACTTCACGATCACGGTGTCAGGCAGGCCGGTGGCGCAGCTCGGACCCGTACGTGCCCGAACGTGGGTTGCCGCGAGAAACCTCGCAGATGGGTCGCCGATCTCGCGATCGCGGCAACAGCCAATGTCCATTGAGCGACGCTGATCACCAGCAACGTGAAGGACCTCGCGATCATCGCCGACCTGGTCGACGCCCAAACCCTTGGCCGGGTCGCGGCCGCTAAGCGTTAGCCGATCGGCGGCTTGGGACTGTGCGACTTGGGATCGACCATCGCAATCGGCTCAGGGGAGAAGCGTGAGCTGACCCTGAGCGCCACCGTCGCCGGCCCGCAGGCCGGCGACGCGCACCCCGAGCAGGCGAACGGGGCGCGGCGGCGAGAAGCGATGCAGCAGCTCGAGCGCGACCGCCCCGACCCGGTCGGCCGAGCTCACCGCCTGCGCCAGCGTGCGCGCGCGGGTATGCGTCGAGAAGTCGTCGAGCCGGATCTTGATGCCGATCGTGCGTCCGCGGCGCTGCTGCTGCACCAGCGCCACGCACAGCCGCCGCACGAGGCCTTCGAGGATCTGCTCGAGCTTCACCGGATCGCTGATGTCACGGTCGAAGGTGACCTCGCGCGATTCCGAGATCACCTTGCGCTGCTCGCTCACCGCGACGGCGTCCTCGAAGCGCGCCCGGCGTTGCAGCTCGGCTGCCATCCGCACCCCGAAGTGGGCGGCGAGCCCCGTCGCCGGTGCGGCGGCGAGCGCGCCGAGCGTATGGATCCCGATCGCGCGCAGGCGCTCGGCAGTCCGCGGACCGATCCCGGGCACCAGCCCGCATCCTGCGGGCGCGAACCGCTCGCACGCCTGCCCGCGGCTGAGCACGACGAAGCCGCGCGGCTTCTCGGCATCGGAGGCCACCTTGGCGACGAGCCTGCTCGGACCGATCCCAACCGAGCAGCCCAGTCCGGTCGCCTGCTCGATCTCCCTGGTGAGCAGGCGCATGGTCGCGTGTGGCGCGGGCAGCCCGGTGAGCTCGAGGTACGCCTCGTCGAGCCCCACGACCTCGACCGTCTGCACGTGCGCGCGCAAGATCGCCATCACCTCGCGCGACGCCTCGCGGTAGCAGGTGAAGTCAGGCGCGAGGAAGACCCCGGAAGGGCACAGTCGCCGAGCCCGTGCCGCCGGCATCGCCGAGCCGACGCCGAAGCGCCGGGCTTCGTAGGAGGCGGTGGTGACAACCGCTCGCGGCCCGCTGCCCGCGACGATCACCGGCAGCCCCCGCAGCTCGGGGCGGCGCCGCAGCTCGACCGAGACATAGAAGGCATCCATATCGAGGTGTGCGACGCACCGCGCGGTCACGGCTCTGAGGCTACGTGGCCCGCCAGACGGCGCACCGGCCGGTGCGCGTGCGCCCCGTAGGCGATCCCGAACACCGTCATAGCTGCAAGAAAACAGCGGGCGGCCCCGTCAGGGGAGCGCCCGCCATTGCATGTCAGAATCCAGACCATGGCCTTCCCTGACCGGCTGAGCAGCCTCGACGCCTCATTCCTGGCGCTCGAGCGCGACCGCGCGCACATGCACGTGGCGGCGTGCGCGGTGTTCGAAGGCAAGGCCCCGGCATACGAGGAGCTGATCGAGGCGATCGTCGCGCGGCTGCACCTGGTCCCGCGCTATCGCCAGCGGCTGGCGTTCGTCCCGCTGGCGCTGGGACGGCCCGTGTGGGTCGACGATCCGCACTTCCAGCTGAGCTACCACGTGCGCCACACCGCGCTGCCACGACCGGGCGGCGAGCAGGAGCTGAAGCGACTCGCTGGGCGCGTCTTCTCCCAGGCCTTGGATCGCGCCCGGCCACTGTGGGAGCTGTGGCTTGTCGAGGGCCTAGCCGCGGACCGCTTTGCGCTGCTCACCAAGGCCCATCACGCGCTCGTCGACGGCGTCTCCGGGCTCGAGATCGCGAGTGTCATGTTCGACGGCTCGCCCGAGCAGCCGGCGGTGGTGGCACCCGAGCACGAATGGGTCGCCCGTCCCCTGCCCACCGGCGCCCAGCTGCTCGTGGACGCCCTGCTGGAGCGGGCCACAGCCCCGGCCGAGCTCGCGCGCGGATTGCACGGGACCCTGCGCCGCCCGCTCGACGTGGCCCAGCGGCTCGGCGAGTCGCTCGCGGGCATCGGCGCGATGGCGTGGGCGGGAGTGCAAGCGGCCCCGCCGAGCCCGTTCAACGTGCGGATCGGGCCGCACCGGCGCTTCACTTGGGTGCGTGCCGAGCTGGCCGAGTTCAAGGCCGTGAAGAACGCGCTCGGGGGAACCGTCAACGATGTCGTGCTCGCAGCAGTTGCCGATGCGCTGGGGCGCTATCTGCGCCTGCATGGGCATGACACCGACGAGCTCGAGCTCCGGGCGATGGTCCCGGTTTCGGTCCGGGCCGAGGTGGAGCGGGGGGCGCTCGGCAACCGGATTGCGGCGATCTGGGCGCCATTGCCGGTGGGGATCGCTGATCCGGCGCGGCGGCTGCGCCGGATCAGCGAGGCGACCGAGGGGCTCAAGGACTCCGGGCAGGCGGTCGGGGCACAGGCGCTGACGCGGCTCTCAGGGTTCGCGCCGCCGACGATCATGGCCCAGGCCGCGGGCCTGCAGGGCCACCAGCGGCTGTTCAACCTCGTCGTCACCAACGTCCCCGGCCCGCAGTTGCCGCTGTACGTGCTCGGGCGCCAGCTCGAGTCGGTCTATCCGATGGTCCCGCTGGCCGAGAACACCGCGCTGGGGATCGCGATCGTCAGCTACAACGGCCAGCTCAACTTCGGGCTCACGGCCGACTACGACGCGCTCGCCGATCTCGAGACGCTCGCAGAGGAGCTGCGCGGCGCGATCGCGGCGCTGGTCGCGGCGGCGATGAGCACGGTTTCATGAGCACCGCCGGGAAATGGCTCGAGCGCATCGCCGTCGTGGTGGTGGCGCTTGCCGTGTCGGTGGGCTTGATCGGGCTCCTCTCGGGATTCTTTCAAAGCCGCGATCAGCCGGGTGTCTCGGGCAACCCAAACGCAGTCATCGGATTGCAGTTTCGCGACCTCGGCCACGCATACCTGGTGCCGGGAGCGCCCCGGCCCGCGTATGACTCGAGCCCGCCGACGAGCGGAGCGCACATTCCGCAGGCCGTTCGCCGTGACGGTACGCGGCTGAACGACGACGAGCTGCTGCAGGCGCTCGAGCTCGGCGACATCGTGATCATGTACGGCACCCCCGCGCCGCCGGCGGGACTGCATGCGCTCGCGCGGCGGGTGGCGGGCCCGTTCACGCCCACGCTGGCGGCGGCGGGCCAGGCCGTGATCCTCGCTGAGCGTCCCGGGACGAGCGGGCTGATCGGACTCGCCTGGACGCGGATGGTGCGCGTCGGCACGCCGGGCGACCCATCGCTGCGCGCCTTCGCCGAGCAGTGGCTCGGGCAAGGCGCGTCCGGGCGGTGACGGGGAGCTTGCCGGAGCCGCTTCGGATCGCGCTGTGTCAGATGAACCCGACCGTCGGGGACATCTCCGGCAACGAGCAGAAGATCCTCGACGGCATCGCCGCCGCGGTACAGGCAGGTGCGCAGCTGGTGCTGTTCGGTGAGCTGGCGGTCACCGGTTACCCACCCGAGGACCTGCTGCTCAAGGAGCACTTTCTCGCGGACGCCCGCACCGCGGTGCAGCGGATCGCTTCCGAGACCCGCGAGATCGTCGCGCTCGTCGGGTTCCCCGAGCGTGCCGACGACGTCTACAACGCCTGCGCCGTGCTCGCCGACGGTTCCGTGCAGGCGGTCTACCGCAAGGTCTTCCTGCCAAATTACGGCGTGTTCGACGAGCAGCGTTACTTCCAGCCCGGCCCGGGCGGAGCGGTGCTCGACCTCGGCGAGCTAACCGTCGGACTGACCGTCTGCGAGGACATCTGGGAGCCGGGACCGCCCGCCTCCGACGAGGCCCTGGCGGGCGCGACGCTGCTCGTGAACGTGTCCGCCTCGCCGTATCACGCCGGCAAGGGCTCTGAGCGCGAGCTGATGCTGATCCAGCGCGCCCGCGACAACGTCGCCGCGGTCGCGTTTTGCAACATCGTCGGCGGCCAGGACGAGCTCGTCTTCGACGGGCACTCGCTGGTGATCGACCACGAAGGTTCGGTGCTCGCGCGGGCATCCCAGTTCACCGAGCAGCTGCTGGTCGCCACGATCGATCCCGCCGCTGCCCGCGGCGTGCGCCTGCGCGACCCCAGGCACCGTCCCGCGATCCGCCAGGCGCACCCGGCCGTCCGGCTGCTGGCCCGTCTCGATCTGCCGGCGGCGTCGGGCCGGTCGCGCCTGCCCGGCAGCCCCGTGGCCGGGGCGCGGGTACTCGGCGGGCCGGTCGCCGAGCCCCTGGAGCGCCGCGCCGAGGTGTACGCAGCGCTCGTGCTCGGGCTGCGTGACTACGTGCGCAAGAACGGCTTTGCCCACGTGGTGATGGGCGTCTCGGGGGGGATCGACTCGGCGCTGGTGGCGGTGATCGCCATCGACGCGCTCGGGGCCGAGCGGGTGTCGGCGGCGGTGATGCCGTCCCCGTACTCCTCGCCGGAGACCCAATGCGATGCCCGGAGGCTCGCGGCGCGGCTTGGAATCGAGGTGCTCGAGCTGCCGATCGGCGACGCGATGGCGGCGTATGAGTCGATGCTCGCAGGCGTGTTTGAAGCCACCCAGCCGGACCTGACCGAGGAGAACCTGCAGGCGCGGATCCGCGGGAACCTGCTGATGGCGCTGTCGAACAAGTTCGGATGGCTGGTGCTGACGACCGGCAACAAGTCCGAGCTGGCCGTCGGCTACTCGACGTTGTACGGCGACAGCGCCGGCGGCTTCGCGGTGCTCAAGGACTGCCCGAAGACGCTCGTCTACGAGCTCGCGCGTTACCGCAACGCGGTTTCGGGGCCCGTCGCGGGGCTGCCGGCGGGCGACGCCGGGGCGATTCCGGGGCCAGCGGACCACGCCGGCGCCATTCCGGGGCCGCCGGCGGACCATGGTGGCGCCATTCCTCAGTCGATCATCGATCGCGCGCCCAGCGCCGAGCTGCGCCCCGACCAGCTCGACGCCGATTCGCTGCCCCCGTACGAGATCCTCGATCCGATCCTCGACGGCTACATCGAGGCCGACCTCGGCCGCGAGGCGCTGACGCTGCGCGGGTTCGAGCCAGCCGACATCGACCGGGTGATCACGTTGGTCGACCGCGCCGAGTACAAGCGCCGTCAAGCCCCGCCGGGCATCAAGATCAGCATGCGGGCCTTCGGCCGCGACCGGCGAGTGCCGATTACGAACCGATACGGCGGCTAGATTCTAGATTCAGCACGCTCGCGCCCGGTGAGCTCTGCCTTCATCGCTCGCGCGAGCCCGGCCACCGAGCCACGATGTCCTCAACTCGCACAACGTGAAACACCCCTGGCCCGGAGCCGGGGTCTTCATCGTTATCGCAGCTAGAGGATGGATAACGTGCACCACCGCCGGCCGTGGGCCAACCGTTTCACTTTCCTGCCCCTCGGACTCGCAGATCGTGCTCCACTCCCAATGGCCCGCACGAACGCCAACTCGAGCCGATCACGAAGCGGGCGACCCCGGCCGCTCCCGCACAGCGACCGTCATCCGCGTCAACGCGCACAGCCGCTCCCGGTCATCGGTGATCTCGACCTCCCAGACCCACGTGCTCCGCCCCCGGTGCTTGATCGTGGCCTGGGCGTAGATCGTGCCCTGGATGATCGGGCGCAGGAAGCTCGTGTGGTTGGAGAGACCCATCGCTGTCTTGCCCCCTGCCATCACCGCCAATGCAGTGCCCACGGAGGCGAGGCTCTCGGCGATCGTGGCGTACACCCCACCGTGAACCAGCCCATCCGGCTGCTTGAGCTCGTCGCGAACGGCGACGCGACCGCGGACGAGGTACTCGGAGACATGTGTGATCTCGAGGCCGTAGAGGCCATCGAAGCCGTGCTCGGGTCGGAACGGAAGCTCGAACTGCACCGCGCGAGGACCATACCGGGCTCGCGCAGGGGGTCCGGGGTGTCATCGCGTCCTTCGCTTCTCTACGCTACGGCAGCCGATGGCATCGATCGACACGCTCCCACCCGATCAACGAGCCGTGCTGCAACTCGTGCTCGAGCGAGGGCGCACGTATGACGAGATCGCGAAGCTGCTCTCAATCGACCGCGCCGCGGTGCGCCAGCGGGCCCTGGACGCGCTCGATCAGCTCGGCCCGCAGACGCGCGTGCCACCAGAGCGCCGGGCGCTGATCACTGACTACCTGCTCGGCCAGCTGCCTCCTAAGGTGACGCAGGACACCCACGATCGCCTGGCGCAGTCAGCCGGGGAACGCGCGTGGGGGCGGGTGCTGGCGTCGGAGCTGGCGCCGCTCGCGCGTGACCCGCTGCCGGAGATCCCGGTTGAGTCTGCGGCCCGTGAGCCTGGCGCCGCCGACGCGAGCGCAACGCGCGAGCCAACAGAGACCGACGCGAGCGCGACTCGCGAGTCGACATCGGGCCCGGACGCCACGCCCGCAAGGCGCGCGACACCCACACGGCGCCCCACGCCCGAGCCGAGCGCAGAGCCCGCGGCAAGCGCCGGCGCCGCCGCGCGCCAGCTGCCACGTCGTGCGCCCGCCGAGTCGAAAACGCCGGCAGAGTCCGAGGCGCCGGCATCCGGGTTCACCAACCGCCCCGCCCCCTCGTGGGTGGGAGGCGCCACGCTGCTCGCGCTCGCAGCGCTCGTGGTGGCGATCGTGGTGGTGGTCATCATCGCGAGCAACAGCGGGTCCGGCAGCCATCCGTCCAGGAAGGCCGCTGGCAACGCGACGAGCACGTCGACCGCGACGACGACGACCGCCACCCAGGTGCTCGCCAAGGACACGCTCGCATCCCCGTCGGGTTCGAAGCAGACAATCGGAGTGGCGGAGGTGTTCCGGGTCGGCGCCGCCACGGGACTGCTGATCGTAGGTCAGGGAGTGCCCGCCAACACCACCCACGACGCGTACGCGGTGTGGCTCTACAACTCGCCCTCGGACAGCCACCTCCTCGGCTTCGTCAACCCGGGCGTGACCTCCGACGGCAAGCTCCAGACCGAGGGGCCGCTCCCCGCCAACGCCTCGCACTACAAGCAGCTCCTGGTGACGAGCGAGACCCAGGCCAAGCCCAGCGGTCCCGGGAAGACCGTTCTCAAGGGCACCCTCAACGTCTCCTGAGCGACCGCGACGAACCCGCCCCTCGAACGACCGCCCCGACGCCGCCGCCAAGGCCTCAACGGCAGATCCGCCGGAGTCCCTCGAGCGCCTCGTCGAGCTTGGCCCCCGTCGCGCGGCGCAGCAGGAAGCCGCCCGTGCGCGAGTAGCCCCTCAGCCGCTGGCGCTGCTCGATTGTGATCCGGGTGCGGGCCGGCTCAAGCCGCTCGCCGGCCTCGCCGCCGGCCTCGCCGGCCTCGCCGGCCAGGGGCTCGAGCACGATCTCGGTGATCGACTCGCTCAGCACGCGCTGGAACGGCGTGCCCGCGATCTCCTGCTCCCAACGACGTCGAGCCGAGCCCGAGCCATCCGTGCCCGGCGGCTCGGACGCAAGCAGGTGGAAGTCCACGCGCACCGGCCGCCCCTTCTTGGTGACGAACACCTGTGTGAACCGATCCTCCCGCACGTCCTCCATCCGCGCCACCCCCGGCCACCAGCGCGGCATGTGGTGGGGATCGGCGAGCAGCTCCCACACCCGCGCCGGCGTGGCGGCCATCGTAACCGTACGGCGGGCTTTGGCCACCTCAGTCCCCGTACTCGATCAAGGCGTGGACCGGGTACGGCGCGAGTCGCGCGCGGCCGCCGAGAAAGCTGAGCTCGACCAGGAACGCGCACCCCACGACCTCTGCGCCGAGGCCGCTGACGATCTCAACAAGAGCCCCCGCGGTCCCACCGGTGGCGAGCACATCGTCGTGGATCAGCACCCGCGCGCCACCCGCAAGCGCATCGGCATGCACCTCGAGCGCATCGATCCCGTACTCGAGCGCATAGCGCGCGCTGACCGTCGTGTGCGGCAGCTTCCCAGGCTTGCGAGCGGGGACGAAGCCGGCGCCGAGCGCCCACGCGACCGCGGCCCCGAGGATGAACCCGCGCGCCTCGGCCGCGATCACGAAGTCCACCCGCAGCGGCGTCGCGAACCGCGCCAGGTCCGTGACGCAGGCATCCAGCGCGGGCGCGTCGAGCAGCAGTGGCGTGATGTCCTTGAANNACGACCCCCGGGCTCGGGAAGTTCGGGATGTCCCGGACGAGCGAACGCAGGTCGACCGTAGCTGAACCGGGACCTTCGCCGCTCACCGAACCGAACCGAACCCGAACCGACCGAACGGCCGCTACGTGGCGATCTTGCGCAGATCGCGGATCAGCAGCAGGTGCTTCAGGTGGGTCGTGACCGACGCGAGGTTCTCGAGCGTCTGCACCGCCTCCTTGCGCCGCTCGGGGTTGCGCGAGCGCAGTGCCGGGGCCAGGATGCTCTGCAGCAGTTGCGCCTCGCGGTCCGCGGAGCTGCGAAAGACCCGCAGGTTGCGCCCCCCGACGCCGTAGCGCGCGAGCTCGGAGACGGCCCTGACGATCTCCCGCTCGGTCTCGTCGTAACAGCTCACGCCGGCGCGCGTCTCCCCCTTGATCACGCCGAACTCGACCAGCTCCGCCACGAGCTTCGGATCCGCCCCGGTCTCCTGCACCACGTCCTCCAGGGAGTACAGGGCGCCACTTTCGCGCGCGGTCATCAGCGCGCGCCGCAGCGCGCGACCATCGCCGGGGGCCGACACTTCGCGCTCCGAGCGCCCTCCCGCCAGCTCCTGGCGAATCACGCGAAGTGGCAGGAACTCGTCGCGCTGCAGACGCAGAATCGTTCTCAGTCGCTGGATGTCAGTCTGCGTGTAGAGGCGATACCCACCTTGCGTGCGACGCGGGGCGAGCAGCTTCTGATCCTCGAGGTAGCGGATCTTCGAGATCGAGATCTCGGGAAACTCCTGCTCGAGTGCCTTGCAGACGGCGCCGATCGTGACCGCCTTCTGGCGCGGGGCCCCGTCCGGTCGCGCCGCCGGCTCGGGCAGCTGCGCTTCGACGTTGCGGGCGGGCGGTACGGGCATCAGCGGCTCAGGAACGCGAGCTTGTACTTGCCGATCTGGAGCTCGTCGCCATCGGCCAAGCGGTGCGATTCGATCCGCTTGCGATTGACGTAGGTGCCATTGAGCGAGCCGCAGTCGTCCAGGTGATAGGCGTCCCCGCGGCGAACGAGAATCGCGTGGTCGCGCGACACGGTCACATCGTCGAGGAAGATGTCGCTGTCCGGGCGCCGCCCGACCGTGAGACGGTCCTGCTCCAGCGGGAAGCTCTCGCCGGCCCGTCCCCCGCCGGCGCGGATCACCAGCGCGGCTCCGCGCGCGACGGCCTCCTCCAGCGTCAGCTCCTCGAGCTCGCCCGTCTCGCCGACCTTGTAGGTGGCCGTCGTCGCTCCCGGCGAAGCGTCGGGCACGGCCAGGAACGCCCCGCACCGTTGACAGTAGTTGGCGCCCTCGCCATTGGCAAAGCCGCAGTCGGGACAGTGCTGGGCCACCGCGCCTGTGCCGCTACCGCGGATCTCCGGTCCGGACGCGGCCGGCGAGGATGTCGGTCAGCTGCTCGACGTCGGCACCCGTGATCACAAGCTCCCCGCGCTCGTCCTGCTTGCGCAGCCGGTTGACCAGCTCCGCGCGCAGAATATCGATCTTGCCGTGCAGGATCCGGCGCCGGTAGGAGATCTCGAGCTCCTCCGCCGAGAGCTCTGCGATCAGGTCCTTCAGCTCCTGGTCGGCCAGCGAGCCGAGGTCGGGCAAAGCGTCCATCTGTCTCGATACCCCCGTCGTTCGGCGTGGTGAACGGCGAGTATACCCCCTCGGGTCAAAGGGTCAATCTGAGCTTGAGAGTCGCCCCCCGAAGTGGCCAGAGCGTAGCTCGGTGAGCCCCTGCCAGACGTACACAGCGGTCGCCGTCAGCGTCAGCGCGATCCCCAGGTAAAGGGCCACGAGCGCGAGCCAATGGACGCCCGCCATCGCGAAGAACGGCGCGCCCATCGTCGGGGCGACGCCGATCCGGCCGGGCCAGTTGATCTTCAGCTGCACCCCGCGCCTGATCGCATAGCGGCTGAGCGCGAGCATCAGCAGCTCGCGCGCGATCACCACCATGATCGCCCACCGCGGCAGCAGCTGAAAGCGCCACACGACCGCCATTCCCGAGACCACCAGCAGACGATCGACGACCGGGTCCAGGAGCGCACCAAGCCGGCTGTACTGGCCGGTGAGACGAGCCGCGAAGCCGTCGAGATAATCACTCCAGCCAATCACCGCGAACATGATCACGGCGAGCGCGTCGTGCCCGTCCCGGCTGGAGAGCGCGACCACCAGGAACACCGGGATACCCGCCAGCCGGACGAAACCGATCGCGTTGGGCAGCGTCCATGGGTTCAGCGGCTGGCCGGACAGCGTCTGGCGGGGCGGCGGGCCGGAGCGATCCAGTCCGAGTAGCCGCCGCTTGCTGATGCGCGAGGCCACGGCCCACCAGCGCTACGACAGGCCTCGCCACAGCTCGGCGATCGCCCCGGCGGCCCCGGCGATCGGCACCGTTCGCGCCTTGAGCCCCCGCCGCACCTGCACCTCGATCTCCCCCGCCGCGAGCATTCTACGACCGACGGTGACCCGCGCCGGGCAACCGAGCAGCTCCGCGTCGGCGAACTTCTCCCCCGGCCCGGCGTCGCGGTCGTCGTAGACGACGTCGAAACCGAGCTCGCGCAACTCGCCGTACAGCCGCTCGGCGAGCGCGCGCTCCTCGCTGCCCTCGCGACCGAGCGCGACCAGATGGAGATCGAACGGGGCGATCGCACGCGGCCAGCAGATCCCTTGCTCGTCGGCGCGCTGCTCGACTGCGGCGGCAGCCGCACGCGCCGGCCCGAAGCCGTAGCAGCCCATCCACACCGGCTGCGCGCGCCCGGACTCGTCGAGGTAGCCGGCCCCGAGCGGCTCGGAGTACCTGGTCCCGAGCTTGAAGATGTTTCCGACCTCGATCGCGGGCTCGATCCGGATCGCGGCGCCGTTCACCGTGTCACCAGCCACGACGCTGCGGACATCGGCCGGCTCATAGGCGAAGTCGCGCCCGGGCTGGACCCCGCGCAGATGGGTGTCGGGACGGTTGGCGCCGGTCACGTAGCCGCCGGCGCCGTCGGCTGCCGCCGCGACCGCGACCGCCTCGTCGAGCACGATCGGCACCTGGGCACCAACGGGGCCGAGGAACCCTGCAGGGCCAACCCGATCCAAGACCTCATCATTACGAGCGGGGCGAAACGCCCCGCCGAGCGTCGCCGCGAGCTTGACCTCGTTGACACGATGGTCACCGCGCACGAGCACGAGCTTCATCGACCCGTCGTCGAGCACCACCGGGTAGGCCTTCAGCAGTGCGCCCGGGTCGACCCCGAGCGCGCCGGCGACCTGCTCGACCGTCGTCAGTCCCGGCGTCGCGACCTCCACCGGCGGCTCGTGTGCCGGCGGCAGCTGGACCGGACGGGCCTGCGACCGCGCGACTTCGACGTTGGCCGCATATCCGGGCGCCAGCGCCACCTCGTTCTCGCCCGCGGGGCACGGCGCCATGTACTCGTGGGCGCCGAATCCGCCCATCACCCCGACGTCGGCCTGCACCCGGTACCACTCCAGGCCGCAACGGTCCATGATCCGGTCATACGCCCTCACGTGCCTGCCGTAGGCCGCCTCCAGCCCTTCGGCGTCGCGGTCGAAGGTGTAGGAGTCCTTCATGATGAACTCCCGGGTGCGCAGTACGCCCGCGCGCGGGCGCGGCTCGTCGCGCTCCTTGATCTGGAAGTGGTAGAGGATCAGCGGCAGGTCGCGATACGAGCGCACCGCGGCCGCCACGTGCACTGTGGCGGTCTCCTCGTGGGATATGGCGAGCACCATCTCCGCACCACGGCGGTCGGAGAGCTTGAACAGCTCCTCGATCGGGTAGCGACCGCTGCGCCGCCAAGGCTCGGCCGGTTGCAGCACCGGCATCAGCATCTCCTGGCCGCCGATCGCATCCATCTCCTCGCGCACGATCTGCACGATCCTCTGGTGCACGCGCCAGCCGGCGGGAAGCCACGTCCACAGCCCCGAGCCGAGCTGCCGGATCAGCCCGGCGCGCACCATCAGCTTGTGGCTGATCGCCTCGGCGTCGGCGGGTGCCTCGCGCTCGGTTGGGAGGAAGTATGTGGAGAGGCGGGTCACGCGCAGCGCGAAGCGTACCCTCTACTGATAGAACCGAAGTTCAATGTAAATCCGTCCGCAAGGAGCACCGTCGATGGCCTATTCCGTACCGCCACTCACCTACGACTACAGCGCGCTGGAGCCCCACATCGACGAAGCAACGATGCGCGTGCACCACGACAAGCACCATCAGGCCTACGTCGACAAGGTCAACGCCGCGCTGGAGGGGACCGACTGGGCCGATAAGCCGATCGAGGAGGTCCTGGCGAACCTCGGGCAGATCCCCGATGACAAGCGCACTGCCGTGCGCAACAACGGCGGTGGCCACGGCAACCACACGCTGTTCTGGGAGTGGATGGCCCCCGGCGCCGGCGGCGAGCCAGATGGCGACCTGCGCGCCGCGATCGACTCCACCTTCGGCTCCTTCGACGACTTCAAGGACAAGTTCAAGACGGCGGGCGTGAACCAGTTCGGCTCGGGCTGGTCGTGGCTGGTGCACGACGGCTCGGGCCTGGCGGTCGTCTCCACCGCCAATCAGGACAACCCGGTCAGCGACGGCAAGGCCCCACTGCTGGGCGTCGACGTGTGGGAGCACGCTTACTACCTGAAGTACCAGAACAAGCGTCCCGACTACATCGACGCATGGTGGAACGTCGTCAACTGGGCGAAGGTCGCCGAGGGATTCGCGGCCGCCGGCGGCTGATCTGATTTATGAGGGGCGCGCCTGCGGGCGCGCCCCTGGTTTGGGCCTCTGCTTGCGAACTGTCGCCTAGCCCACCGCTCGGGCACGGATGGCGACAGTTCCCCGACTTACGTCCGGGTGAAGCGCCGGCCGGCGACCGGGGAGACTGCTTCGTCGAGGGGCACGGCCGGCTCAGCCGCGGCGGCGGCCGCGGCCTCCATCGCCGCGATCCGCTCGGGCGTCAGCTCGCCCGCGTTCTCTGCCTCGATCCGCGCCAGCCACCGCGCGCCCTCGGCGGCGTCGGCGTCCTTCACATCGATGCGCTTGGATGCCACGTACTTGTCGATCTCGGCAAACAGCGTCTCGACCAGCTGGTCTTGGGGAACCTTGCGCAGCGGCTTGCCGCGGCTGAACACGAGTCCCTCGTTCTTGGCGCCGGTGATCCCGAAGTCCGCGTGCGCGGCCTCGCCAATCCCGTTGACCGCGCACCCGAGCACCGCGACCTCGATCGGGTCCTCATAGGCCTCGAGGCGCCGCTCGATCTCGGTCACCACCGTGTCCATGTCGAACTGCAGGCGCCCGCAGGTGGGGCAGGCGATCAGCACGGGGCCGCGCTCGCGCAGGTGCAGCGCCTTGAGGATCTCCCACGCGACCTTGACCTCCTCCTCGGCGTGGAAGGTAGAGAGCGAGATCCTGATCGTGTCGCCGATCCCGTCGGCCAAGAGCGTCCCCAGGCCCACGGCCGACTTCAGCGATCCTGACCACTTCGTGCCGGCCTCGGTGATCCCCAGGTGCAGCGGATACGGGATCCGCGCCGCCAGCAGGCGATTGGAGGCGATCGTGTTGGGGACGTTGGTCGACTTGATCGAGACCTTGAAGTCCTCGAAGTCAAGGCGCTCCATCAGCGCCACGAACTCGGCGGCGGCGCTGACCAGGGCCTCCACCGGCGACTCGCGCTCGAGCGCGTGCAGGTGGCGCGGCAGCGAGCCCGAGTTGACTCCGATCCGCAACGGCGTCCCAAGCTCGGCGGCACGAGCGGCGACCTGCGCGACCTTGTCAGGGCCGCCGATGTTGCCCGGGTTCAGCCGTACGCAGTGGGCGCCGGCGTCGAGCGCCTTGAGCGCGAGGGTGTGATTGAAGTGGATGTCGGC
>QHBV01000089.1:0-7767 GCA_003244035.1 Solirubrobacterales bacterium | reverse complement strand
CGGCGATCACCGGGATCGGCGAGTCGCGCACGATGCTCGCGAGCGCTTCGACGTCCTTCTCCCGCGGGACGGCCACGCGCACGATGTCCGCGCCGGCTTTGGCGACCCGCCTGATCTGGTCCATCGTCGCCCGCAGATCGGCCGTTTCGGTCTTGGTCATCGTCTGGACCGCGACTGGCGCGCCGGCGCCGATCGGGACGCCGCCGACATGGATCTGGCGCGATGAAGCCATAAGGCGAGTGTAGAGCGCCGTCGCCGGGCGTCCGCTACGCGTGCCGGCGCCTGCGAAGCGCGACACCGCCCAGCGCCACTGCCGCGAGCGCGAGCAGCACGAGCACGACGACCAGCGGCGCCGGCAGGAACGATCCCCCCGAGCTGCTGCCAGCCCGGCTCGCGCCACCCGCCGCGTGACGCGCATGTGAGCCGCCGAGCTGAGCCAGCAGCGCGCGCTCGATCACGTCGTTGCAGTCGGTGTACTCCTTGACGTCGGCGGGCATCGTGGTAAGCGCGGTGCGCAGTTCGCTCACCGGGTAGCCACGGGTGAGCCGGCCGTGGGAGTTGCAATCGGCGATCACCTGGGCCGGTGTGGCGAGCGCCGGCGCCGGGATCGCCGGCGCCAACGCGATCGCCGGCGCCAATGCGCCGAGGGCGCCCAGCAGCGCCAGCAGTGACCTTCGCACGATCACTAGCTTATGGGTAACCGCGCCCGTTATCGTCACGCGCGTGGCCCGGCTGCCCTTCAGGACTCGGCTGCTGACACCGCTGTGCGTGCTGTCGCTGCTGCTCGTCTCGGCGTGCGGTGGAGCGGGGGGACCGGCGAGCGGGAGCCGGATGGGGCCCGAGGCGATCTTCGCCGCGCCGGGGCTGCTGCTCTCAGACCCCGCCGGGACGCTGGATCGGCTGCGCCATCTCGGGGTCGACCGCGTCAGGCTCTCGATCCGGTGGAGCACCCTCGCCCCGGCCCCCGACTCGCGCACGCGCCCGAGCGGGTTGGATGCCGGCTCGCCGGCGGCGTATCCAGCCGCCGGCTGGAGCGGCTACGACGCGGTCGTGCGCGACGCCGTCGCGCGCGGGATCGGGCTGTATCTCAGCCTCGAGGGGCCCGCGCCGCTGTGGGCCACCGGCACGGGCGCACCCCGAGGCGGGCCGTATCCGGAGTGGGAGCCTTCGCCGGCCGAGTTCGGCGCGTTCGTGCTGGCGGTGGCGACCCGCTACAGCGGCCGCTACACGCCGCCCGGTTCCACCTCGCCGTTGCCGCCGGTCAGCTTCTGGTCGGTCTGGAACGAGCCCAACTACGGCGTCAACCTGGCGCCACAGGCGATCGATGATTCGACCGTCGAAGTCGCCCCGCGCTTGTACAGGAGCCTGCTCGATGCAGCGTTCTCGGCGCTCCAGGACACCGGTCACGGCCACGACACGATCCTGATCGGAGAGCTCGCGCCGCGCGGCCAGACGGTCGGGAACTTCCCCGGGAACTTCGCGGGGATGGTGCCGCTGCGCTTCCTGCGCGCGCTGTACTGCGTGGACTCCTCCTTCAAGCGCCTCTCAGGCGCGGCTGCGGCGGCCCGGGGCTGTCCCGCCGACAGCGCCGCCTCGGCCCAGTTCGCCCCCGCCCACCCCGCCCTGTTCCAGGCCAGCGGCTTCGCCGCGCACCCGTATCCACAAGGCGGACTGCCGCCGAACAGCGTCACCCCCGGCGAGCCCGACTACGCCGACCTCGCCGCCCTGCCACAACTCGAGCGTACGCTCGACCGGCTCCAGCGGGCATACGGATCGAGCGCTCGCTATCCGATCTACTCGACCGAGTTCGGCTACCAGACCGACCCGCCCGAGAAGATCGCGCGCACCACGAGCCCCGCGACCGCGGCCTACTACCTCAACTGGGCCGAGTACATCAGCTGGCGCGATCAGCGCGTGCGCTCCTACGACCAGTACCTGCTGACCGACCCGCCGAAGGGCAACTTCGCCAGCGGCCTCGTGTTTGCAGACGGTGTGCCCAAGCGCACCTATGATGCCTACCGCATGCCTCTGTACCTGCCCGTCAACTCCGCTCCCGGCGGCCATCCGCTGGAGGTGTGGGGGTGCGTTCGCCCCGCCGGTTACGCCCGACTCGAGACGGGGGCCACTCAGCACGTGGAGATCCAGTGGAGCCCGGGCCGGACCGGCCGGTTTCGAACCGTCATGACCGTCCCGATCACCGACCCCTACGGATACTTCGATGTGCGAGTGCCGTTCGGGTCCAGCGGCGCCGTGAGGCTGACGTGGACCTATCCACACGGACGCCCCACGATCCACAGCCGGACCGCCGGCGTGACGGTCACCTAGCGCATGCTGCACTCCCGTTCACGTCTGGCGGCGATCGCCCTCGCTGTCGCGAGTGTCCTGGTCACGGCGCTCGGCTCGAGCTTCGCCGGTCAGGCGCGCGCTTCCACGACCCAGATCGCGATCCTCCAGGACGACCCGCCCCTGCTCTCCGATCCGGTTGGGACATTGGCGCGGATGCGCAAGCTCGGCGTGGGCACGGTGCGGGTGCTCGTGCGCTGGCAGAACGTGGCCCGGGCCGCAAGCTCCTACCGGCGCCCCCGCAACTTCGACGCCACCAACCCGGCCGCATACCCGGCGGGCAGCTGGGCGCCCTACGACAACCTCCTCGCCAATGCACAGCAGGATGGCATCGCCGTCGACTTCGACCTCGCGGGCGGCGCGCCGCTGTGGGCGACCGGCCCGGGCGCCCCGCGGGGCCAGCAACACTTCAACTGGGAGCCGTCGCCGAGGGAGTACGGCTCGTTCGTGCGCGCCGCCGGCAAGCGCTACAGCGGCAGCTACACGCCGCCCGGAGCCTCCGCCCCACTGCCACGCGTGCACTTCTGGTCGATCTGGAACGAGCCGGACTACGGCCCCAGCCTGGCGCCCCAGGGAGTGCCTGGCAATCTCCGGGTCGAGCGCTCGCCCTCCATGTACCGCCAGCTGGTCGATGCCGCTTGGAGCTCGCTGGCGGCGACCGGCCACGGCCACGACAAGATCCTGATCGGCGAGATCGCCCCGCGCGGCGTGCCCCAGTGGGGAGTGTTCTCGGGGATGAAGCCGCTGATCTTCGTGCGGGCGCTGTACTGCGTCGACGGCTCCTACCGTGCGCTCAGGGGCCGGACCGCCAAGCTCCGCGGCTGTCCCACCACGACCGCCGGCGTGCGCAGCTTCCCGGCCCGCAACCCGGGGCTGTTTCACGCCAGCGGCTTCTCCGACCACCCGTACATGCGCTGGTACACCCCCAATCGAGAGGCCCAGCCCGACCCGGACTACACCTCGCTCGGGCTGATCGGACAGCTCGTCCGCGCGCTGGACCGAGCGCAGCGGGTGTACGGCTCGGACCCACGCTTTCCGATCTACTCGACCGAGTTCGGATACCTCACGGACCCGCCCAAGCACTCCACCGCGAGCGCGCCGGAGGTCTCGCCCACCGCTGCCGGGTACTACCTCAACTGGGCCGAGTACCTCTCCTGGCGCAACCCCAGGATCGCCTCCTACGCCCAGTACCTGCTGCAGGACGCACTGCCGGCGCTGCGGTCGAACCAGTACGGCGGGTTCGCCAGCGGCCTGGTCGCGTTCAACGGCAAGAACAAGGCGGACTATTACGCCTACCGCGTTCCGATCTACCTCCCGGTGACGACCGTCCGGCGCCCGCACACGCTCGAGGTCTGGGGCTGCGCGCGGCCAGCCCCATTCGCGAGCCTCGACAACGGCGGCGCTGCCCAGAGCGTAGTGATCGAGTTCGAGCCCAGCTCCGGGGGAGGCTTTCAGAGGCGGGCCACCGTCCCGATCTCCAGCTCCAGCTGTTACTTCGACACGCGCGTGGCGTTCCCCTCGAGCGGGACGGTGCGCCTGGCATGGGCCCCAAACCCCACTGGTAGCACGCTCTACAGCCGCACCGTCCAGGTCACGGTCCGGTGAGCCATACTTGCGCGTCGTGGCCCCCGATGCGCACCTGATCTCCCGCCTGCAGGACATCTGCGGGCCCGAGCACGTCCTCACCCACCCACACGCGCTCGCCACCTACCGCTCGGACGGGCTCGTGCAGTATCGCCAGACGCCGCTGGCAGCCGTGCTGCCCGCAACCGCGACCGAGGTCCGCGATGTCGTGCGAGCCTGCTTTGAGGCGAATGTGCCGTGGGTCGCGCGCGGCGCCGGCACGGGCCTGTCGGGTGGCGCGCTGCCGGTCGCCGAGGGCGTGCTGATCGTACTGGCGCGGCTGCGGCGGATCCTGTCGGTCGACCTCCGGGACGCGCGCGTAGTGGTCGAGCCCGGCGTGAGCAACCTCGCGGTTTCGCGGGCGGTGGCGCCGACGCACTTCTTCCCGCCCGACCCTTCGAGCCAGGTCGTGTGCTCGATCGGCGGTAACGTCGCCGAGAACTCGGGCGGCGCGCACTGCTTCAAGTACGGGTTCACGACCAATTACGTCACCGGGCTCGAGGTGGTGCTCAGCGACGGCTCGGTCGTCCAGTGCCAGCGCGACGCGCCCGGCTACGACCTGCTCGGTGCGCTGGTCGGCTCGGAGGGCACGCTCGGGGTCGTAACGAGGGTCGAGCTCCGCGTCGTCCCCGCGCCGGAGGCTGTGCGCACGCTCGTGGCTTTCTTCGAGGACACTGGGGCGGCCGGCGACGCGGTCACCGCGATCGTCAGCGCCGGGATCGTCCCCGGCGCGATCGAGATGATGGACCGGCTGTCGATTCAGGCAGCCGAGCAGGCCACCGGCGCGGGCTACCGGCTCGATGCCGGCGCCGCACTGCTGGTCGAGCTCGACGGCCCGCAGGAGGAGTGCACCGCGCGCTTCGAGCACGTCCTCGCGCTGTGCGCCCGGGCCGGCGCCCGCGACGTGCGCGTGGCGCTGAGCGAGCAGGAGCGCGCGCTGATCTGGAAGGCCCGCAAGGCGGCGTTCGCGGCGATGGGCCGGGTCGCTCCTGCCTACTACGTGCAGGATGGGGTGATTCCGCGCACACAGCTCTCAAAGGTGCTGCGGACGATCGACGCACTCGCGGCGCAGTACGAGCTCCGAGTCGCGAACGTGTTCCACGCCGGCGACGGCAACCTCCACCCGCTCGTCTGCTACGACGCCGCGCGCGCGGGCGAGCCCGAGCGCGCGGAGGAGCTGGCGGGGCTGATCGTGAAGGCATGCGTCGACGCGGGCGGGTCGATCACCGGCGAGCACGGCGTCGGGATCGACAAGAAGGCGCAGATGCCGTCGATGTTCTCCGAGTCAGACCTCGAGGCATTTCACCGGCTGCGCTGCGCGTTCGACCCCGGCGGACTCGCGAACCCGGGCAAGGTGATGCCGACGCCGCGGCTGTGCGGCGAGGTACCCGGGCCCTACCGCGAGCACCCGCTCGAGCGCGACGGCGTGGCGGCGCGATTCTAATCGTGAGCTCGATCTCACCGAACACGTTCGAGGAGGCCGCCGCCGCGCTCGCCGCGGCGGCCGCAGAGGGCCACACGGTGGGGATCGCTGGCGGCGGCAGCAAGCGCGGCTGGGGCGTGCCGGCTCCCGATCCCCAACTCGAGCTGCGTACGACCGCGCTGAAGGCGACCGTCGAGCACAACGTCGGCGACCTCACGGCGGTCTTCCAGGCGGGGGTACCGCTGGCGCGGGCGCAGCAGGAGCTCGCGGCGCAAGGCCAGATGCTGGCGCTCGACCCCCCCTCGGGCTTGCCCTCGCGCTTGCCGTCCGCTCGGCCTCCGGCCTCGCCTGAAGGCGCGGCGCCCGAGTCATCCGGCTGGCGCGGCTCGAACGGCGCGGCGACGCTCGGCGGCGTGTTCGCGACGGGGGATTGCGGGCCGCTGCGCCACCGATACGGCGCCCCCCGGGACATGATCCTCGGGATCACCGTCGCGCTCAGCGACGGCACGATCGCCCGCGCCGGAGGCAAGGTGATCAAGAACGTCGCCGGCTATGACCTCGCGAAGCTGTTCACGGGCTCGTTCGGCACGCTCGGGGTGATCCTCTCTGTCAGCGTCCGCCTGCACCCGTTGCCGGTCGGCAGGACGACCGCGCTCGGGGCCAGTGCCGATCCCGACGCCGTGTCCAGCGCCGCGCACGCGCTCGCCTCGGAACCGCTCGAGCTCGAAGCGCTCGACGTCGCGTGGCGCTCGGGTCGCGGCGGGATCCTCGCGCAGCTCGCGGGCGTGCAGGCGTCTCGGCGAGCGTCGCGCGTCGCCGAGCTGATGCGGACCGCGGGGCTGACGCAAGTCGAGGTCGTCACCGACGACCGCGCGCTGTGGGCGCGCCAGCGCGCCGGTCAGCGCTCGCCGCATGGGGCGCTTGTGCGGATCGCCGCGCGCCCCAGCGAGTTGGCGATCGTGCTGCGGGCGGCCGATGCCTGCTCCGGGACGCTGGTTGGCAGGGCTGCCCTCGGCGCGAGCTTTGTCGACATCGACCCGGGGGCGGTGGCACGACTGCGCGCAGCGCTGCCGACCGGCGCGGTCTCGGTGGTGCTCGATGCGCCGACCGAGCTGCGCCAGGCGCTCGATCCCTGGGGGGCAGCGGAAGGACCGGCACTCGAGCTGATGCGGCGCGTGAAGTTCCGCTTCGACCCGGCCGGGGCGTGCAATCCCGGCGTATTCGTGGGGGGAATCTGACCGTGGCCGCGTTCGACGCGCACCGCCCTCCCCAACAGGCGCTCGTGGACGACTGCGTCCACTGCGGCTTCTGCCTCGACACGTGCCCGACCTACGTGCTGTGGGCCGACGAAGCCGACTCCCCGCGGGGGCGGATCGTGCTGATCGACGAGGCGCTGAACGAGGCGTCCGAGCTTTCGGACGAGATGGTGACCCACTTCGACCGTTGCCTTGGATGCATGGCGTGCGTGACCGCGTGCCCCTCGGGCGTTGCCTATGACCGGCTGATCGAGCGCGTGCGTCCGCAGGTCGAGCGCCACCACGAGCGCTCGAGCGCCGAGCGGGCGCTGCGCCTGGCGCTGTTCGAGACCCTCCCCCACCCCAAGCGCCTGCGGGCGCTCGTCCCTGCGCTGGCGGCGGCGCGCAAGCTGGGCTTCGACCGCCGCCTGCCGGAGAGCCTCGCGATTCTCGCGAAGGTCGCCCCGCGCACCTCGCTGCGCGAAGCTCGTCATTCCGCCGTCCCGGAGCTGACACCGGCGGTCGGCCCGACGCGCGGGCGTGTCGGGCTACTGCTCGGCTGCGTGCAGCGGGTGTTCTACTCCCGCGTGCATCGCGCGAGTATTCAGGCGCTCGCCGCCGAGGGCTTCGAGGTGCTGGCGCCCGAGCTCCCGGACTGCTGCGGCGCGCTCGAGCTGCACTCGGGCGAGGAGGAGGCTGCCGTCGCCCGCGGGCGCGCGACGATCGCGGCCTTCGACGGCCTCGGCCGGCTCGACCACGTCGTTGTCAACGCCGCCGGCTGCGGCGCTGCGATGAAGGAGTACGGCGAGCTGCTCGGCACCCCCCAGGCGCACGACTTCGCGGCGAGGACCTGCGACGTGACCGAGCTGCTCTCGTCGGTGGCGCCCCGGGCGCCGCGCGGCCCCGTCGAGCTGCGGGTCGTCTATCACGACGCCTGTCACCTCGCCCATGCACAGGGGGTGCGCGAGCCCCCACGCGCGCTGCTGCGCGCGATCCCCGGGCTGGAGCTGCTGGAGGTGGCTGCCGAGGCCGATGTCTGCTGCGGCTCGGCAGGGATCTACAACCTCGTCCAGCCGCAGGCCGCGGCGGAGCTGGGTCAGCGCAAGGCGCGCCACCTGCTCGACACCGGCGCGCAGGCGATCG
>QHBV01000088.1 GCA_003244035.1 Solirubrobacterales bacterium | reverse complement strand
CCGGCGTAGCGCGACTCTTTCAGCGCGAGCCCGTCAGCTAACCCCGAAGGCGCGCGAAAGAGAAGGGTCAGTCGTGTACCGAGTCCGTGGTCGTGCCGTTCCGCTTTTGGCAGGGCTTCTCGCGTTCAGTGCCAGCCTGGCATCGGCCGCACCCTCGCTCGCCGGCAGCGTGCAGCGCGGTGATCCCGATACCGCTCATCGGGCCGATGCCAAGCGCGTCGTCGTGACGGTCGACAAGGGCACGCACCAGGTGCACGTTCACGGCCTCGCCAACAGCGTGGTGCATGCCGCCAGCGTCACCGGCGGCGGGGGCCTGGGATCGGGCACTGCACCGGCGCCCGCGACCAAGAAGAAGAAGGTCCAGGCGCACCGCAGCAAGCACGCCACGCCCAGGGCCACTCCGACCAACGTCCTCAATGATCCGGTGCTCGCCCCCGTCGTCCAGGACGGTGGCTCCCAGCACCTCGGCGAGCGCACGCTCAAGCAGGGGATGCAGGGCCACGACGTGCGCGTGCTCCAGGGCTATCTGACCGTCGCTGGCTATCCGACCAGCATCGACGGCGACTTCGGCGCGACCACCAAGTCCAACGTGATGAAGTTCGAGACCGCCCATCAGCTGACCGTCGACGGCGTGATGACCTACGCGCAGACGCGCGTGCTGCGTCAGTTGGTGGCCACCGCGTTGGCCGGCGGCGCCGTCACCAAGGCGACGATCGACGCCGGGGGGACGGCCACCGCTCCCACGGGCGCGCCCCCGGCCGTCCAGGCGATGGTCGCGGCGGCCAATCAGATCATCGCCAAGCCCTACATCTACGCCGGCGGCCACGGGCGCTGGAACGACAACGGCTATGACTGTTCGGGCGCGGTGAGCTTCGCTCTGCACGGCGCGGGCATGCTGGCCTCCCCGGAGGACTCGACCGAGCTGGAGTCCTACGGCGCCCCCGGTCCCGGCAAGTGGGTCACGATCTATGCCAACGCTGGGCACACCTGGATCGTGATCGCCGGGATCGCGTTCGACACCGCCCACTACGGATCCACCACGCCCGGCGGCACCGGTCCTCGGTGGCTCTCCGACCCCACCGGCAACCTCGCCGATGGAGGTAACTACGTCGTGCGTCACCCGTCGGCGCTGTAGAAATCAGTCGACCGCCACGGTGACGTAGGATCCAGGACAGCATGTCCGCGCTGTCCGAGCTCTACACCGTTCCGCAGGAGCATCTCGACTTCCGCGACACGATCCGCGAGATCGCCCAGGAGCGGATCGCCCCGCGAGCCGCCGAGATCGACGAGCAGGCCGCCTACCCGCACGACCTGCGCAAGCTGTTGGCCGAGCAGGACATCCTCGGCCTGCCGTTCGAGATCGAGCACGGCGGGACCGGCACCGGCACGCTGATGCTCAACATGGCCGTCGAGGAGATCGCCAAGGCGTGCGCCTCGACCGCCCTCATTCTGATGGTCCAGGAGCTGGGGACCCTGCCGATCAAGCTGTTCGGCTCCGAGGAGCTCCAGGATCGCTTCCTGCCGCGCTGCGCGACGGGGGAGTGGTCGCCGGCGTTCGCGCTGTCCGAGCCCGAAGCCGGCTCCGATCCGGGCGGGATGATCACGCGCGCCGTCCTCAGCGAAGCCGGCGACGAATGGGTGATCGACGGGACCAAGAACTGGATCACCAACCTGGGAATCGCCGACTTCTACGTGTGCTTCGCCGTCACCGACCGCGAGGCCGGCCACTCCCGCGGGATCACCGCGTTCGTCGTCGAGGCCGACCGCCCCGGCTTCAGCGTCGGCAAGCTCGAGCACAAGCTGGGCATCCGAGGCTCGCCGACCGGCCAGCCGATCTTCGACGGCGTGCGCGTCCCGGCGCAGAACGTGATCGGCGAGGTCAACCGCGGCTTCAAGGTGGCGATGGGCACCCTCGATCGATCGCGCCTCGGTGTGGCTGCCCAGGCGCTGGGCATCGCTCAGGGCGCCACCGATTACGCGGCTGCCTACGCCCGCGAGCGCCGGCAGTTCGGTCAGCCGATCAACTCGTTTCAGGGCATCCAGTTCAAGCTCGCCGACATGGAGACGCAGTGCGCGGCCGGTCGCGAGCTGCTCTACCAGGCGTGCGCCAAGATCGATCGCGGTGACGCCGACATGGGCAAGTACTCGGCGATGGCCAAGCTGTTCTGCTCCGACGTGGCGATGAAGGTGACCGTCGAGGCGGTGCAGGTGCTGGGCGGCTACGGCTATGTCAAGGAGTACCCGGTGGAGCGGATGCTGCGCGACGCCAAGATCACCCAGATCTACGAGGGNNCAGCGCCTCGTGATCGCCCGCACGTTGAGGTAACCGGGTCGATGGGTCACTCGCCGTCCCCGCCCTCGCTGCGTCGCGTGCTGCTCTCGGCCGCCGCCGCCATGGCGATCGGCCTGGGCGCTGTGAGCGTCCTCGTCGGCTTCTCAGACTCGATCCCGGTCAAGCTGCTGCAGGGGGTGGCGGTGTTCGCGGCCGGCGCCGTCATCTTGGGCGGCGTCGTCGTCCTGGCCATGGTGCGCCTCGCAGGCTGGCAGGAGCCGGAATCGGAGGCGGACTTCGACAGGATCGTCGAGCGGGCCGAGCGGCTGGCCGCCGAGGGATGGGATCCCGCCCACCCTGACGACGTCGGCGACGATGACGAATACGCGCTCACCACCGACGAGGACTTCCGCGCCCTGGTGCGCTCGGCCATCGACGAGCTCCCGCTGGAGTTTCACCGCGCGCTGGAGCACGTGGCGATCGTCGTTTGCGACGACGGCGGCCGGGCCCAGCGCGCCTATGGCCTCTACCAGGGCGACACCGTCGCCCGCGACTACTTTCACGACCGGATCGTGATCTTCCGCGACACGCTGATGCGCGACTTCGGCCACGACCCGGAGCTTCTCAAGGCGCAGGTCACGCGGACCGTGCGTCACGAGCTCGCCCACCATCTCGGGTGGGGCGAGAAGGGCGTACGCGGCCTCGGGCTGTAGCGCGCCACCCACACCGGATCCACTCAGACATGGAGGCCACCAGATGCCGGAAGCCGTGATCGTCGACGCCGTCCGCACGCCCATCGGGCGCGCCGGTAAGGGGTCGTTGAAGAGCGTACGCGCCGACGAGCTGGCCGCCCTTCCGATTCGCACGCTGATGGCCCGCAACCCTGACGTCGACTTCTCGCAGACCACCGACGTGCTGATGGGCGCTGCCTCCGGCGTCGGCGAGCAGGGCTACAACGTGGGGCGCAACGCCGCGCTGCTGTCGGGGCTGGACCACCACGTGCCGGCCTGCACCGTCAATCGCTTCTGCGCCTCCTCGCTGATGGCGATTCGGATGGCCTCGCACGCGATCCGCGCCGGCGAGGGCGATCAGTACATCGCTGCCGGCGTGGAGTGCGTGTCGCGCGCCGGGCTGGGCGCGGGGATGATGGAGGAGGCCAAGAACCCCCGGCTCAACGGCTCCGAGGGCTCGCTGTACGACGTCTACATCCCGATGGGGATGACCGCCGAGAACGTGGCCGAGCGCTGTTCGGTGACCCGCGAGCAGCAGGACGAGTGGGCCGTCATCTCCCAGGACCGCGCGGTGCAGGCGCGCGACTCGGGTCACTTCGCCGCCGAGATCGTGCCAGTGACCGTCGCCGCCCACACCGACACCGACAAGGAGGGCAACGAGATCGAGGTGCCCGAGGCGATCGTCGACTCAGACGACGGTCCGCGGGCGGGCACCACGATGGAGGTCCTGGGCAAGCTCCAGCCCGCGTTCAAGCCCGACGGCACGGTCACCGCCGGTAACTCCTGCCCGCTCAACGACGGGGCCGCCGCGGTGCTGGTGATGTCCGATGAGCGCGCCGAGCGCCTCGGCCTGGAGCCGCTGGCCCGGATCGTCGGCTCGACCGTCGCCGCCATTCGTCCCGAGCTCATGGGCCTCGGGCCGATCCCGGCGATCCAGGCGCTGCTGGAGCGGACCGGCCTCACCATGGATCAGATCGACATCGTCGAGATCAATGAGGCGTTCGCCGCCCAGATCGTGCCCTGCAAGGAGGACTTGGGGATCTCCGACGAGCAGCTCAACCCGTTCGGCGGCGCGATCGCCCTCGGGCACCCGTTCGGCATGACCGGCGC
>QHBV01000087.1:41348-71196 GCA_003244035.1 Solirubrobacterales bacterium | reverse complement strand
AACCCACATCAAGCCTCTAGACTGTTCTTCAACCGTCTACCAGCGGTCATTGACGGGGCTATAGCTCAGTTGGGAGAGCGCCTGGATCGCACCCAGGAGGTCGGGGGTTCGAGTCCCCCTAGCTCCATAGTCGCTCGCTCGCTTGCTTGCAGAGAGGTGCTCGCGCCATCTCGGCGAGCCTGCTTCACGACGCCCACCCAGCGGCTAGCGGCTCGACCAGACGCGATCAAACGCCGGCTGATCCAGTGGCAGCAGCCAGCAGGCTGCGATGCGCCGTCCACTCAAGCGATAGAGCCCAACCGTCGACCACCGGTGCGCGATGCCGCCAAGCTCCGCCGATCCGTCGGTCAGCGTGGCGATATGGTCGCCTTCGCCGACGAGCAGCTCGCCAGGGTGCAGGCGCAAGGTGCTGGCAGCGAAGTCTCGGCGCCGGCTGAAATAGCCGACGACCTAGTCCACTCCACGATACACGCCGGCGATCGCGTTGCAGCCGGGTACGTGCCACTCGACACTCGCGGTCACGAGCCGGCGCACGGGTTGCATGTCCCCCCGGCGTACATGACGTTCTGAGCCGCGTGCAGGGCATCCAGCACCGAGCGTGCGGCAGTGCGATCCATGTCAGGATCCTGACATGTTGCGCTGACACGGTGCATATCCGCACCCATTCCCTCAGCGATCAGATCGTGACCGGATGACCCCCCGCGGCTGACACCGCGCCCGGCTTGAGCAGGAACAGCTCGATCTCCATGTCGGGGCCGACGTGATGGTTGGAGATAAACGCCAGCACGTCGCGGCCCGACAGGCGTTCGACGACATCGATGAACTTGTGTTGCATCGCGTTCTGAAACGCGCTGCGCGTCTCCTGCACGATGGTGGTGCGTTGCAGCTCGATCATCGTCTTCTCGACGTCGGTGTAGACGCCGCCGAGCACGCAGGCGAGCAAATCGTCGCCGAGCAGACGGGTCTTGGCGGTCACCGGAGCGCGGTGGTGGTAGCGCTCGTGCAGAGCGATCATCGCGTCGGTCACGGCGATCAGCAGCGCGTCGCCGGTCAGGAAAGCATCGGGGGCCGGCATTGCGGCCTTCTCTCTCGTCCCTCACGTCAGTGCGCGCGCGAGGCGGAAGGGCGGAGAACCCGACGAACGATCAAACCTCAGCTTAGCCGAAACCGAGGGCCCATTGGGTTATGATGGTGTGGTCTCTGCATCGCGAGTCGATCGGGTCTGAGCTGTGAGCACACCAGAGATCAAGAGTGCGCCCCACACGCTGGGAGAGGTGCTGACTGCGATCTCCGACGGGATGGTCGCGCTGCTGAAGGAGTTCTATGGGCGCGGACCGACCCGTGCGAAGTCGTACTACGCGGACGACCTGGTCGTGTGCGTACTGCGCGGGGGCTTCACGCGCGTGGAGCAGACGCTGCTCGAAGGTGGCCGCGGCGCCTCGGTGATCCAGCAGCGAATGGCGTTCCAGGAGTTGATGCGCGCGCGCTTCGAGGAAGTGATCGAGCAGGCGACCGGCCGGCCCGTGATCGGCTTCATGAGCGGCAACCAGCAGCACCCGGACATGATGTGCGAGGTGTTCATCCTCGCGCCCACCGACCTCGTCGATGACCCGATGGCGGCCGGCGACTCATCCATCAGCGCCTGACTGACGCTCGCGGGTCGCACCCGAGCGGGTCGCGAACGGATGGACCGTGCGAGCCGAGCGACGCGAGCCGAGCGACGCTAACCCGGCGAAAGGCTATCCGGACAGGGCGCCAGACCCACCCACGCGGCGCCGGCGACGCCGCGGGCGCACGCTCGGTGCCGCCTGTTCAACGTCCGCCGTCGCCTGCGCGAAGCTCACCATTCGCCCTTGATCCTCGTCATAGAGCTTGAGCCTCACGGCACGGATGCCATCTGCCAGCGAGAGCGTGGGCACGGTGTGAAAGACCGGATTGCGATCGTGGGCGCGCTGCAGGTTGTAGTTGGGGATGCGAGCGCTCAGGTGGTGGACGTGGTGCAGCCCGATGTTCCCGGAGAAGAACTGCAGCACCTTCGGGAGCTTCAGGTAGGAGCTTCCCCGCAGGGCCGCGTCGGCATAGCTCCAGCGCTCGCGGCTCTCCCAGTAGACGTCCTCGAACTGGTGCTGGACATAGAACAGCCAGATGCCCGCCGCGCCCGCGAGCATGATCGTTGGAAGCTCCACCAGCAGGTAGCTACGCCAGCCCAGCAGCCAGACGAGCGCTCCGACCAGCACGACGAGCGCGAGGTTGGTGGCGAGCACGCTGTGCTTGATCCGGGGGCGAGCCGAGCGCGGGACAACCCGCGGCTGGACGACCAGCGCAAAGATCGGCCCGAGGCCGAACATCACGAGCGGATGGCGGAACGCCCGATACGCCAGCCGTCCCCGCCACGCCAGCGCCCGGTACTCCGCGACCGTCTTGGTGGGAACGTCCCCGACCCCACGGCGATCGAGATCGCCGGCCGTGGCGTGGTGCACGGCGTGGTTGTGGCGCCAGCCCAAGTAGTTCGCGAAGACGAACAGTCCCAAGCTCGTGCCGAGCCACGTGTTCGCACGCTTGGTCGGAAGGAACGAGCCATGAGTGCAATCGTGAAAGACGATGTAGGTGCGAACCAGGAAGCCGGCCGCTGGGATCGCGAGTGCGAGCGTGAGCAGGTAGGAGACGCTCAGGGACAGGTACATCAACCCGAACAGCCCCAGGTACGGCACGACCGACGTCGCGAGGTCCAGGGCGCTGCGAGAGAGGCGCGGATGGGTGTAGGGCTCGAGCGCGTCGCGCCAAAACGGGCGCTCGCCCTCCTCGCCGCCCGGCCTACTCGAGCAGACCGGCGGTGAAGCTTCCCAGCCGGCTTCTGGCGAACCTGCGCGAACCTGCGTCTGCATCCCGTCGCCCTCCGGGGTCACCCTGCTCTCAGCGAACCTCGGAAGTCAGAGATCGTGTTGCCCTCGAAGCCGACCGCGCGATCTTGCCCTCCGCGAGCGATAGTACTGCGTCAAGTCGTGAGCTGCACCTCCGATACCTGAAATAACGTCTCCGCGTGAACCCTATACTTGCCCCCACCCCGCCGACGAGGAGTCCCGCGTGCAGGAGATGGTGATCTACGGCGTCAGCTTCGACATGGTCGGCAAGCAGCCGATCGTGCTGCTGAAGACCGTCGAGAGCAACAAGTTCCTGCCGATCTGGATCGGCCACCCCGAGGCCGCTGCGATCCTGATGAAGCTGCAGGGGGCCTCGACGCCGCGGCCGATGACCCACGACCTGCTCTCCGATGTGCTCGGCGAGCTCGAGGTGCAGTGCACCCGGGTCGCGGTCACGGAGCTGCGCGAGAACACCTTCTACGCATCGATCAGCCTGCGCGTCAACGGCCGCGAGCTCGAGATCGACTCGCGGCCGAGTGACGCGCTCGCACTCGCCGTCCGCGCCGGCGCGCCGATCTTCGCCGACGACGACGTGATCGCCGAGTCGGCGATCGAGTTCGAGCACGGCGTCGAGGACACCGAGGAGGTCGTGGAGAAATTCAAGGACTTCCTCGACCAGGTCACGCCGGAAGACTTCGCGGGCGACAGCTAACGACGCGCCTCTTGCGAGCGCATCGCGTCCTGGCATCCCTCGGTCTCGCCGGGCTGCTCGTCGCGCTCGCGATCGGTGGATGGCTGCTGCTGGCCGGTGGCGGGGACTCGCGCGGCCCGGCCGGCCGGGCCGTCGATGACCTGGGCTCCGGCCCCGACGCCACCGACGCCGCCCACTTCGACGCGGAGCTCGCGACCCGCCTCGGCGCCTCACCGGCCCAGTACGCCGCCGCCTTTGCCGCCCGCCGGCGCCTGGACGCCAAAGGACCGGCGGTGCCCGGTGGCAGCGGGCGCTGGCATCCGGCCGCGAGCGGTCCGCTGCTCGCCGACTCCCCGCAGTATCCAGACAGCGCCAGCAACGGCTACGGCGCTCTCTCCGGTCGCATCAGCTCGTTCGCCTACGACCCGATCCACCAGCACGTGTTCGCCGCGGCGTCGCAGGGCGGCGTGTGGGAGTCCGACGATCTCGGTGGCAGCTGGCGCTCGATCGGGGAGGGCCTGCCGACGCAGATCGTCGGAGCGGTCGGCTGGTCTCCCGCGGGCAACAAGAGCAACGGAACGATCATCGCCGCCACCGGCGACAACGCCTTCGGGGCTTACACCTACGGCGGGCTCGGCACGTACTACAGCACTGACGACGGGGGCAGCTGGCAGCGCGCCCAGGGGATTCCGAATGGCGCCCTATCGTTCAGGGTCGCCGTCGACCCGACCAACCCGGCCGTCGTCTACGTCGCGACCGGGCTCGGGCTGTACCGCTCGGCCGACGGCGGGCGCAGGTATCAGGACGTGAGCCTGCCGACCGGCCGCTGTGCCGCCGGCTCGCTGCAGTTCGACTGCTTTCTCGCCAACGTCGTGACCGATGTGGTCGTGCAGTCGCCGGACCGCTTCGGGCACTCGGGCGGCGCCGTGCTCGCGGCGGTCGGGTGGCGCGCGGGCGCCGCCCCCAACGCCGACGGCAGCCCGCAGTCTCCCGCCAACGGCCTCTACAGCTCGCCCACCGGCCAGCCGGGCAGCTTCCAGCGCATCAAGGCGCCGGGCTTCACCCCCCAGAGCCGGATCGGGCGCGTGGCACTCGGCGCCGCCACCGGGCCCGACCAGAACCACGGCTACGTGTACGCCGAGGTCCAGGACTCGAGGCTGTTCGACACCGGCAAGCTCGAGGGGCTCGACCTGCCCAGTCTGCCGCTCCCGCTGCTCGGGCTCGACCCGACCAAGACGCCCACGGTGCTCAACGGCGTCTATGTCTCGGCGGACTTCGGGCGCACGTGGCGCGAGCTGGCCGACTATCACCTGTTCGAGCTGCCCGGCAACGGCTCGACCCTGACCGGCGACCCCGGCTATGAGCTGCTCGGCGCCTACGGCCCCGGGATCCAGGCGTGGTTCAACGAATGGATCGCGCCGGACCCGACGAGGCAGTCGCACGGAGCGCCGACGCGGGTCCTGACCGGGCTCGAGGAGCTGTGGCAGACGGGCTCGACCACGAGGGCCGCCACCGGCCTCGACCCGTTCAGGGCGCTGACCCAGTACAACGGCAACAAATCGCCCGACTGCCTGCTCGAGCTGCTCCAGCAGCTCGTCTGCCAGCACCTCCCGCAGCGGGCGGTCCCCGCCGTGCACCCCGACCAGCACGCCGGGATCTTCATTCCCGCCGCCGGCGGCGGGACGACGCTCTTGATCGGCAACGACGGCGGCGTCTACCTTGAGCACGTCGCCGCCGGCCAGGAGCTCTCGGTCGCGGGCTTTGGCCGCGGCGCGCAGAACGGGCTGCAGACGCTCGAGCCCTACGGCGTCGCGGTCGCCAACGATGGCACCGTCTACGCCGGCCTGCAGGACAACGGCGACGTCAAGATCACACCCGGCGGGCACCAGTTCGAGACGCTCGGAGGCGACGGCATCTTCACCGCCGTCGATCCCGCCAACAGCGCGATCGCCTACGACACGCTGCCGAGCGGGACCGTGTTCGTGACCACCGACGGCGGCCACAGCTGGCGCGACGCGTCCCCCACGGCGCTCACCAACCCACCCTTCTACACGCCGCTGGCGATGGACCCGACCAACGCCAATCACCTGATCACGGGAGGGCGCGAGGTGTTCGACTCGACGTCCGGTCCGAACACGGCGAAGTCGAGCAACAACCTGACGATCGATCCGTCCACCGACTGGCGGCAGGTGTTCGACCTCGGCACGCGCCAGCACCCGGGCGAAGCGACCGCGACCGCGCGCAAGCCCGCGGACGCCGAGAACCAGGTCTCGGCGGTGGCCGTGCGGGGCGCCGCCGAGTACGCCGCTTACTGCGGGGACTGCGACCCGGTCAAGGACCTCGAGCTGTTCGGGAGCGGGATCGCGACCAACGTCGGCGGCAACGCTGCGGGCGCACCGGGCTCGACCAAGGGCTGGCACATCGCGGCGGCCCGGAATCTGCCCCACCGGATCATCACCTCGGTGGCGATCGATCCGGTAAACGTGAAGCACATCTTCGTCACGCTCGGGTCCTCGACGCTGCGCCCCTACGTCCCGCCGGGCGGCCTGGGAAACGACGGCGTTGCCGCCAGCGCCGGCTCTCTCTACGAGTCGCTCGACGCCGGCGCCACGTTCAGCGACGCCTCAGGCAACCTGCCGAAGATCGGCGGTGCGTGGGTCGGCTTTCACCGACGTCAGCTGGTCGTCTCGGACACCACAGGCGTGTTCGCCTCGACCACCGACGTCTCCGCCACCCGGATCGCGCCGCTGCGCTTCGGCGTCCTCGGCCGGGGCCTGCCGCCGGTGGCGGTGTTCTCATTCGCGTTCTCCCCCAGCGATCCCGACCTGCTGGTCGCGGCGACCTTCGGGCGCAGCGTGTGGACGTACCACTTCTCCGGGCGCTGAGCCTCAGCCGTCCGCGCCCGTCGCGCCGACGATCCGGCCGATCAGCTCGTCGAAGGAGATCCCGGCGGCGTCGGCGGCCTGCGGCAGCAGGCTGGTCTCGGTCAGCCCCGGGATCGGGTTGGCCTCGAGCACATACAGCTCGTCGGTGCCGCTCTCGAGCATCAGATCGACCCGTGCGAATCCGCGACAGCCCAGCAGCTCGTAGACCTCGAGCGCAATCTCGTTCGCGCGGGCGGCAACCGCGTCGTCAAGCACCGCCGGGCAGTGAAAGCGGGTGCGGCCGATCTCGTAGCGGGCCTCGAAGTCGTAGAAGTCCTGATGCTCGGGGACGGCCTCGACGATCGGAAGCGCGCGCGCAGCGCCGTCCTGCTCGATGACCGAGACCGCCAGGTCCCGGCCCGGGACGTGGCGCTCGAGCAGCACCTTGCGCCCGTAGGAGAAGGCCGCCAGCAGCGCGGCCGGGACGTCGGCCGGGGTGCGGGCGAACTTGATCCCGAGCGCCGAGCCCTGGCTCGCGGGCTTGACGACGATCGGGAAACGCAGGCGCTGCTCGATCGCCGGCAGCGCCTGCGCCGCCCCGAGCTCCTTGAACGCGGTCTCGTTGAAAGCGTAGAAGTCGGGGGTGGGAATCCCGTGGTCGCGCATCGCGTGCTTGGCGAGCACCTTGTCGGCGGCGCGGATGCACGCCGACACGCCCGAGCCCGTGTACGGGATCCCCATCACCTCGAGCAGCTCCTGGACCGTGCCGTCCTCGCCGTCGCGTCCGTGCAGCGCGACGAACGCGATCTCGGGCTCCACAGCGCGCAGGCGATCGACGAGATCGGCGCCGACATCGACTCCGATCGCCTCGTGCCCGAGCCGCGCCAGCGCGTCCTGGACGCGAGCGCCGGACTTCAACGACACCTGGCGCTCGAGCGACCGTCCGCCCATGAGCACCGCGACAACGCTCATCCGGCGCGCTTGCGCGGCAACCGCAGCACTTTGGCGAGATCGGGGTCCGGAGGTCCTGGCGACCCGATCGGGGCGTTTCCGGTGGCGGTGCCGGCACGCAAGCCGGCACCGCCCAATCTGGCGTCCTCGCGCGGCGCGGCGGTCACCGCGGGGGCACCGGTGAGCGTTCCGTACAGGGCGACCTGCTCGCGCACGATCTCGCCGATCCGGCGGATCCCCTCGCGGATGTCGTCCTCGCCGACGCCCGAGAAGTTCAGGCGCATCGAGGAGCCCCCGCGGCCGTCGACGTAGGCCGCGCGACCGGGCACGAACGCGACGTTCTCCTCCAGCGCGCGCGCCAGCAGGTCGCTGGTGTCGATATACTCGGGCAGGGTCGCCCACACGAACAGCCCGCCCTGGGGGTGGGTCCACCGCGCCTCGCGCGGAAAGTGCTCGGCGAGCGAGTCGAGCAGCACGTCGCGCCGGCGGCGGTAGATCTCACTCAGCGAGCGGACATAGTCCTGCCACCGCCCGGAGTCGAAGTAGGCCGCCACGAAGTATTGGGAGATCGAGCAGGAGCACAGGTCGGCGCTCGCCTTGCCGATCTTCATCTTCGCCAGCACCGGGGCCGGCGCGGCGGCCCACCCGAGCCGCAGGCCAGGCGAGAGGATCTTCGAGAACGTGCTCGCGTAGATCACGAACTCGTCGTCGAGCGAGCGCAGCGTCGGCAGCGGTTCGCCCTCGTAGCGCAGCAGTCCGCAGGGGTTGTCCTCGAGCACGAGCAGCTCGCGCTCGGCGGCGATCCGGACCAGCTCGCGGCGGCGCTGCAGCGAGAGCGTGACGCCTGCCGGGTTGTGGAAGTTGGGCACGGTGTAGATGAACTTCGGGCGCCGCCCGGTGCGGTCGAGCTCGGCGAGCGTCGCCTCGAGCTCCTCGATCAGCATCCCGTCGCGATCCATCGTCACCTGCACGACCTCGGCCTGATAGGCACAGAAAGTCGGGACGGCCCCAGGGTATGTGGGGGCCTCGGCGACGACGACGTCCCCGGGGTCCAGCAGCGTCTTGCAGACCAGGTCGATCACCTGCTGGCCCCCGCTGGTAAGCAGCAGCTCGGCATGGTCGGTCTCCATCCCCTCAGCGCGCATCACCTCCGCGACGCAGCGCTTGACCGCCATCAGCCCCTCCGTCGGCCCGTACTGGAGCGCCCGCGCGCACGAGTCCAGCGCGACCGTGCGCATCAGCGACGCGTACGAGTCCGCGGGGAAGGTCGAGGTGTCCGGGAGCCCGCCGGCGAGCGAGATCACCTCATCGCGTTCGGTCAGCGCCATCAGGTCGCGCATCGCCGAGGACTTCATGACCTTCGTGCGCTGCGCGAAGAGGGCGCCGTAACGCTCGATGTCCCGTGCCGTGGACCGTGGGCGCCGGCCGGCCGCCGGCCCGCCGTCAACACCGGAGCCGCGGCTCATCGGCGTCTCTGCACTATCGTCACGCCTGCTCACGGTACAGCACGGTGCACCTCGTCTTCGACATCTTCCAGGGGATCGGCGTCGCAGCCGCGGTCGGGATTCGCCCCTTCCTGCCCGCGCTGGCGGTCGGCGCGCTCGCCGCTGGGGATATCCAGATCGACTTCAAGGGGACCGACTACTCGTTCCTGCAAGGGATCCCGTTCCTGCTCGCGATGCTCGCCGGTGCGATCGTGCTCGCGCTGGTCGAGCGGCGACTGGCGCGCGAGCGGCTCGAGCGGGGGCCGGGCGCCGCGGTGATCGCCGCGGTGGCGATCGCCGTCGGAGCGCTGCTGTTCGCAGGGTCGCTGTGTCGCGGCCACTACGCGGTGTGGCCGGGATTCGTCGGCGGGGTGATCTGCGCCGCGGTCGCGATCGCCGCGACCCGTCCGCTGCTCGCGCGCGTGCGGGCGAAGCTGGCGGCGCTGCAAACAAGGGGAGAGGAGCCCACTGTCGACCTGCTGGGGCTGTACGCGGAGGGCGCCGCGCTCTTGCTCGCCGCGCTGTCTGTGATTGCCCCACCGGTCGGGCCAGTCGGGCTGGCGCTGCTGTTGTGGCTGCTGCTCTCCGGACGCCGCCGCGAGGGCCAGAAGTACGCCGGGCTGCGGATCCTCCGTTGAGCGCGTGAGCCGCCCGAGCACAGCCCAGCCCAAGAAGCTCGTGCTGGTGGTGATCGACGCGCTCAAGCCGGCGATGCTCCAGCGGGCGATCGCCTCAGGACGGGCGCCGGCGCTCGCCCGGATCGTCCAGGAGGGCGTCTACGTCGAAGATTGCGTCGCGGCTTTCCCGTCGGTGACACCTGTGTGCGCCGCCACGATCGCGACCGGCGCCGGTCCCGAGGACCATTGGATCCCCAGCATGAACTGGTACCACCGCGAGGAGTCCCGGTACGTCGAGTACGGGTCTAGCTTCTCCGCCAGCCGCCAGTTCGGGGTGCTGCGCTCGCTCACCGACACCGTCTACCGGATGAACGCCGAGCACCTCTCTCGCGGTGTGGAGACCGTGTTCGAGTCGCTCGACGACGCGGACGTGCGCACTGCCGGCACCACCTACCTGATCTACCGCGGCCGCCATCAGCACGAGGTCTCCAACGAGACGGCGCTCGCGCGGATCGCGACCTCGACGATGTTCCGCCGGACGATCGACGGTCCGCTCGAGCTGTTTTACGCCGACCTGTACGCCAGCCGCAGGACGGGTTGCCGAGGCCAGCTGGGGATGCCCGGGATCCGCGACCAGCACACCGGCTGCGTCGGCGCCTTTCTGGTCGAGCATGACCTGTTCGACTTCCTGCTGTTCTCGCTTCCGGACAACGACGCGTATTCGCACAAGCACGGGCCCCACGCCCAGGTGACCTCGATCGCCGCCGCCGACCGCCAGCTCGAGCGGCTGATGCACGCCGCCGGCGGCCCCGACGCGTTTCTCGCGCAGCACGCCGTGATCGTCGCCTCCGACCACTCCCAGGCGGTGGTAGAGGAGCGGATCCGGCTCGATCGCGCATTCGCCGACTTCGAGGTCGCGAGCGCCAGCGCGTCGCGCTCGATCGGTGCCGAGGTCGCCCTCAGCCCCGCGCAGCGCTCGGCGATGGTGTACGCGCTCGATGAGGACCGCCGCGCGCGGGTGATCGAGCGCTCGATCGAGGTGCTCGGCGAGCTCCGGGGGGTCGACCTGGTGATGTGGCTGGCGGGCGAGGATCGAGATGAGGCGGTGGTGCGCAGCGCCCGCGGCGAGCTGCGGTTCTCACCCGGCGGGGAGCTGCAGGATCTTCGCGGCGAGCGCTGGAGCGTCGAGGGCAGGCTCGCCGCGCTCGGCGCCGAGACCCACGACAATCGCTTCCTCAGCCCCGAGTACCCGGACGCGCTCGGGCGGATCTGGTCGGCCCTGCGCTGCCCGAACGCGGGGGACGTGATCCTGTCCGCGGCCCCGAGCTATGAGTTCGTCGATTGGGGCGGCTCTGACCACGTGGGCGGGGGCAGCCACGGCTCGCTGCACCGATCGGATTCCCTCGGCGCACTGCTGTGGTGCGGCACCGGTCCGGGCTCCCGCGAGGCGCGCGAGCAGTGGTCGCTGCGTGACATCGCGCCGATCGTCAGGGCGCACTTCGGATTAGCGCCCGGTTAGGAAGTGCGTCAGCTGGCGGGTAGCAGATGCCGCCTCGCTACATTTTGCCGGTGCCCGAAGAGCTCACGACCGCTGCCGAGCTCGCATTTCGGATTCGCGTGCGCCACGGCGTGCGGCGCGCGCACAACTGGCTGCAGCTCGTGCGCTTCGTGGCCGTGGGCGCGAGCGGCTACGCCGTCAACCTAGCCGTCTTCGCAGCCTGCGTGCACCTGCTGGGGATCGACTACCGGCTCGCCTCGGTGCTCGCGTTCGTGGTTTCGGTGGTCAACAACTTCTGGTGGAACCGCCACTGGACGTTCGATGCCCGCAGCGGGCGCTCGATCTTCCAGGGAGCGCGGTTCTTCGCCGTCTCGGTGGTCGCGTTCGGCTTCACCTACGTCGTGCTGGTCGCGCTGGTCAGCGAGACGGCGATGACCAAGGTGCTCGCGCAGGCGATCGCGATCACCGCGGGGACGCCGCTGTCCTTTCTCGGGCAGAAGCTTTGGAGCTTCCGGGCGTAGGCGCCCGGCTGCCGACTCTGGCTGCGCTCCTGGCAGTGCTCCTGCTCGGGGGCGCCGGCGCCGCCACCGCCGCCACCGCCACCCCCGATCCAAACGCGCCCGTCCTCGTCAGCTCACAGGGCAAGCCCCCACACGGGTACCGGCTGACCGCTGCCCGGGTGCGACGGATCGCCGCGCGGGCGCCGAAGATCCGCGCCGAGCTGCGCCGTCACCCCGGGGCGGTCCCGTACGAGTACACGAAGGGAGCGGGGCGCTGGCAGGTGAGCTGGTTCTCGCCCGGCGCCAGGCAGACGGAGCTCGCCCAGGTCTACGTCGACGACACGAGCGCGAAGGTGACCGAGGGTTGGACCGGCTTTCAGGTCGCGTGGACGATGGCCCGCGGGTACTCGGGGGAGTTCGGGCGCCAGGTCAATGCGTGGTACGTGTGGGTCCCACTGTGCGTGCTGTTCGTGGCGCCGTTCGTCCCCCGCCGTCGGCGCGAATTCTCGCTGCTGCACCTGGATATAGCCGTGCTGCTCGCCTTTTCGATCTCCTTGGCGTTCTTCAACCACGCCCTGATCGGGATCTCGGTCCCGCTCTCCTACCCGCTGCTGCTGTACCTGCTGGTGCGGATGCTGCTGTTGGCCTTCGGCCGCGGCCGTCCGCGCCGGCCACTGGCGCTACGCGTGCCGACCCCGTGGCTGGTCATAGCGATCGTGTTCCTGGTCGGCTTCCGGGTCGGGCTGAACGTCACCGACTCGAATGTGATCGACGTCGGATACGCGGGCGTGATCGGCGCGGACAAGCTGCTGCACGGCAAGCCCCTGTACGGCGGCTGGCCGCACGACAATGCCAACGGTGACACCTACGGGCCGGTGGCCTACTACGCCTACGTCCCCTTCCGGGCGCTGCTCGGCTGGAGTGGGCGCTGGGACGACCTCCCCGCCGCGCACGCCGCCGCGGTCGCTTTCGACCTGCTGACGCTGCTCGGGCTCTACCTGCTCGGCCGGCGGATCCGCGGCCCGACGCTGGGGGTACTGCTCGCGTACGCGTGGGCCTCCTACCCGTTCACGATCTTCGCGCTCAGCTCGAACAGCAACGACTCGCTCGTGGCGCTGCTGATCGTGGCGGCGCTGCTGTTTATGGGCTCCGCTCCCGCGCGGGGCGCGCTCGCGGCGTTGGCCGGCCTGAGCAAGTTCGCGCCGCTTGTGCTGGCGCCGCTGCTGGCGCGCGGGACGGGGTCGTCCTGGCCGCGCCCGCGGTCGCGGTTCTTCTACCTGCTCGCGTTTGTCGTGACGGGAGTCGTCGTGATGCTCCCCGTGCTGCTCGATGACGATCTCGGCCCCTTCTGGCGCGACACGATCGCCTACCAGGCGGGACGTGACTCGCCCTTCTCGATCTGGGGGCTGTGGGGCGGCCTCGGCTTCGAGCAGCACCTCGTGCAAGGCGCCGCTGCGGCGCTGGCGCTGGCGGTCGCGTTCGTGCCCCGCCGGCGCACGATGGTCGAAATCGCGGCGCTCGCCGCGGCGGTCCTGATCGCGCTCCAGCTCGGGGTCGAGCACTGGTTCTACCTCTACATCGTGTGGTTCTTCCCGCTCGTGATGGTGGCGGTGCTGGCTAGTCATCCGGCCGACGCCCCCGCCCCGGCGTTGATCAGCGCACCCCCGGCGCCGGCTCGAGCACCTGTTCGATCGACTGCGCCCGCATCGGCTCACTGGTCGTGATCAGCACCGCGTTCAGCCACGGATCCTCGCCGCTGGTCTCGAACTTGACGGGCATCCGCGTGACCATCGCCTCGAGCGCCTGCTCGCGCTTGACGCCGATCACCCCGCCGCGGGGACCGGTCATACCGACGTCGCTGATGTAGGCGGTGCCGCCCGGAAGCACGCGCGCGTCGGCGGTCGGGATGTGCGTGTGGGTACCGAGCACCGCGGTCACCCGGCCGTCGAGGTGCCAGCCCATTCCGACCTTCTCGCTGCTCGCCTCGGCATGCATGTCGACCAGCACGTGGTCGACCCTGCTCCTGAGCGCGTGCAGCACGGCGTCGATCTCGGAGAACGCGGGGCGTCCGGCGTTCATGTACAGGTTTCCCGACAGCGAGACCACCCCCAGTCGCACGCCCCCGTTTGCAACCACGCACGACCCGTGACCCGGCTGGCTCGCCAGGTAGTTCGCGGGGCGGACGATTCGCTGCTCCTCGTCGAGGTAGGGGTAGACCTCGCGGTGACGGTAGGCGTGGTTTCCCAGCGTGATCGCGTCGACGCCGGCAGTGAACAGCTCCCGCGCGATCTTCGGCGTGATCCCCACGCCGCCGGCGGCGTTCTCGCCGTTGACGACAACGAACTCGGGGGCGAGCCGCTCGCGAAGCGAGGGCAGCAGCGCGAGCAGCGTCCGGCGGCCGATTCCGCCGACGATGTCGCCCACGAACAGGAGGCTTGTGGCTTTGGTCCCCTCCATTCTCGCGCATACTCCCAGGTGGATGGCGGAGACGGCGGCACCGGATCAGCTCACGCCGACGCTCGCGGCGCGCTCGCTGACCAAGCGCTTTGACGCGAGAACCGCGCTGAGCGCGGTCAGCCTCGAGCTGCACGCCGGCGAGCTGGTGGCGATCATCGGCCCCAACGGCGCCGGCAAGACCACGCTGCTGTCGATCCTCGCGGGGGTGCTTCCGGCCGATGAAGGAGAGATCATCGCCTCGGCACGCCAGATCGGATGGGTGCCCCAGCAGCCGGCGCTGTACTCGAAGCTGTCGGTGGCCGAGAACCTGCGGTTCTTTGCGCGGCTCGAGCAGGTCGCGGATCCAGAGGCGGCGGTCGGTGTGATGCTGGCCGAGACGGGCCTGGCCAACCGGGCAGACGAGCAGCTGGGGCGTCTCTCGGGGGGCAACCGCCAGCGGGTGAACATCGCGATCGGGCTGCTGAGCGAACCGGCGGCACTGCTGCTCGACGAACCCTCCGCGTCGCTCGATCCCCGCCAGCGCGAGCGCCTGTGGGAGTTCATCGCCGCGCTCGCGGGGCGGGGCACGGCAGTCGCCTACTCGACCCACAACGTGGCCGAGGCCGAGCGCTACGGGGACCGGGTGCTCGTGCTGGTCGACGGGGAGCTGCTGTTCACGGGCACGCCGGCGGAGCTTCAGGGAGTCGTGGGCGGCGATGTGCGCGACTTCGAGTCCGCGTTCCTGCGCTTCCTGCACGAGCGCGGAAACTGAGGCGAACGTGCGCTGGCTGCTGGTCAAGGACCTCCAGATCCTCCGGCGCTCGCCGCTGCTCGTGGGCCTCTTGATCGTCTACCCGGTCGCGATCGCACTGATGATCGGGTTCGCGCTCTCCAGCCCCCCGGGCAAGCCGAAGGTGGCGTTCTACACCGAGGTCGCCCCGGGAAGTGGCAGGGTCGGCTTCGGCTCCCAGCAGATCAACGTCTCGAACTACGCCAACCAGCTGTTTCAGTCGGTCCAGCCGATCAAGGTGCATTCGCGCGAGCAGGCGCTCGCCAAGGTCCGCGACGGCGAGGCGCTGGCGGCGCTGATCGTACCCTCGGACATACCGGCACAGATCCAGAGCCTGATCACGACAGGCGTAGGTACCCCTACGGTCGAGCTGGTGCTCAACTCCAAGGACCCGATCGAGCGCCAGTTCGTCGACCAGGCGATCAAAGCCCGGCTCAACGACATCGAGCAGGCCGTCTCCAAGCAGGTGCTGCGGGTCGCGGTCTCAGACCTCCAGCAGGTGCTGAGCGGCGGCACGCTCGATTTCGCCGGCGAGCGCTTTCCGCTGCTGGGGCTGCGCAACTCGCGCACGATCGTTCAGCGGACGGTCGCGGCGCTGCCGCGGGGCTCGCCGCTGCGCCCCGCGCTGCGGCAGGTGGTCGGCTTCGCCGACCTCGCGATCGAGGGGCTCGGCTTCGCCAGCCCGGTGCTGGGGTCGATCGGGGCGCCGCTGACCGTCGAGCAGAGCGAGCTCGCGGGGCGGACGACGCCGACGGACTCCTACGCCGCCACGATCGCGGTGATCGTCTCGCTGATGTTCGTAACGCTCCTGCTCGCCGCCGGGATGCTCGCGCTCGAGCGCTCGGAGAATGCGTACGCGCGTCTGGTGCGCATGGTCTCCCCGTGGCGACTGCTGTGGGAGAAGATCGTGCTGGCGGGCGGGTGCGCCGGCCTCGTGGCCCTGGTGATGGCGATCTTCCTGGCGCTGTTCGTGCACCTCGATTGGGCGCGCTCAGAGCTCTGGGTGCTCGCGCTGGCGCTCGGCGGCCTCGCCTTCGGGGCGCTCGGAGTGGCGATCGGAGCCGTCGCGCGCGAGCTCAGCGCGGCCGCGCTGCTGGCGTTTCTGGTCTCGCTGCCGATCGCGTTCGTCGCGCTGGTGCCGCCAAGCGCCGTCTCGGGTGCGCTCAAGGCCGTGCTCGACGCGGTCGCATTCGTGTTCCCTTTCCGCGCCGCGCTGCAGGCGGCGAGCAACGCGTTCACCGGCGCCGCGCCTGGGATCGGGTTGCCACTCGTGCACCTCGCGGTCTTGACTGTCGCGTTCTGGGCGCTGGCGCGCCTCGCGCTGCGGCGGTTTGCGTGAGTGGTCGCGTCTCGCCCTCGCCGGCGCGGCGTGAGCGTGGCTTGGGGGATTTGGTTCCATCATGGACCCTGATCCCCCAGCCCCCCGGATCACACCGCCCGCGCGGGCCCGCCGGCGCCGAGCTCAGCGTCCGACCATCCGGCGGAACATGACCGCGCACATCACGGCCACGATCAGCGCGATGATCGGCCAGCCCGCGCCGATCGCCCCGATCACCGCCAGCACCAGCCCGACGATGCCGATCGTCCCGAGCACGCCACCGGCGATCAGCAGCTGGTAGGCGCGCCGCTCGCGCACCCGCCGGGGCGTGTAGCCGCCGCGCTTGTCGAGGTTGGCCATCGAACCTCAGCGTAGCGCCGCCACCCGTAGGCTGTGGCGCCCGTGGTCGATCAGCTCCCTCACCACATCCTCTTCTACGACTACGCCCAGGACATCCTCGAGCGACGGGCGCCGCACCGGGAAGCCCATCTCGCGGGGATTCGCGCGGCGCGCGAGGCCGGCCAGGTCGTGATGGCGGGTGCGCTCGGCGATCCGCCGCACGGCGCGGCGATCGTCTTTCGCGGGGTCGACCCCAGCGAGATCGAAGACTTCGCACAAAAGGACCCCTACGTCCAAGCCGGGCTCGTCGGCGACTGGCACGTCGAGCGCTGGAACGTGGTGTAGCCGCCCTCGCAGGGCCGGCCGCCGAGCTGCTGGTAGTGGGGGAGTCGCGGGCGGGGCACCCCGTTGACCGGCCACTCCGGGCCGGCGCGGCGATGGCGATCTCCACCGGTGCGCAGGTCCCCACGGGTGCGGACGCGGTGATCCCGGTCGAGCGCGCGGACTGATCGAGGCGGCCGAGGGCACCGTCGGCGCCGGCGAGCGCGTGCCGATCGAGATCCTCGTCTGAACGCAGGCTCGGTAGGCCCAGATGCGCCGGTGAGCGGCCCCTACACTGGCACCGATGTCCCTGAAGCACCCAGTCGCCCGCGGCGTGCCGGATCGGCGCAGCCGCTTCGACAGAATCGCCCAGCGCGCCTCCTACTTCTCGAGCTCACCCGTCTTCTTCGTGTTCTGTTTGGCGCTCGTGCTCGCCTGGCTCGGCGGCTACGTCGTCGGCGCCGGCGCCACCTACGAGCAGGCAACGGGTTCGGCGCTCACCGCCACGACGCTGCTGCTGGTCGCCCTGCTCAAGAACGCCGAGCTCCACGCCGAGCACGCGATCCAGATCAAGCTCGACGCCCTGGCCACCGCGATGCTCGAGACGCTCCGAAACGAGGGTGACGACGCCGATTCCCTGCTCGAGCGCGCGATCGGGGTCGACGAGCACGGCTGAGCCGGACTCCGTCGGCGTATCCTGGTTGCCGATGCCGTTTCCCCAGACCCGTCTTCGCCGGCTGCGCGCCACTCGCGCGCTGCGCGGACTCGTGCGCGAGACCCGGCTGACCGCGGCCGACCTCGTCTATCCGATGTTCGTCGCCCACGGCGTCGACCGGCGCGAGCCGATCGACGCGATGCCCGGCGTCGACCGGCTGTCGATCGCCCACGCCGTCGCCGAGGCGGGCGCGGCTGAGGAGCTGGGGGTAGGAGCGGTCCTCCTGTTCGGGATCCCCGCGGCCAAGGACGAGGAGGGCTCGGGCGCCTGGGACGACGAGGGAGTCGTCCAGCTCGCGACCCGCGCGATCAAGGACGCCCATCCCGAGCTGATCGTGATCGCCGACCTGTGCCTGTGTGAGTACACGAGCCACGGCCACTGCGGCGTGCTCCGCCCGGACGGGACCGTCGAGAACGACGCGACGCTCGAGCTGCTGGCCCGCACGGCGATCTCCCAGGCACGGGCCGGGGCGGACATGCTCGCGCCGAGCGACATGATGGACGGGCGCGTGGGGGCGATCCGCGCGGCGCTGGACGAGGACGGCTACGCCGAGAAGCCGATCCTCGCTTACTCCGCGAAGTTCGCCTCGGCGTTCTACGGGCCGTTCCGGGAGGCGGCCGGCTCGGCGCCCGCGTTCGGCGACCGCCGCGGCTACCAGATGGACCCCGCCAACGGCAACGAAGCGCTCCGGGAAGCGCGGCTCGACGTCGAGGAGGGCGCGGACATCGTGATGGTCAAGCCGGCGCTGGCATACCTGGACCTGATTCGGCGGATCAAGGATGAGACGGCGATGCCGGTGGCTGCGTACAACGTCAGCGGCGAGTACGCGATGGTCAAGGCCGCTGCCGCCGCGGGCGCGCTCGATGAGCGCGCCGCGGTGCTCGAGACGCTGACCTGCATCCGCCGCGCGGGCGCGGACATCGTGATCACCTACCACGCCAAGGACGCCGCGCGATGGCTGCAGTAGACCCCGCCGCGAGCACCGCCGGCCCCACCCAGCACGGCCCCAAGCCGCGCAGCCGCAGGCACGGCGCCGCGATCGAGCTCGACGCGCTCGACAAGCGCCTGCTGAATCTGATGCAGGGCTCCTTTCCGATCGCGCCGCGGCCGTACGAGCACGTGTCGGCTGCGGCCGGCGTTACTGAGCACGAGGTGCTCGCCCGCGTGCAGCGTCTGCTCGACGAGCGCATCATCCGCCAGGTGACGCCGATCTTCGACACTCGCGCGCTCGGCTACGCCTCGATGCTCGTCGCCGCCAAGGTCGACCCCGAGAACCCGTGGCGCGCCGCCAACGTGATCAACGCCCACCCCGGGGTCTCGCACAACTACCTGCGCAACCACGAGTTCAACATCTGGTTCACGATCGCGACCGAGCCCGATTCACCCCTCGGCCTGGGCGACACACTGGAGGTGCTCGCCCGGCTCGCGGGCGCGGAGTCGATCCGCCAGCTGCCGACGCTGAAGCTGTTCAAGATCCGGATGGACCTCGAGATGGAGGCCGGCACCGAGGCGCTCGCCCAGGCCGCCGAGGCGGCCGCGCCGGCCGAGACCGAGCGCCAGCCCTACGACGAGCTCGACGTCGCCGTGATCCGTGCGCTGCAGGGCGACATGCCGGTCGTGCCCGAGCCGTATGCCCCCGCCGCGGAGCGCCTGCGGATGCCGGTCGAGCGCCTGCTCGCTCAGCTCGAGTCGATGCAGGAGCGCAAGCTGCTGCGGCGCGTCGCCGCGATCCTGTTTCACCGCCGCGCCGGCTTCAGCGCCAACGGGATGGGGGTGTGGAGCGTCCCCGATGAGCGAGTGATGGAGCTCGGGCCGGCAATGGCGGCGTTCCGCGGCATCTCGCACTGCTACCAGCGCCCCACCTACAAGGATTGGCCGTACTCGATCTTCACCATGGCGCACGGGCGCTCGAAGGAGGAGTGCGACGCGATCCTCGATTCGATCGCCGACTTCAGCGGGATCCACGATCGTGCCACGCTCTACTCCTCGACCGAGTTCAAGAAGGTTCGCCTGCTGTACTTCACCGAGGACTACCGGGCCTGGGAGCGCGAGCACGCGGGAGTGTGAGCACGCAGGAGCGTGAACGAAGGACCCACGGCATGCCGCGCTCGGCTGAGCTGTACGAGCGCGCGCTCGGTCTGCTGCCCGGGGGCGTCAACTCGCCCGTCCGCGCGATGCGCGCGATTGGGCGCGACCCGATCTTCATCGCCGGCGGGGAAGGCGCGCGGATCCGCGACGCCGACGGCAACGAGTACATCGACTGGGTCGGATCGTGGGGGCCGCTGATCCTCGGGCATGCGCACCCGACGGTGATCGAGGCGGTGATCGACGCGGCCCGGCGCGGGACGACGTTTGGCGCGCCGACCGAGCTCGAGCTGGCGCTCGCCGCCGAGGTGACCGAGCGTTTCGACTCGATCGAGCTGCTGCGGATGACCTCCTCGGGCACGGAGGCGACGATCAGCGCGATCCGGCTCGCCCGCGCGGTCACGGGCCGCGAGCGGGTGCTCAAGTTCGCCGGCGCCTACCACGGCCACGTCGACGGGCTCCTGGCCCAGGCCGGCTCCGGGCTGGCAACCCAGGCAATCCCCGCCAGCCCGGGTGTCACCGAGGCCGCCGCAGCCGCGACTGTGATCGTGCCGTGGAACGACCCGGAGGCGCTCACGGCGGCGACCGACCGGCACGAGCTCGCGGCGATCCTGGTCGAGCCGGTCCCGGCCAACATGGGCGTCGTCCCACCCGCAAGAGGATTCCTGGCGCTGCTGCGCGAGCGCGCCGATCAGAACGGCGCGCTGCTCGTCTTCGACGAGGTCATCACCGGCTTTCGCGTCGCTCGGGGCGGTGCCCAGCAGCGCTTCGGGGTGTGCGCCGATCTGACGCTGCTGGGCAAGATCGTCGGCGGCGGGCTGCCGGCGGCCGGGTTCGGCGGTCGGCGAGCGCTGATGGAGCGGATCGCGCCGGCCGGCGACGTCTACCAGGCCGGGACGCTGTCGGGGAACCCGGTCGCGATGGCGGCCGGGCTGAGCACGCTGCGGTTGCTTGACGACGATGCCTACCTACAGCTCGAGCGCACGACCAATGCGCTCGCGGGTGGCCTTCGCGCGGCGGCCGCCGGCGCCGGCCGCCTCGTTCAGGTCCAGAGCGCTCCGGGTCTGGTCACGGTGTTCTTCGCCGAGGCTCCTGTGCGCGACTACGCCGGCGCCGCCGCGTGCGACCTCGACGCGTATGGAGCTTGGTGCCGAGCGCTGCTGGCACGGGGCGTCTACCCGCCGGCATCGCAGTTCGAGGCGTGGTTTCCGTCGCTGGCGCACACCGATGCGGACGTAGGGCGCACCGTGGACGCCGCCGGCGCCGCGTTCGAGGCGATCGCGTGAGCGCGCGCGGCGCGCGAGCCGGCGCGGAGGCACTGCGCGTCACGCTGAGAGACCTGGGGGGAGCGCTGGCGGACGCCGTGGCCGAGCGCCCGGCGCCGCTCGGTGCCGGCGATGCCCCGGGGCCGGCACAGATCGCCGCCGGCGGCCCGCGGGCCGCCGGCATGGAAGCCGAGTACGAGCTGCTGCTCGAGATGATCCTCGAAGGCTCGCGGCTGCACTACGGACGGCCGTTGACGGTCCGCCCGGGGGATCCGGACCTGGCACTGCTGCTCGGCGATCAGCTTTACGCGTTTGGGCTGTCGCGGCTGGCGGCGATCGGCGACCTCGCCGCTATCTCCGAGCTCGCAGACGTGATCTCGCTGCTCGCCCAGGCCCATGCCGGCGCGAACGACGATCTCGCGCGCGCGGTCTGGGAAGCGGGTGCCGTGGCGATCGGCTGGGGCGCGAGCGCTGGGCACGACGCCGCCAAGGCGCTCGCTCGGACCGAGGATCCGCGCGCGGACGCCGCGCTGGCGAGGGCCGCCGCGAACGTCGCTGCCACCGTAACTGTGGAGCCCACCTCGTGACGGTAGTTGCGTTCTTGACGTTAGGCTTACGGCCGCGTTCAATGCAGGATGCCGTCGTGACCCGGAGACGCGAGTGCCAGATCGCCACGAAGAAAAAGACGTCAAGAAGTCCAAGTACACCGTGGACCGGAGCATCCCTGGGGCGTTCGAGGGCGAGACCGTCACGCGCCGGCGGTTCATGGGCGCCACGGTCCAGGCCGCCGGCGGGATCGCCGCGGCGGCGTTCACGCTCCCAGCGCTCGGATTCGCGCTCGGGCCGATCGCCAGCCGCGTGCCGTTCGAGTGGCAGCCGATCGGTCCCGCTTCGGACTTCTCGGAGGACACATATGTGACGCGCACGATCACGATCGTGCCCGGGATCGGCGAGGCCGGCAAGTCGCTCGCGTACGTCCGCACCCGCAACCCCTCGATCGACGTTGAGCACGAGGATCAGTACAACCACTACATCGCGCTGTCCTCGCGCTGCATGCATCTCGGCTGTCCGGTTCGATACACGCCGGCTGCGGCCCGTTTCATCTGCCCCTGCCACGGCGGCGTCTACGACTTCCGTGGGATGGTGACCGGCGGGCCGCCGGTGCGGCCACTGGACCGGTTCTACACGCGCCTGAACGCGGCCACCGGCTTGGTCGAGCTCGGTCCGCGGTACTCGGTCAACACCGAGCTGCAGCGCTTCTCGCCGCGTGACCCCGCCGAGCCGATCGACGGCATCGGCCAGTACCTGTATCCGAAGCGCTTCTCGACCTCCGTTCTGCCCAAGAGCTAGATGCCCCGCCTGCCCGCACCTCCGCTGCCCAAGGGGCTGCTTCCCAAGCCGCCCCGTCCAGGCGAGGACAACGGCAACGGCGCCGTCACACCCGCCGAGGCCGGCGTCACCGTAGTCGACTGGATCGACGAGCGTACGTCGCTCTCGGGCGGGATCAGATGGATGCTGTTCCGCAAGGTCCCGCCCGGCGTCACCTGGGCCTACACGCTCGGCTCGGCGACGATGTTCGCGTTCCTCTCGCAGGCGGTGACCGGCGTGTTCCTGGCGATGTACTATCGCCCCGACGTCACCGGCGGGGCGTACGAGTCGATCCGCTACATCACCGACCAGGTTTTCCTCGGCCAGTTCGTGCGGGGGATGCACAAGTGGGGCGCTTCGGTGATGGTGATCCTGATCTTCCTGCACATGGCCAGGGTCTTCTTCTTCGGCGCCTACAAGTACCCGCGCGAGCTGACGTGGGTGATCGGCGTGACGCTGCTGATCCTGACCTTGATCATGTCGTTCACCGGCTACCTGCTGCCGTTCGACGGCCGTGGCTACTGGGCGACGATCGTCGGCATCAACATCAACGGCACCAGCCCGTTCCTCGGGCCCTACCTGTCGGACTTCATACGCGCCGGTCCGGAGTTCGGGGCGACCACGCTGTCGCGCTTCTACTCGATCCACATGCTCGTGATCCCGGCCATGATCGCCGCGCTGATCGGGGCCCACCTGTACCTGGTCGCCAAGCTCGGGATCTCGGCTCCTCCCTGGCTGAAGTCCAAGCCGGACCCCGAGCTCGAGCTCAGCCGGGCCGAGGTCTGAGGGCGCCAGCGATGACGCTCGGGGGCCAGCGATGAATCAGGCCGAGAAGGAGGCCTACCTCCGCGAGTACTCGCTGCTGAAGAACGAGGGAAAGCCGTTCTATCCCTACATCGTCGCCAAGGACTCGATGATGGCGGTGATCGTGATGGCGGTGATCATCTTCCTGACGCTGATGTTCGGCGCCGAGTTCGGTCCCAAGGCGGACCCGACGACGACCACCTACGTGCCGCGACCCGACTGGTACTTCTACTTCCTGTTCGAGGTCCTGCGGGTGATGCGCAACGTCCCGGAGTTCACTCCGCTGGCGGCGATCGGGGTCCCGACGATCGCGATGGTCCTGCTGTTCCTGTTGCCGTTCTACGACCGCAGCCCCGAGCGGCGGATCGAGCGCCGCCCGGTGGCGCTGGTCGCCGGGATCGCGACGATCGCCGCGATCGCCTTCCTGACCTACTCCGGCGCGGATACGGGCTCTCCCAACTCGGTCGACCTGAAGCCCCCCTCCAACCTCTCGGCCGCGCAGGTCGCGACCTTCCGCGCCGGGTCGCTCGTCGTGGGCGAGTCGGGCTGCCTCGCCTGCCACGTGATCGGCACCAACGGCAACAACGGCCCCGGGCCACCGCTCACGCACATCGGCTCGAAGCTGCGCCCGGGAGCGATCGCCTCGACGCTGCGCAATCCAACCGCGCCGATGCCATCGTTCGCGGGGCTCGCCACGAAATCCCCGCAGCAGTTCCAGGACGTGGTGAACTTCCTGGCAGAGCTGCAGTAGCCCGAGTGCCCGACACCCTGCCGGACACCCAGGTGCAGGCGATGTTCGACCGCATCGCCGGGCTGTATGACCGCATGAACACGGTCATGACCGCCGGCCTGCACCACCACTGGCGCCGGCGGGCCGCCGACCTCGCCGCGGTCTGCGCCGGCGACCGCGTGCTCGACGTCGCGACCGGCACGGGCGATCTGGCACTCGAGCTCGCGACTCGGGTGGCGCCGGGTGGAGAGGTGGTCGGAGCCGACTTCTCCGAGCGGATGCTCGAGCTCGCGCGCAAAAAGGCCCGCGCGCGGCCCCCCGCCACGGACGTCGAGCTCGTCTTTGAGACTGCCAACGCGCTCGCGCTGCCCTACGACGACGATCACTTCGCCGCGGCGACCGTCGCCTTCGGCGCCCGCAACTTCTCGAACCTGGAGGCCGGCCTGCGTGAGCTGGCGCGCGTGGTCGCGCCCGGAGGGCGGGTGGTGGTGCTCGAGATCACGACGCCGCTCCGGCCCCCTCTTTCGACCTTCTTCGAGCTGTGGTTCGATCGCGTCGTCCCGGCGCTGGGCAAGCTCGCCGGCGACGCCGCCGCCTACAGCTACCTACCCAGCTCAGTCCGGAGGTTCCCGGGCCCCGAGCAGCTCGCCGCGGTGATGTGGAGCTGCGGCTTGCGCGAGATCCGGTACGCCCTCACCGCCGGCGGGATCATCGCCCTGCACGCCGGAACGGCGCCGGGGTGAGCGGCGCCTCCGTCCAAGCCGTCGTCGCCGCGGGCGGCGCCGAGGTCTCGCGGCTGATGGACCGGGTCGAGCAGCGAATGGCGCAGTTGGCCGCCTCTCATGGTGCGCTGCTCGCGCGTCACGCGGGCGAGACGATCACGGCTGGCGGCAAGCGCCTGCGGCCGTTGCTGGTGTGCCTCGCGGCCGGCGTACCAGCGCCCGAGCGCGAGGGACTCGTCCGGGCGGCGGTCGCCGTCGAGCTGATCCACGGAGCGACGCTCGTGCACGACGATGTCCTCGACGGCGCCTCGCTGCGACGGGGACGCCCGACGGTGGTCGCGGCAGCGGGGAGAGGGCTTGCGACCGCGACCGGGGACCTGCTGTTCTCGCGCGCGTTCGCCGAGCTGGCGGCGGGCGGCTCGGTGCAGGCCGTCAGGGTCCTATCGCGCGCGAGCTCCGAACTCGCCACCGGAGAGCTGATGCAGCGGGCCGATGCGTGGCGAGCCGGCGTCGGAATCGAGCGTTACCTGGAGCGTTGCCGGCTGAAGACCGCCGTGCTGTTCAAGGCGGCGTGCGAGCTCGGGGCGCTGGAAGGGGGCGATTGGGTAGGGGCGCTCGGCGAGTTCGGCGAGCGGATCGGGGTCGCCTTCCAGATCCTGGACGACGTGCTCGACGTGTCGGGGCCACCGGAGCGCACGGGCAAGCCCCGTGGCGCGGACCTGCTCGACGGGACCGTCACGCTCCCCCTGATCCTCGCTCGCGGCAGCGACCAGGAGCTCGCCGCACTCGACCTGCGCACGGTGAGAACGCCCGAGCTGGCGGCCGGTGTCTGCGAGCGGATCGCCGCGACCGGCGCGCTCACGGCGGCCAAGCAACGCGCGCTCGAGCTCGTGCGCGAAGCCAAGTTGGCGCTGCCGGAGCTCGGCGATCGCCATCGCGCCGCACTCGAGCTGGTGGCGGACGGAGTCGTCGAGCGCTATGCGTAAGGCGCTCAGGTAACGGCCGCACGCCTGCGGGCGTGCGGCCGGATCTAAAAGTCCTCGGGCAGGATCAAGTCCGCCTGCAGGGCCGCCGTGAAGCGCTCGACCCGGTCGGCGGTGTTCGCCTGCTTGAGCCGTCGCAGATCCTCGAGCATCCGGGCGAAGCCGTCCTCGAGCTGCTGCTCGAGTCGATCGACCTGGCGGCGGTCGTAACTGCCATGCGCGCTCCAGCGGCAATTTGGGCACTCGAGCCTCAGCAGGCACCGGTCACTCGCGGTCTGCTCCCAGGCGACGGGCTGGACCAGCTCGCACGCACACCGCGGGCAGACGTGGAGGGTTGCAATCGCCGGGGCACCGGCATCATTGAATCGGGACTGCGTGTGGATGCGCATGTATCGGCTCGATTCCTCCCGAGCTTGAGCCCGTTGCATGGGAGCGAGACCGCTACCCTTGGAGACCCCGATCCGGAGGCATCAGGCATGTTCCGTAACCCCATCACCGATGTGATCGTCGTCGTGGTGATCCTGCTGCTGGTCTTTGGCCCCAAGCGCCTCCCGACCCTGGGCCGCGAGCTCGGCCACGGCCTGCGGGAGTTCAAGGACTCGATCACAGGCGGCTCAAAGGAACCGGACGAAGGCGAGCGGCCGCAGGTCGCGGGCGGCGGCGAGACAGAGCGCCGGACCTAAGCCCACCGGCCCCATGGCGAAGGCGCTCCGACCGATCGGGCACGAGGATCGTCTGAGCATCGTCGAGCACCTCGGCGAGCTGCGCTCGCGCTTGGTCATCTGTGGCGTGGCGCTGGCGCTCGCGTTTGCCGGCTGCTTCTGGCAGAACCACGCGCTGCTGAACGTGCTCAACCGCGCGCTCCCGTCCACGCCCAAGACCAGCGCCAATCACCTCTCGGGGCTGACCGGCGACTCGGTCAAGGAGGCCCGCGACCTGGCCGCGCTGGGCATCGCCCTGCGCGACCTCTCAGCTTCCCGGACGCAATCCGCCCAGGATCGTCAGTTCTTCGCCACCGCCGCCGGCAGCGCCGCCGCGGCCGCCGGGTCGCTGCCGCAGTCGGCGCCCAAGCGGCTTCCGATCACGTTCGGGATCGCCGAGCCGTTCACCACGACCCTGACCGTGGCGGCGTACTTCGCGCTGCTGTTCGCGCTGCCGGTCCTGATCTACGAGGGCTACGCGTTTGTGATCCCGGCGCTCAGCCCGCACGAGCGCCGCGCCGCGATTCCCGCGATGGCGCTCGCGCCGCTGCTGTTCATCGTCGGCGTGGCCTTCGCCTACGCGGTCGTGCTCCCCCCGGCGGTCCGGTTCTTGCAGGGCTACAACAGCCAGAACTTCGACATCCTCGTCCAGGCCAAGACGTACTACTCGTTCGAGATCTTAACGATGCTCGGGATCGGTCTGGCGTTCCAGATGCCGCTCGGACTGCTGGCGCTCGACCGCCTCGGCGTGATCAACGCGCGCACCCTGACCGGGAACTGGCGCTACGCTACGGTCATCATCGCCGTGATCGCCGCGGCGATGCCCGGGGTTGATCCGGTGACCACCGGATTGGAGATGCTTCCGCTTGTCCTGCTCTATCTCGCCAGTATCGTGATGCTGAAGATCGCCGATCGCCGAGCGGCGGCTCGTGCCGCGGCGGAGCTCGCGGAGCTCGGCGACGGCCTCGACCCCACCTAGCCGATGCTCTTCGACCTTCGCGGACGTGGCCGCCGGCGCACCGTCCAGGCCGTCTACCTCGGCCTCGCGATCCTGATGGGTGGCGGCCTGGTGCTGTTCGGCGTCGGCACCGGCAGCGGCAACGGCGGGCTGCTCAACGCGTTCTCCGGCAACGGCTCGAGTGGCGCCCAGAAGCAGGTGGTGAGCCAGGACGAGACGAACGCGTTAAAGGAGACGAAGCTGCGACCGACCGACCCGGCGGGGTGGGCCGCGCTAGTGCAGGCCCGGTGGGCGTCGGCCGGACAGGGCGCCGACTTCAACCCAAGCACCGGTGCCTTCACGGCGACCGGCAAGAAGGAGCTGATTGCCGCCACCCAGGCGTGGGAGCGCTACCTGCAGCTGACCAAGAACCCGGACACGGACGTCGCGGTACTCGCCGCAAGGGCCTACAGCGCGCTGGGTGACTATGCCGGCGAAGCCGCAGCCTGGGAGATCGACGCGCGCGCGAACCCGAGCGAGCCGAAGGGCTTTGAGTGCCTCGCCGCGTCGGCGTACGCCGCCAAGCAGACCCAAAAGGGGGACCTTGCGGCAGCGACGGCGCTCGGCCTCGTCCCCAAGACGCAGCGGGCCACGCTCCAGCAGACCCTCCAGCAGGCCAAGACCCAGCCCCAAGTCGCTCAGCAGTGCTGAGGGCCTGCTGCGGCCGGCTGGCCCCCCGGCGGGTCTGGATAAGATCGCCAGCGCGAAGGGCCGTTAGCTCAACTGGCAGAGCAGGGGACTCTTAATCCCAAGGTTGGAGGTTCGATTCCTCCACGGCCCATGAATCTCGATACCGCCCCACTCGAAGGCCCACGCGGCTCGACTGGGGCAATGACCCCGCGGGGGGATGGAAATGACCCACTCAGCCGGGAAGGCGCGCCGAGTGGGTCGTTGTCCGAGTGGGTCGTGCTCTCATAGAGACAACTGCCTGGTCTGTTCACCGAGCCGATGCGTCATCACGTCGACTGCTTCAGCATTCGAGTCCACCACGACGAAGCGTCGCCCGAGCTTGCAGGCGACCGACGCGAGCGTCCCGGAGCCCGCGAAGAAGTCGAGGCACCAGCCACCCGGTTTCGAGGACGCCGCGAGCATCCGGCGGACGATGCCCTCCGGCTTCTGGGTGGGATAACCGGTGCGCTCTGGCCCTTTGGTGGGGACGATCGTGTGCCACCACACGTCCGTCGGCAGCTTGCCCTTTGCAGCCCGTTCGGCCGTCTGCAGGCCAGGCGCCATGTAGGGCTCGCGGTCGACCTCATCGCCGTTGAACCAGTAGCGCTCTGGGTCCTTGACGTACACGAGGATCGTGTCGTGCTTGGCGGGCCACCGTTTGGTGGTGCGGGCGCCGTAGTCGTAGGCCCAGATGATCTCGTTGAGGAAGCAGTCCCGCCCGAAGACGGTGTCGAGCAGGACCTTGCAGTAGTGCGCCTCGCGGTAGTCGATGTGGAAGTAGAGCGTGCCGTGCACGGCCAGGAGCTCCCGCGCCCGGCCCAGCTTCGGACCGATGAACTCCAGGAAGTCGTCGAAGGCGTCCTCATAGCTGAGCGCCGAGAGGACCTCGCGGGTGTAGCGGTGGCCCCCAAATCCCGGCGTACCGCGAGCCGGATCTCGCTGGGCCCGGAGGCGCTTGAGGCTGCGAGGAGAGCCGGTGTTGAAAGGTGGATCGATGTAGATCGCGTCGAAGAAGCCGGCGGGCAGCTTTCTCAGCACGACTCCGCAATCCCCGTGGATGATCAGATCGTCGTCCGGCACGAAGTCGCTGCTGGCCTCGTTCATCGAGATCACCTTCATCTGCCGGACTCTAGGACGGGGACGGACGGCACCAGTACAAGTATCGACGCGAGTCGCGGTGTGACAATGCCGGTCATGGCGAACCGCAACCAGCCGGCGAGCCGGTCGCCGACCTTTCGCGATGGCAAGGTGATCGAGACGGTGCACTACGCCGGCCCCGAGGACGCGTTCGCGGCCGCGGGGTTGAGAGCGTGACTGCTCGGCGCGTCGCCGCGCTCGCCGCCCTGGTGGCGCTGGCCTGCTCGACCTGGGGCGTTGCCGGCGCGTCGGGTGCGGTATCGGCGCCGGGCGCGGTATCGGCGCCGGGCGGGGTGTACATCGCGCTCGGCGACTCGTACACCTCAGGGCCGCTGATCCCCAATCAGCACGGCACACCGATCGGGTGCGCGCGCTCGGATCACAACTACCCGTCGCTGGTGGCGGCGTCGATCCGCCCTTCGATCTTCCACGACGTCAGCTGCAGCGGCGCGGTGACCGCCGACATGACGACGCCTCAACGGGTCTCGCTCGGTGGGGTCAATCCGCCGCAGTTCAATGCCCTGAGCGCCTCCACTACGCTGGTCACGGTCGGGATCGGGGGCAATGACGCCGATCTGGTCGGGATCGCCCAGTCCTGCGTCAAGCTCGACCTGCTCAGCCCGACGGGCTCGCCGTGCAAGAACCATTACACGGTTGGCGGGCGCGACACGGCGGCTGCGGGCGTCGACGTGATCGCGCCCAGGATCGCCGCGGTGCTCCGCGGCATCCACGCGCGTTCTCCCGGTGCCCGGACGCTGGTGGTGGGCTACCCGGCCGTGCTCCCGGTGAGCGGTCCGGGGTGCTGGCCGATCGTGCCAATCAGCTCCGGCGACGTTCCGTGGTTCAGGTCGCTGCTGCTGCGGATCGACGGTGTGCTCGCGGCGCAGGCCGCGGCCAATCGCGCGGAGTACGTCGACACGTACACGCCCAGTGCCGGGCACGATATCTGCAAGCTCCCCGGCGCCAAATGGTTTGAGGGGGTGATTCCGACCTCGCCCGCCT
>QHBV01000087.1:0-41303 GCA_003244035.1 Solirubrobacterales bacterium | reverse complement strand
AATGGCGGCTTCGCGGTGGCGCGGTGATCGTACGCGGGGCGATCAGCTCCGCCTATCGAGGCCGCATCGCCGTCACGTTCGCGGGCACCTACGACCACCGCGAAGTCCGCGTCCGGCACAAGACCACCGTCGAGCACGGTCGCTGGCGGATCGTGCTGCGCCTGCCCCGTCGCGATGCGCAGGTCCTCGCGCGCGGAACGATCATCGCCACCAGCGGCGCCGGTGACGGCCTGCGCGCCGGCGTCGCCCGCGTCCGCACGCACACAGCTCCGCATGCCCACGTAAGCGCGCTGACACCCAGACTTGAATGAGCCGGTAGATGAGGTAGAACCCCCTTTGTCGTGCTCTCGATCCAACATCCCCAAAGTCACGATCCCCAACTCGCGGTCAGTGACGCGCCGTGGGGAACGGCAAGGTCCAAGTCCGACGAGCTCTTCATCCGTTGGCAGCAGCATGGAGATCGCGCCGCCCGCGAGGAGCTGGTTCACCGCTTCCTCCCGCTCGCGCGCAAGCTCGCGCGGCGTTATAGCGGCTCGCACGAGCCGTTCGACGACCTGGTGCAGGTCGCGAGCCTGGGACTGGTCAAGGCGATCGACCGATTCGATGTCGGCCGGGGAACCGCGTTCTCCTCGTTCGCCGTCCCCACGATTCTTGGCGAGCTCAAGCGCCACTTCCGCGATCTCGGTTGGGCGGTGCACGTCCCGCGCGGCGCGCAGGAGCTCGCGCTCAAGGTCGAGGAGGCCCAGCAGCGCCTGACCGCCAAGAACGGCCACCCGCCGAGCCTGCCGGTGCTCGCGCAGTACCTCGAGCTGGGCGTGGAGGACGTGCTCGACGCGCTCGAGGCCGCGGCCGCCCACCATGCCACCTCGCTCGATGCTCCCCGAGAGGACGGGGAGAGGGAAACCGGCACGCTCGCGGACTCCTTCGGGGTCCTCGACGAGCGCTTCGACATTGTCGACGCGAAGGTGGCGATCGTCGTCGCCGCCCAGCAGCTCGGGCCGCGTGAGCGACACGTGCTGGTGCTGCGGTTCGTGGAGGATCTCACGCAGAGTCAGATCGCCGCCCAGGTCGGCGTCTCGCAGATGCAGGTCTCACGGATTCTGCGCCGGGCGCTGGCCCGACTGAGCGAGCTCACGCGTAGTCCTGAGCACGCCTAGAGCCGCATTCACCCTTGCGTCTCGAACCAGACGCAGGTGCCCTCGCGCGCCCGCGTCACCCCCCAGCGGTCCGCCAACCACCCGACGACCTTGAGCCCCCAGCCGCCTGCATCGGCCGCCCCTTCTGCGGCGTCCCCGGCGGCGAGGTCCCGCTCGGCGAATCCGGGGCCGCGGTCGATCACCGTGCAGCGGACGCCATCGTTCACCCGCAGGTCGAGCATCACGGTGTCGCTCGGATCCGTGGCTCCGTACTTGACCGCGTTGGTGACGAGCTCGCTGACCATCAGCTCGAGCGCTTCCAGGGTCCGTGGCGTAACGATCGCCGCTAGCTCTCTGGCAACGATCCGGCGTGCGTGCGCCGGCCCATCCGCTCGAGCATCGATTCTGTAGATGACGCGTAGGAATGTGTGCATGGAGGTATCACTTCTCTACCCGGAAACCGCGGCCAGAACCCCGTTGCAGAGAAGCTGCCAATGACACTCGACCCTCCGATCGTCCGCCTCGAGCTGGAGAGCAGGCCAGAGACGCCGGCGCTCGTGCGCGCGATGCTGGGAGGGCTCGCCGAGCGCCTTGGATCCGACCCGGAGCTGCTCGACGACCTCAAGACCGCCGTCAGCGAGGCGTGCAACAACGTCGTGCTGCACGCCTATCCGGGCGCCGGCGGGCCGCTGACGGTGCTCCTGTACGCAAGCGAGAGGGAGATCGAGGTGGTCGTGCGAGATCGAGGGACAGGCATCCCGCCCGATGCCCCGTCGCAAGGCGTCGGTATGCGGGTTGTGCAGGCACTCGCGGAGCGGGCGACGTTCTGGTCCCCTCCGGGCGGCGGGACCGAGGTCTCGATGACGTTCGCCGCCGTGCGCGAGGGCAAGCCACTGCTGATCACGCCGCCGAGCCCCGCTCCGGAGGATGCCTGGGAACGGCGCCTGGCGGCCGAGGCCAATGGGATCTCCGGCGACGTGGTTGGGTCGGTTTCCCCAGTGGGTCTGCTGACGGGGGTGCTCGGGCGGCTGGGACGAGCGCTCGCGATCAGGGCGCGCTTTTCGCTGGATCGCTTCGCCGACGTGTACCTGGTGACCGACGCGGTCACCGACCACGCCGCCCGCAACGCGCAGGGCGGACGGATCGCGTTCGCGATCAGCGCCCGCGCGCGACGGCTCGAGCTCAAGATCGGGCCGCTTCGCGCCGGCCCGAGCGCCGGCCCAGATGCCCGCAGGTCGGAGGGAGGAGCACGAGCCGGGAGCCCTCCGCTGGCGCTGCTCAGCGACGAGCTCGAGCAGATTCGCGTGGGAGGCTCAGAGCTCTTACGCGTGGCCCTGCTCGACCCTCCTCGCTCCCGACCGCCAGCCGGATGACCCGCCCGTCAGACGGCATCCGGGGCCTGCACGAACGTCATTTGCTCAGCGACGCTCGTCAGCTCCAGCAGGCGCTGGACCTGGCCGCAGCCTCTGACCAGGCTGAAGGGCCTGTTCGCCTCCTGGGCGCGCCGGTGCGCCCCGATCAGCGCTCCCAAGCCCATCGAGTCCATGAACTCCAGCTCGCGGAGATCGATCACGATCTCCCCAGACCCACTCGCAAGCACCCGCGTCAGCTCTTCCTCGAGCGCCCCGCTCGAGGCGAGGTCGAGCTCTCCGCGCAGCGCGATCACGCTCGTGCCGCGATCGTCGTGAACCTCGAGGCGAAAATGGCTCTGCACGGATCGCGAGGGTACCGATCATCGGTACCGATCACTCGCGCACCAGCGCCGGGGAGCTGCGCTCGTCGGCTAGTAGGTCGAGCACTGCCCGCTCCAGCCGCGCGCGTCCACGATCGTCGGCTGGCTGGATCTCCTTCACGCCGTCCAAAGCGCCCGCGATCGTCCAGCCGGACAGATAGCGATCGAGGACGCGCGGGTCGATGTAGGCCCGGCGCGCAACCGCCGGGGTGTTGCCGAGCGTCGTCGCGACTACTCGCACCGCTTGATTGATCGCGCGCCTGCGCGCTGCCGGAGTGGCGGCCTCGCGGCCACCTGCCGCCAGTGACGCCGCGGCCAGGACCGTCGCGTTCCAAGTCCGGAAGTCCTTGGCGGTGAATCCCTCGCCGGCCTCGCGCCCCAGAAAGTCGTTGATGTCATCGGAGCGCACCGGAACCCAGCTCCTCCCCTCACGGTAGGCCAGCAGCTGCGAGCCCCCTCGCCGGCGACGGCGCAGCGAGCGCACGAGCTCGCGCGAGAGCGGGTCCTCGATCGACTGCACCCGCCTGACGCCACCCTTGGCGGGGTAGTCGAAGACGATTGCATCGCCGCGGAACGAGACGTGGTCCTTGCGAATCGTCGCCAGCCCGACGCCATGATCCTCCTCGGCATACTGCTCGCCGCCGACCCGGAAGAGTCCCACGTCCAGCAGCCGCACCGCGCACGCCAGCACCCGGTCGCGGGTCGGCTCGGTGCCCTGCAGCTCCGTCGCCAGTCGCCGCCGGAGCCGCGGCAGCCGACGCGCGAAGCGCACCATCCGCTCGAACTTCTCGCGGTCCTTGCGCTCACGCCAGCGGGGGTGGTAGAGGTACTGCTTGCGCCCCGCCGCGTCGATCCCCGTAGCCTGCAGGTGTCCCCACGGGTCGGCACAGATCCACACGTCGCGCCACGCCGGCGGGACCGCCAGCCCTCGCAGCCGCTCGAGCACCTCCGGGTCCTGGACGCTCTGCCCGTCCTCCTCCCGGTAGCCGAAGCCGCGCCCCCGCCTGACCCGGCGAAGTCCTGGGCCGGAGCAGTCAGAGCGCCGCAGACGCTGCCCGCGCATGGCGCGAGGCTACCCAAGGACGGATCGCCCCACGCACCGCGCCCGCAATACTGCACGCTCGATGGCTCAAGCGCCCTACACCTCCCCGCTCGCCGGGGCGCTGGCACCGGATCTGCTCGAGCGCTTTGAGCGCTACGTCCGGATCGACACCCAGTCGCGGCGAGAGCGCGAGCGCTCCCCCAGCACGCCCGGCCAGCTCGAGCTCGGCAGGCTGCTCGTCGCCGAGCTCCGCCAGGCCAACCTGGCCGACGCCGAGCTCGACGAGCACGGCTACGTAACCGCGACCCTGCCGGCCGGCGACGAGGCGAGCAACGCGTCCGGCCCCGTCGTGGGCTTGATCGCGCACATGGACACGAGTCCCGACGCCCCCGGCGCAGGCGTGCAGCCGATCGTCCACCGCAGCTACCCCGGCGGCGTGATCGAGCTGCCGCGCCTGAACACCCGGCTCGACCCGGCGACAATGCCCGAGCTGGCGACCAAGACCGGCCACGACATCGTCACGAGCAGCGGCGACACGCTGCTCGGCGCCGATGACAAGGCAGGGGTGGCGGCGATCATGACGGCAGTCGCCCATCTCGCCGCCAACCCGGAGCTGCCCCGCCCCGCGCTGCGGATCGGCTTCACTCCCGACGAGGAGATCGGCGAGGGCGCGACGCTGTTCGAGATCGAGCGCTTCGGCGCCCTGTGCGCGTACACGATCGACGGCTCCGAGCTCGGCGAGCTCCAGGACGAGACCTTCTCCGCGGTCGAGGTCATCATCAGTATCCACGGCGTCGACGTTCATCCAGGCCAGGGGACCGGGAAGCTCGTCAACGCGCTGCGGCTGGCGGCGAGAATCATCGCCACGCTGCCGGCCGAGACGCTCGCGCCCGAGACGACCTCAGGCCGCGAGGGTTTCATCCATCCCTACGAGCTGAGCGGGACGCCCGGCCTCGCCCAGATCCACGCGATCGTGCGCGACTTCGACGAGCAGCTGCTCGCCGGACACGTCGCGCTGCTGGAGCACACCGCGCGGGAGATCGTCGACTCCGACCCGCGGGCGCGGCTCGAGCTCGAGGTCCGCCGGCAGTACCGCAACATGCGCAGCTATCTCGAGCCGAACCCGTACGTGACCGCGGCCGCCGAGATCGCGATCCGCGCCGAGGGGATCGAGCCGCTGCGCTCCCCGATCCGTGGAGGCACCGACGGCTCACGCCTGAGCGAGATGGGACTGCCGACTCCCAATCTGTTCACGGGGGGCCATGAGTACCATTCCGTGCGCGAGTGGGCATCGGTGCAGGACATGGCCGCCGCGGCCGCGACGATCGTGCGCCTGGCCGAGGTCTGGACGCGGCCCGAGCGCTTCGGCAGCCCCGCGAAGTAGGCTGCGGCCGATGACCGACCAGCAAGCCTCGCTCGCCAGCCTCGACGGGGAGATCATGGCGGCAGCGGAGGCGAGAATCCCCGCCACCGACGAGGGCCTGCTCCGCGGCGACGGCGCGTTCGAAGTGATCCGCGTCTACGAGGGGCGGCCGTTCGCGCTCGAGGCTCATCTCGGCCGCCTGCAGCGCTCCGCGGAGAGCCTGCGCCTCGCGCTCGACCTCGAGGCCGTGCGCGCCGATGCCCACCGGCTGCTGGCCCACGCGGGGCCGGCAGCCGGGCACGAGCTGTTGCGGATCGTCCTCACCCGCGGCGGCAGGCGACTGCTGTTGACAGAACCGCTGCCGCCGGGCGTGCAGCGGATCCGGCTGGGGTCGGTGACCTACTCGCCCACCCGCGTGCTCGACGGCATCAAGTCGCTCTCCTATGCCGGCAACATGCTCGCGGGGCGGCTCGCGCGCGAGCGTGGCTTCGACGAGGCGCTGCTCGTGACGCCGCACGGGCGGGTGCTCGAGGCCCCGACGAGCTCGATCTTCTGGGCCGAGGACGAGCAGATCCTGACCCCGCCGCTGGACGAGCACATCCTCGCCTCGATCACGCGGGCGGCGGTGATCGAGCTCACGAGTGCCCGGGAGCGCGTGTGCACGCTCTCCGACCTTGCGTCCGCCGACGAGGCGTTCCTGGCATCGACCACGCGCGAGGTGCAGCCGATCGCGGCTGTCGACGAGTACGTCTTCGGCGAGGCGAATCCGGTGACCGGGGAGGCGGCGGCGGCGCTGCACGCGCACATCCGCTCCGAGCTCGCGCGTTCGTGAGGATCCTCACGGTGATCGGCAACCGCCCGCAGTTCATCAAGGCGGCGGCGGTCTCGCCGCGCCTGCGGGAGGTCCATGAGGAGCTGCTGGTCCACACCGGGCAGCACTTCGACGACACGCTCTCGGCGGTCTTCTTCGACGAGCTCGGGCTGCCGGCGCCCGACCGCGAGCTCGGGATCGCGCTCGGCTCCAATGCGTCGCAGACGGCGCGGATGCTGGCCGCCCTCGAGCCGATCCTGGCCCAGGCGGCGCCCGACGCCGTGCTCGTCTATGGCGACACCAACTCGACGCTCGCGGGCGCGCTGAGCGGCGCCCAGGCGGGGGTGCCGGTCGCCCACGTCGAGGCGGGGATGCGCTCCTACGATCGCTCGATGCCCGAGGAGCTCAATCGCGTCCTGACCGACCACGCGAGCGCCCTGCTGCTGTGCCCCTCGCAGGCGGCGGTCGAGAACCTGCGCCGGGAAGCCGTCGGCGGGCAGGTCGAGCTGGTCGGCGACGTGATGGTGGACGTGGCGCTGGCGGTGGCGCCCGCCGCCCGCGCCCGATTCGACCTCGTGAGCGCGCGCGGGCTGGCGCCGGGGGAGTACGTGCTCGCGACCGCGCACCGCGCCGGCAACGTCGACGACCCGGCTCGCCTGCGGCTGCTGGTGAAGCTGCTGGAGGGGATCCCGGTGCCGCTGCTGCTGGCGCTCCACCCCCGCACCGAAGCCCGATTGCGGGACGCCGGCCTGCTCGATCGCCTGCGGCGCGCCGAGCACACGATCCTGACCCCACCGCTGGGCTACATCGAGCTGACGGCCCTGCTGACAAACGCGCGCGCGGTGCTGACCGACTCCGGCGGACTCCAGAAGGAGGCGTACCTCGCCGGCGTCCCGTGCGTGACGCTGCGCTCGAGCACCGAATGGGGCGAGACCGTGACCCACGGCTGGAACGTGCTCGTCGACCTTGATCGCGCTGCTGCGCTGGGGGCGCTGCAGCGCGACCCGCCGCGGTCGCGGCCGGGGCTGTACGGCGACGGCCATGCCGGGCAGCGCGTAGTCGACGCGCTTACGCTGCTACGTCGATGACTGCCCCCGGACTGCGAATCGGCGTCGCCGGGCTCGGCTACTGGGGTCCGAACCTGGCGCGCAACTTCGCGGCCCTGGCGGACTGCGAGCTGACGTGGTGCTGCGATCCCTCCGCCGAGGCGCTCGCGCACACGGCGGTTCGATTTCCGGGCGTCCGCCTGGCCGAGGAGCTCGACGAGCTGCTCGCCGACCCTGCGCTCGACGCGGTCGCGCTGGCCACGCCGGTCCCGAGCCACGCCGAGCTCGCGGTGCGCGTGCTGCGGGCGGGCAAGCACTGCTTCGTCGAGAAGCCGCTCGCACAGTCGGTCGCCGAGGCCGAGTGCGCGGTGGCCGCCGCGGCGGAGTCGGGGCGCGTCTTGATGGTCGGCCATCTGCTCGAGTACCACCCGGGCGTGCGCAAGCTCGCGGAGCTGGCGGGAACCGGCGAGCTCGGAGAGCTTTACTACATCTACGGCAACCGGCTGAATCTCGGCCAGCTCCGCGCCGACGAGAACGCGCTCTGGAGCCTCGGCGCTCACGACATCTCCGTGGTGCTGGACCTGGCGGCGGAGGAGCCGTGCGAGGCCTTCGCCCACGGCGAGTCCTACCTTCGCCAGGGGGTGCAGGACGTCGTCTTCTGCTTCTTGCGCTTTCCCTCCGGGCTGTCCGCGCACCTGCACCTGTCGTGGCTCGACCCACACAAGGAGCGCCGCTTCACGGTCGTGGGCTCGCGGCGGATGGCGACCTTCGACGACATGGCGCGCGAGGGCAAGCTGACGGTCTACGACAAGGGCTTCGACGAGGCCGCCAGCGGCTACGGCGAGTACATCACCCGCAGCGGCGAGGCTTTCTGGCCGCGGATCGCCAACGTCGAGCCGCTGCGGGTCGAGTGCGAGCACTTCGTCCAGTGCGCGCGAACCGGTGCGCAGCCGCGCTCCGACGGCGCCAGCGGGCTGCGCGTGGTGCGTGTGCTGGCGGCGCTCCAGGGCTCGCTCGACGGCTCGGGGGCGCAGTGAGCGCGCCGGATGCGGAGATCGCTCCCGACGCCACGCTCGGCCCCGGCGCCGTGATCCACGCCGGCGCGCGGATCGGCGCCGGCGCACGGATCGGATCGGGCGCGGTCGTCCACCCCGGCACCGAGGTCGGTGAGGGCTGCGTGGTCGAGGACTGCGCGGTGCTCGGCAAGCGACCCTCGTTACGGCCCGGCTCCAGCGCCGCGGGGGGCGAGCTGGGGGGGCTGGTGCTCGAGCCCGGGGTGACGATCTGCGCCGGCGCGATCGTGTACGCCGGCGCCCGGGTCTGCGCCCGGGCGATCGTCGGCGACCACGCCCAAGTACGCGAGCGCGCCATGATCGGCGCCGGCTCGGTGCTCGGGCGGGGCTCCACGCTCGACTTCGGCGCGCGCATCGGTGCGCGCGTCCTGATCCAGACCGGGGTCTACCTAACCGGGGGTGCGGTCGTCGAGGACGACGTGTTCGTCGGCCCGGGGGTGGTGACCACCAACGACCACACGATGGGTCGTCATGCTCCGGGTGAAGCGCTGCTCGGCCCCGTCCTCCACCGCGCCTGTCGCGTCGGCGGCGGCGCCGTGCTGGTTCCGGGCGTGGCGATCGGCGAGGAGGCGTTCGTCGCCGCCGGGGCAGTGGTCACCCGCGACGTGGGCGCGCGGGCGGTCGTCGCCGGGGTCCCGGCACGGGTGATCCGGCAGGTCGCCGACCAGGACCTGCTCGAGCGCTTCCGGTGAGCCACGGATACGGGGTGCCCGGCTGCTACCGTGGACCGGAGGTATGAAGAGCACTCGCCAGAGAGCCCAGGAGAAGCGTGAGGCCAAGCTCGAGCACGTCCGCGAGCAGCTCGAGACCGGCTCCCTGGTCATCCGCAAGATGACCGACGAGGAGCGCCTGCGCTATCCACCGCGCCCGCCCCGGCCCAAGCGGCGCTGGTAGTGTCGGGCATTCGTCAGCGCGAGGGGTTGATCGCGAGGGTCAAGCAGGTGCGCCAAGTGGCCGCGGCGCGTGATCCTCGCCCGACGAGCGAGCCGAGCTCGCCTGAGCCCGCCACGCTCGAGGCGCTGGGAGCGCGGATCGCGCACCTGGAGCGCCAGCTCGACGGGATCCAGGACGCCGTACACCGCGAGTCGGTCCGCCAGGGCAAGCGGATCGCCGAGCTCGAGTCTCGGCTGGAGCCCGCTGCGCTGGCGGTGGCGCTCAGCCGGGACGCCCGCGAGCGCGGCATCTAGGCCCTACCCGGCCAAGCTGCTAGTTTGAAAGGCAGCGGTCGGCGCCGTCGGCCGCGAGGCAGCTCGCTTGGGTCCCGCAGAACAGCGGTTCGGGTCAGCACCAGCCTCCCGAATCGTACGCGGCTCAGCGCCGCCCAAGGAGTCAGTATGTCCACGCAGTCCTTCGCCGATCTCGGCGTCTCGCGCGCCGTCGTCGGTGCCCTCTCCGATCGCGGGTTCACCGAGCCGTTCGCGGTCCAGCGCCTGGTGATCGGCGACGTCCTCGCCGGCCGTGACGTGCTCGCGCGCTCGCCGACCGGGTCGGGCAAGACCCTCGCCTTCGGCATTCCGATCGCCGAGCGGATCGACTTCGCCGGCCCCCGGCCGGCGGCGCTCGTGCTCGCGCCGACGCGTGAGCTCGCGACCCAGATCGTCGCCGAGATCCGCGCCGTCGCCCACGCGCGCGCACTGCGCGTGACCGCCGTCTACGGCGGCGTCGGCCTGAGCCAGCAGGCCAGCAATGCGGCCGCATCGCACGTGCTCGTCGCTACCCCGGGGCGGCTCGAGGACCTGCTCGCGCGTGGGGCGTTCACACTTGATGCGATCAGGGTCCTCGTTCTCGACGAGGCCGACAGGATGCTCGACATGGGCTTCAAGCCGGCGGTCGACAGGATCGTCCGTGCCTGCCCGGCCAAGCGCCAGACACTGTTCTTCTCGGCGACGCTCGACGGCGAGGCCGGCCGTGTCGCCAGGAGCTACACGCGCGACCCGGTGCTCCACCAGCACGGCCCGACCGCGCGCCGCGCGGTCGCCGAGGTCGAGCACAGGTTCGTCAACGTGACCAGCGCCGGACGGCTCGAGGCGCTGATCGAAGAGCTCGCAGCCGAGCGTGAGCTGACGCTCGTTTTCGTGCGGACCAAGCGGGGCGCCGACCGCCTGGTCAAGCGCCTCGACGCGCGCGGCATTCGCGCCGCCGCGATGCACGGCAACAAGTCCCAGCGCCAGCGCGAGCTGGCGCTCTCCCGGTTCCAGTCAGGCGCCGTTGACACGCTGGTCGCGACCGATGTCGCTGCCCGCGGGATCGACGTCGCCGGAATCTCACACGTGATCAACTTCGATCCGCCGGGAGACCGCGAGGTGTACGTCCACCGGGTCGGGCGAACCGGGCGCGCCGGCCGTCGCGGGATCGGGATCACCCTCGTCGGCAGCGATGAGCGACGGGAGCTCAGCCGGATGGCGCGCGACCTCGGGATCGTGCCCGCGTGAGGAGATCGTGCTAGGCTGTTGGGTTGGTGGATCAGCCGATCCACAATCGTAGTGTTTAGCGCTCGCAGGCCGCTGTTCCTTGGCTCTCCTCGTACGCGACACAAGATCGAGGAGGACAGGATGGCAACTGGAACCGTTAAGTGGTTCAGCGCCGAGAAGGGCTTTGGCTTCATCACCCCGGACGACCCGGGCAAGGATCTATTCGTCCATCACACCGGTATTGCCGGGGACGGGTACCACTCGCTGGCAGAGGGGGCGAAGGTCGCCTTCGACTCCGAGGCCGGCGACAAGGGCCCCAAGGCGATCAACGTCCAGCCGGTCTAGTCGGTCACGCACGCGGACCAGCGGGTCACGCGCGTGAACGGCGGTCAGACGCGCGGACGAGCCCCGGTTGACGCCGGGGCTCGTCCGCCCGCTCCCGCCATCCCGGCGCTCGCCCGCGTCCATATGACCTCGTCGCGACCCGGGCCGACGCCGATCAGCACGATCGGGACGCGGACGAACTCCGAGACGACCTGAAGGTATTCTCGGGCGGCCTCGGGAAGCTCGTCCTCGCTGCGGCATTCGCGTATGTCGTCCGTCCACCCCGGCAGCTCCAGGTACTCCCCGGTGGCGTGGTGGAGCACCGTCTGGTGGTAGGGGAAGTAGTCGAACTCGGCCCCCTCGGCGCCCCGGTATCGGGTGCAGACATTGACCCGGTCAAGGCCAGAGAGGACGTCGAGCTTGGTCACCGCCAGCGCCGTGAGCGAGTTGATCCGGGTCGCGTAGCGAAGCGCGACCAAGTCGATCCAGCCGGTGCGCCGCGGCCGGCCGGTCGTGGTCCCGTACTCGCCACCGCGCTCGCGCAGCTCGTCGGCGATCGCACCGTCGAGCTCGGTCGGGAACGGCCCGGCGCCGACGCGCGTGAGGTAGGCCTTGGTCACGCCCCAGACCTCGTCGATGTCCTTGGGCCCGACGCCGGCCCCGATGCACGCGGCGCCGGCGATCGGATTCGATGAGGTGACGAATGGATATGTGCCGTGGTCGATGTCCAACAGCGTCCCCTGGGCGCCCTCGAACACGACGCTCCGATCGGCGTCGAGCTGCTGGTGGACTAGGCGGGTGGTATCGGCGATGTAGCGCTCGAGCCGGTGCCCATAGGTCAGGTACTCGTCGGTCATCGCCTGCAGATCGAGCTTGGGGTCCTTTGCGAACGGGCGCAGCGACAGCCGTCTGGGCTCGAGCGCGGCGACGATCTTCTTCTTCAGGATCTTCTCGTCGAGCAGATCCTGTACGCGGATCCCCAGCCGCTCCGCCTTGTCCGCGTAGCACGGCCCGATCCCACGTCGGGTGGTCCCGATCTGGAGCCTGCCGAGCTTTGCCTCGCCGGCGTGGTCGAGCATCAGGTGATAGGGCATGATCAGGTGGGCGTTGGCCGAGATCCGCAGCGAAGAAGTGTCGACGCCACGCCGGCGCAGCTCGTCGAGCTCGTCGGTGAGCACCTTCGGGTCGATCACCACCCCGTTGCCGATCACGCACAGCTTGCCCGGGTGCAGGATCCCCGAGGGCATCAGGTGAAGCTTCCAGGTCTGTCCGTCGCGCACGATCGTGTGCCCCGCGTTGTTCCCGCCCTGAAAGCGCACGACCGCGTCGGCCCGCTCGGCAAGCAGGTCGGTGACCTTCCCCTTGCCTTCGTCGCCCCATTGGGCGCCCACGATCACAATTCCGGGCATCGCTGACTCAGTGTACGGGCGACCGCTGCCCGGGATCGCGCTACGGTCTGCTGGTGTCCGAGCCCGACACCGAAGAGCTCAAAGCAGTCCAGCTGCAGCGAGAGGCGACCGAGCAGGAGCTGGCGCGCGCCGCCGCTGACGAGCACGAGGCCGCGCAACACGACCGCCGCGCACAGAAGGCCCACTACCTTCAGGAGAAGCTCGCCGAGCGCGCCGAGTCCGAGCAGGACCGCTGAGTCCACCGCGGACCCGCTCGAGTGGTGCCGCAGCTACCGGGGGGAATCGGCAACCGCATCCAGCCGGGGTGGATCCATCCGCCGGTCGTGGCCGATCAGCGGCAGCTCGTCGCACATCTCGGTCAGGCGGGAGACGGTCCGTTCGGAGACCTGCTCGCACAGTGCATCGCGGTCGAGGATGTTGGTGGTGATCACGATCGAGCGCTCGTCCTCGTAGCGTGCGTTGACGATCGAGTAGAGCTCCTCCAGTACCCAGTCGGTGCTGCGCTCCGCGCCGACATCGTCGATGTGGAGCAGGTCGACGGCGGTGAGCCGGTCGAGCAGGTCGACGTGCGAGCGCTTGGCGGCATAGGCGCGCTCCGCGCGGTGGGTGTCACGGATCTCGTTCAGTAGCCGTGGCAGCGAGTAGATCGCAACCGAGCGGCCGACCTTGAGCGCGGCCTTGGAGACGAGCATCGCCAAGCTCGTCTTGCCCGTTCCCACCGACCCCATGAACCACAGGCCGCGACCCGCGTCGAGCTGATCGTCGATCGTGTTGACGAAGCGGCGCGTCGCCGCGACGATCTGCGGATCGATCTCGGTGACCGGCGGCCGCTCGAACGCGACATCGCGATAGCGCCTGGGAATCACCGCCGAGAGGCTGCGCGCCTTCGCCAGCGCCACTCGCTGCGGCCGGCAGCGACAGTCGAATGCCGTGTTGGTGTCCTCGTCGTAGAGAAAGCCCGAGCCGTCGCACAGCCCGAGCGCGCACTCGCTCATGCTGCGAGGCCCGCGGTCCGCCACCCGGTCGCTCATGCCGCGAACCGTTCACCCGCGTAGTTCATGAACTTCGGGTACTCCTTCTGGAAGGTCAAGACCACGTCGCCAACGGGTCCGTTACGGTGCTTGGCGATGATGATGTCCGCCTCTCCCGGTCGCTCGGACTCCTTGTCGTAGTACTCCTCCCGATAGATGAACATCACGAGGTCGCTGTCTTGCTCGATTTGTCCGGATTCACGCAAATCGGACAGGATCGGCTTCTTCTCCCCGCCCCGCTGCTCGACCGCGCGGCTCAACTGCGACAGCGCGATCACCGGCACTTCGAGCTCACGCGCGAGCCCCTTCAGCCCGCGCGAGATCTGGCCGACCTGCTCGACGCGGCTCTCGACGCGCCCCTCGTGACGCATCAGCTGCAGGTAGTCGACGATGATCAGCCCGAGGCCACCTTCGGTCTGGTGGTGCAGGCGCCGAGCCTTGGCACGGACCTCGAGCACGCCCGTGTCGCTCGAGTCGTCGACGAACAGCGGCGCCTGCGCCAGCCGCTGGCAGGCCTCGAGGATCTTTGGCCAGCGCGCTTCCGGGACCTTGCCCCTGCGCAGGTCCTCGCCCTTGATACGCGCCTGGGAGGCGACGAATCGCTGGGCGAGCTCCGACTCTGACATCTCCAGCGAGAACAGGACGACCGCGTGACCCGCGAGCACGGCGTTCTCGGCCATGTTGGCGACGAGCGCCGACTTCCCCATCGACGGACGCGCCGCGATCACGATCAGGTTGCCGGGCTGAAAACCGCCGGTCTTCTCGTCGAGGTCCTTGAAGCCCGACGGCGTGCCCGTCAGCGGCGTCTTGGAGACCGAGAGCCGGTGCAGCTTGTCGGTCTCCTCGTGAAGGATGTCCGCGATCGCGCGGATCTTCTTCTGGCGATCGTCGTGCGCGACCTCGAGCATCGAGCGCTCGGCCCGCTCGACCAGCTCACGAGCCGGCGCCTCCCGGGAGAGAACGCTCGCCTGGATCTCGTACGAGGCCGTCAGCAGCGCGCGCATCTGCGCGTTGTCGCGAACGATCCGTCCGTACTCACGGGCGTGACCCGCGGCTGGAACCCAGCCGGCGAGCTCGTCGATCGCCTCCGGGCCCCCGATCTCCTCGAGCTTGCCGTGCTGGCGCAGCGTCTCGGCGACCGTCAGGTGATCGATCTTGCGATCGCTCTCGTGCAGCTCCAGCATCGCCGCGAACACCGCGCCGTGCTGCTCTCGATAGAAGTGCTCGGGCCGGAGATGCTCCTCCACGAGCAGCGCATAGAGATGGCGCTCGTCCAGCAGGACCGCACCCAGGACCGACTTCTCGGCCTCGAGGTTGTGCGGCGGGACCGCGATGTTCTGGACCGTGCTCATTGCCGGCGTCCGAGTCTAGGTCGAGAGGAGGCGTCTTCGAACTGGCCGTTCCCGCAAGCAGCGTGAGTTCCCCGAGCCCTACTTGCCCATGGCCGAGCGCTGTTCAGGGCTCGCGATCAGATGGCTTGTCGCGAGCCCCTAAGGATCGGATGCGACGACCATCGTCTTGACCGTCGCCATCACTTCGTCGGCGATCTCGACGACGACCATGTACGTCCCGATGTGCCGGATCGGCTCCTCGAGATGGACCTTGCGGCGGTCCACGCGGATGCCCCGAGCGTCGCGGATCGCCTCCGCGATGTCCTGCGTGGTCACGGACCCGAACAGCCGGCCATCGTCGCCTGCCCGCTGCGAGATCGTGAGCACCGTCCGGCCGAGCAGCACGGCGTTGTCGCGAGCACGGTCAGCCGCCTGCTGCTTGGCCCGCTGGGCGCTCTCGCGCCGGCGCACGGCGGCCTCGATCGAGCCCTTGGTCGGGGTCTCAGCGAGCTTGCGGGGGAGCAGGTAGTTCCGCAGGTAACCAGCGGACACGTCCACGACCGCACCGCGCTCGCCGAGCGGATCCACATCCTGGAGCAGAATCGCCTGCGGCACCGAAGCTCGGCCTCTCAGCGCTCGCGGTCGCGGTCGTACCCGCGGCTGCCGCGTTCCCGATAGTCGCTTCCACCTTCGGCGACGTAGGACAAGAGCGCGAGCTCGCGCGCGCGCTTGACCGCGCGCGCGACCTGGCTCTGGTGGCGACGGCACGCCCCCGTGATCCTGCGTGAGCGGATCTTGCCGCGCTCGGAGACGAAGCGACGCAGGGTCGAGATGTCCTTGTAGTCGACCTGGTCGATCTTGTCGCGACAGTATGGGCACGGCTTGCGCCGGCCGGAGCTCGGCCCGCCCTTCCTTTCGCGCCGGCGAACCGGCCGTCTACGTTGCTTTGCCACTGGGCATCACCTGACTGGTCTCTTCTTCTCGATTCGCCGCCTAGAACGGAATGTCCTCGGCAGCCGCTCCGGCGGCCACGGGAGCCGTTTCGAAATCGCTGGTCTCAATCGGAACATCGCTCTCCGACGCGCGAGCGCTGCCGGAGAAGCCGTTCCCGTTGCCATTTCCAGCGTCGTCACGGCCGCCGAGGAACTGCACGGAATCCGCGATGATATCGATGGACTCGCGCTTCTGCCCGTCGGTCTCCCATGTGCTCCACTCGAGCCGCCCATCGATCGCGACCGGACGGCCCTTCTTCAGGTACTGGTGGCAGCTGTCAGCCTGACGGCCAAAGACGGTGACGCGGAAGAAGTTGGGCTTCTCTTCCCACTCCCCCGTGGCGCTGTTCTTGCGGCGGGTGTTGCACGCGACACCGAGCTTGCAGACCGACAGCCCGTTGCCGGTCGAGCGCAGCTCGGGATCTCGCGTCAAATTCCCAGTCAGCACGACTCGGTTGATGTTCATGCTCGAGGCTCCTTTCCAGAGTTCGCTTGAAAGCCTGTCGCCGAGTCTAAGCCGGCCGCAGACGACAAGCTCGGTCTTCTCCGGAAAATGGACAGAGACGTTTGACAGCTGGCACTAAGGCCTGACACACCGCAAGAATCTCGTCGCGAATGCGGGCGCTGAGCCGGCCGGCTCAGACAGCCGGTCCAGCCTCGGTCCCAGCGCCGGCCGGAGCGGGTGCGGTACCCTCCGCCGGGGCCGGTGCGGTGCTCACCGGTGCGGTGCTCACCGGCGGAGCCGGTGCGGGGGTTGCCGCCGGAGCGGGTGTGGTGCTCGCCGCCGGGGCGGCTCGCGCAGTCGCCGCGGCCATCACTGGTGGCGCCGAGTCCGGCGGGGGCGGCGTCCCTGAAAGGACCTTGATGATCCGGAAGCGCAGAACGCCGTCAGCGATCCTGAGGCTGTGAGAGAGCGTGTCGAGCAGCGATGTCGGCCCGGAGAACTGGAGCAGGTGGTACTCCGCATCCGCTTCGTGGTCGATCCGATAGGTGAGCGGTCGCGTGCCCCACTGGTCCTTGCGCTCGACTACTCCTCCGCCGCCCGCGATCGCGGTCTGCGCATCTGCGAGGATGCTGGCGCGCCGCTCCTCGGGGGCGCTCGTGGAGAGCAGCAGCACGAGGTCGTAGATGAGCGGTTCCCGGGGCATGGAGACAGTCCCCGAGGCGGCAGCCAAGGCCTGCGCGGGGGCGGCCGACTATAACAATCGACCGGCCGCGACTCAGGCAGGCTGCGAGGGCAGCCGGCCCGGCGCTCCGCCTCGACCTGGATCGCGTCGCGCGAGCTGGCCACCGCAAGCCCGATGTACGTTCCAAGTGTCCATCGGCGGGGTAGTGGGTGTGCGATGGCTACTGCACACGAACAGATCGATGCTTCGCCTGAGCAGGTCTTCGCCGTCTTGGCGGATGCCGAGACTTACGCCGACTGGGTGGTGGGCTCAGACGTGATTCGTGCCGTTGACGGGCACTGGCCGGCGGTGGGCAGCCGCTTTCACCACAAGGTAGGCGTCTGGCCGTTGAGGATCCGCGACCACACCGAGGTGCTCGAAGCCGACCCCCCTCATCGGCTCGTGATCCACGCGCGCGCGCGTCCGGCGGGCACCGCCAAGGTCGGATTCCTACTGGCGCCCTGGGAGGGCGGCACGTACGTGACGATGATCGAAGTGGCGGGCGATCGGCTCTCTCGCCTGGCGATCAATCCGCTCACCGATGTGCTCGTGCACGCGCGCAACGTCGAGTCGCTGCGGCGGTTGAAGCGAATCGCCGAGACCGGCGTGTTCAAGCCCTGACGTTCACGCGCGCCAGGGCCGCAGCCGGCGGTCTGCCAGCAGCGCCCGCGCCGCCGAGCGGCCACTCATCCCGTGCACCGAGCCGCCGGGGTGCACCGAGGCTCCCGCGACGTACAGGCCGCGGAGAGGGGTGCGATAGCGGCATAGCTCGGGCGCGGGACGGAAGACGAGCTGCTGGTCGAGCTCGTAACTGCCGCCGCCCAGGTCGCCACCGACGAGGCTCGGGTTCTCAGCCTCGGTGCGCTGCGGATTGCGAAGCGCCCGGGCGAGCACCAGCTCGGAGAAGCCGGGCGCGAAGCGCTCGAACTGCTGCTCGACCCGGGCCGCGACATCCTCGTCGGAGCAGGCATAGCGCGCTGGGACGTGCGCGTAGCAGTAGAGCGTGTGCTGGCCCGCGGGAGCGCGTGAGGGATCGAGCAGCGTGTGCTGGCCGACGACCACCGCCGGTCGCTCGGGCACCTCACCGCGCTCTCCGGCCTGCGCGGCGGCGGCCAGCTCCCGGAGCTCGCCGGCCACGTGCACGACCGCCGCCTCGCGCGCCTCGGCCGCGCTCCACGGAACCGGACCGCGCAGCGCGTAGTCGAGCTTGAACGCCGCGGTGGAATAGCGCCAGATACGCAGCCTGCGCATCAGCCGGTGGGGTAGTGCATCGTCGGGGAGCAGCGCCGCTAGCGGGCGGGCGCTGATCGTCGTCACGACGTCGCGAGCGGGCACCTCATCCCCGTCCTTCAGCGCGACGCCGGCCGTGCGTCCGCCGTGGACGAGCACTCGCTCGACGTGCGCCTCGCAACGCACGCGGACACCCTCGCGCGTGGCGATCGCCAGCAGCGCGTCGGTGATCGCACCCTGACCGCCGGCCGGGAATGGCCAGCCATACGAATGCGCGATCAGCTGCAACAAGAACCCGAACGCCCCGCTGCCGGCGGTGGACGGTGGGAGACCGGAGTGCTGCGCCGAGCCTGCCAGCCAAGCGGTGGGACGATCGGCGCCGTCGAACACATCGAGGCCGAACGCCTCCACCGACCCGGTCATCCGCCGGGCGAGCAGCAGCCCGTCGCGACGGAGCGCCGCCGCCAGCGCGATCGGCGCGCGGACCGGGGGCAACGGCCCGAAGATCGTCTCGACCAGCCGGCCGGCGAGCGGGCGGTACTGCTCGATCAGCTCGCGCCACAGGCCCCCGGCACCGGGATGGGCCCCGTCCAGCGAGGCGACAGTCGCCTCGAGCCCGAGGTGGAGCGCGATCGCGGTGCCGTCATCGAATGGATGGGCCATGATCGCGCCTGGCTGAATCCAGCGCACCCCTTCAGCCTCGAGCTCGAGCTCGCGCATCGCCGGCGAGGCTGCCGTCATCGGGTTGAAGCCCGCACAGTGGTCGTGTACGAACCCGGGCAGCGTGGCCTCGACGCTCGAGGAGGCGCCGCCGGGACGGGGGGCGTGCTCGAGCACCGTGACGTCGAGCCCGGCTCGGGCGAGATGGATCGCGCACACAAGGCCGTTGGAGCCCGCTCCCACCACCACGGCACGCCGATCGCTTCTCATGCAGTCGGAGCTACCCCTTCTGGCGCCCGGCGAAAAGCATCTGCCGCGATCTCACCGCACGCGTGGGCGAGGCGGCGGCCGGGGCGGCGGTGCGGGCGGGGCAGGGGGCTGGGGCGAGGCGCCGCTGGCCCCGAAGCGGGCCTGGAGGTCGGCCAGGTCGAGGTCGCCCTCCAGGAAGCTGACCGCGGCGTAGAAGATCGCCGCGCCGAGCAGGCAGAGGATGGCGTCGCCGAAGCCAAGGCCGATCCAGGCAGCCACGAAGGCGAAGCCCAGCATTGCCGCGAGGTGCTTTGGGGTGATCATGCAAGCTCCCTTCGTTGGAGTCGCTCAAAGCCGGTGAGGGTCACATTGACGGGTAGGCCGGGGAGGCCGTGGACGGCGAGCTGCTCGCGGGCGCGCGTGCGCACCGAGCGCAGGGTCTCGGGCAGCTCCCCGGCGCGGATGACATCGATGTTGACGGTCAGCTGATCGCCGCCGTAGCGCGCCGCGACCCGCAGCACCGCCTCTAGCTCGAGCGCCGCGGCCTCCACCACACGCTCGATCGCGCGCGGTGCCACCTCCACGACTCCCCACTCGTCGCCACGCAGCCGCAGCGCAGCCCGCGCCAGGTGCGGACGCGGCAGTTCCTTGAATGCCAGAAAGCCGAACCCGAGCAGGCCCGCCAGCCCGGCCAGCCCGGCGATCAGTCGCGTGTCGCCGGTGGCGTCCCGGGGCTTCAGCGCGGCCAGGTGTGCATAGAGGCCGCGATATCCGCTGAGCTGGTTGACCGTGTGCGGGGAGAGCTTGAGCGCCAGCAGCGCCAGCATGATCCCGTACCACACCAGGACAAGGGCGAAGACGACGAGGACGACCCGGCCGAGCAGCGCGAACGGCGAGCTGCCGATGCGAAGTCGCTGGCGAGGCAGGGCCACTACTCCACCCTGCCGCGATGTCGCCCAGGCCCGGCCTTGACCCCGGCCTTAACCCCGGCCTTGACCCCGGCGCGCAGACCAAACGCCTCGGTCAGGGGGGCCAGCGCGAGCTGGGTACGCCCACGGACATCGTCGGCCTCCGGCGAGCGCGATTGGGTGATGCGCACGGTCAGGCGCCCACCACCCCGGCGGCCCGGTCTGACCCTGACCCTGGCCGCGGCCACCTCGCGGACCTGCTCGACCAGCACACGGCCGGCGCGGGCGAGCGCCCGCCGGCGCGCGGCCAGCGTGCCCTGCTCGCCGCGCTCCAGGATCACGAGCCGCTCCCGACGCGGCCACAGCACGCCGGCGAGCAGCAGCACCGCGAGCACGAGCGCGCCCAGGCCGCACAGCACGGCGACGGCCGCGACCGGGCCCCTTCCGGCCAGGTCCGAAAGCAGCTCGCCGACGTGATCGCGCAGCCGGCCGAGGTGCATCAGCCGCGCCAGGCCGGGCAGGCTGAAGTCGCCGGCGCCGGAGCCGATCGAGAAGACAGCGATCGCCGCCCCGCACGCCGCCAGCGCCGCGAGCAGCACGAACGTGGCCAGCCGCGTGGCCGCCCGCAGCAGCAGGATCATTCGCGCACGTCCTCGAACCCGACGGCGATCTCCCCGAGCACCGGCTCGAGCTCGGCTGCCGCGGCCGCCGCGTGCACGCGCACGCGAATCCGGTCGGCGAGCGCGAACAGCGACTGCAGCGGCCACTGGGCCACCAGGTGCAGCTCCACGTCGAAGTCGGCGTCGGGGCGCGCGGTCACGACCACTCCCTCGAGCACCTCGCCGGTATCGGCGGGCGCCCCCACCCCCCCCCCGCCCCCCCGCCCCCCCGCGGCCCCNNTGGTGCAGCAGGAGCGGCGGGGGGCCGGCCCCCCCCCCCCGCCTGCCGCCACTCGTCCCGCCGGCGACCTCGGGCAGGCCGGTCGCCGCGGCCAGCGCGACCCGCGCCAGCCGCGATCGCGGCGAGCTGACGGCCCGAGCCGGCGAGTTGGCCGATCGAGCCGGCGAGCCGGCCTTCCGAGCCCCAACTCCAGCCGAACGCGCGGCGGCCATCGCCCGCTACTCGAGGACCCGCGCGGGCTCCGCCGCGACCTCGTCCCCGGGGAAGTGGAGATCGTTGACGAAGATGTTGACCTCGGTCACCGACAGGCCCGTGATCCCCTCGACCCGCTTGATCACGTTCTCGCGCACCGCTCCGGAGACCTGCGGGATCGACTCGCCGTACTCGATCACCATCGTCAGGTCGACCGCAGCCTCGCGCTGGCCGACCTCGACCGCGACTCCCACTCCCTGACCCCGAGGATCGCCGATCCCGGCGCGCTGAGAGAGCGCGCCGACGGCACGCGCGACGCCGCCCCCAAGGTCGTACACACCCGGCACCTCGCGCGTGGCGATGCTCGCCACCTTGGTCACGACCACGTCGGCGATGGTCGTCGATCCGCGCTCGGGCGCAGAGACGTCCGCGTCACCTACGCCGGGCGCCGGATCGTCGCCCCCAGAGGTTTTTCGCTCCTGCTCAGCCATCGGGTCCTCCTGTGATGATGGCGTGCGGCCTGCGGGCCGCACGCCTGTTTGATGACGCCCTCACGACGCCGCCTTGCTGCGAATGTCCGCCAGCTGCTCGTCCACCCAATCGCCGGGGTTGCGCGCCGTCACGATCGACTTGAGCCCCTCGTGGCGCCGCCGGCGCTCGTGCGCGGGCATCGTCAGCGCCGCATGGATCGAGTCGGCCAGCTCCTGGATGTCGAAGGGGTTGACCGAGAGCGCGTACTCGCCCAGCTCCTCGTGCGCGCCGGTGTTCTCCGACAGGATCGACACGCCCGCGCGCTCGTTGACGATCGGTCCCTCCTTGGCCACCAGGTTCATCCCGTCGAACATCGCGTTGACCATCAGCACGTCGTAGTGCTTGTAGGCCGCGACCGCCTCCTCCAGGTCGTCGCGGAGCTTGAGCTGGATCGGCATCCAATCGGGCGATCCGTGGCGGTGGTTGACCACGGCGACGACCGCCTCGATCCGCTCGAGGTACTCCGCGTACTCGGGCACGTCGGTCCGGGACGGCATCAGCTGGGCGATGAAAGTCACCTTCTCACGGAACTCGGGATGCTGCTCGAGGAACGCGTCGAAGCCGCTGAAGCCGCGCAGGACGTTCTTGCTCAAGTCCGCTCGGTCGACGCGAAGGATCAGGTGGTCCCGGCGCCGGCGCAGCAGCTCGGCCTCGAACTCGAGCGTCCGAGGGCGGGTCGCCGTCGCTGTGACCGCCCCAGCGTCGATCGGCAGCGGGTAGTTGCGCACCCACACCTCGCGCTCGGGTAGGTGGACGATGCCGCGCTCGAAGTCGACATCCAGGTCGAGCAGGTCCTCGCAGCACTGCAGGAAGTTGCGCCGGTAGGAGCGAGTGTGGAAGCCGACGATGTCGTTGGAGAGGATGCCGCGGTAGATGGCCTGGCGGATCATCGATGGGAGCACCCGCCAGGAGTCCGACTGGCTCCACGGGATGTGCACGAAGTGGTGCAGGAACGCATCCGGCCGCTCGCGCCGGATCAGCCCGGGAAGCGTGTACAGGTGGTAGTCGTGAACCATCACGATCGGCTCCTGCACGCCGTCGATCTCCTCCAGCACGGCCCGCGCCAGGTCCTCGTTGACCGCGTTGTAGCCAAACTCGAACGCCTCGGTCTCGTTGCGCCGGATGTCGGGCGCATTGGAGAGGTCCCACAGGTAGTGCTGGATGAACCACAGCATCGGGTTGGCGATGATCCCGTAGAAGCGGTCGTAGGCCTCGGGGTCGGAGGCCACCAGCTTGACCATGTACTCGTCGCCGTCGGGGGCACGGATGGGAAACGGCTCGCCGCCGTACTGCTGGGCGGCGGCGATGTCCTCATCGGTCATGGCCGAGGCGATCCAGGTCACCTCGCGGTGCGAGGCCAGCCCGGTCAGGGCCGTGACCAGCCCACCCGTGCCGCGGCGAACCGAGCCGTCGGGCTCGAACGTGACGGGGCCGCGATTGGAGACGAGGATCAGCGGCGAGCCCGTCACGGCTAAGCCTCGAACGCCTCGAACAGCTCCAGCCAGTCGCGCAGCAGCCGCGGCGTCAAAAAGCGCCGGCGTACGCTCTCCTTGCCCGCGCGTCCGAGGCGCCTGCCCAGGCCGGGGTCGCCCAGGATCTCCAGCGCACGCTGGGCGCACTCCTGCACGGTGGAGACGAGGAAGCCCGTCTCGCCGTCGATGACCTGCAGCGGGATCCCCCCGACATCGCCGCCGATGAACGGCCGCGCCTTCCAGATCGCCTCGGTCACGGTCAGCCCGAAGCCCTCGCGGGTGGACTTCTGGATCACCACGTCGCTGTGGGACTGAAACGCGTTGACCTCGATCGCGCCGACATTGTTGAGGTTGTTGAGGATGTGGATGTCGGGATCGCCGTCGGCATGGGCGACGGTTGCGTTGAAGTAGTCCCAGCCCTCGGGGTCGTCGGTCGCCATCGAGCCCACGAGCGCGAGCTGCACCTCGGGGACCTGCGCCTTGACGATCCGGTAGGCGTCGATCACGCCGAGCGGGTCCTTCCAGGGGTCGAAGCGCGATACCTGGCACAGCAGCGGCCGGTCGACATCGATCCCGAACTGCTGGCAGATATAGACGGCGTCATCGGTCGAGAAGGCCATGTTCTTGGGTGCCAGCGGGTCGATCGCCGGCGGGAACTCGTGCGCGCGCCCGTCCATGCCGGCGGGCACATACGCGGGGATGTGGAACACCGAGGCTGGATAGCGATTGAGGCTGGGCAGCAGCCGCGCGAGCGTGGCGGGATTGGGTGTCGAGAGGTCGATATGACAGCGCCACACCCAGTGGCGCGCCTTCTCCTCCACGAGCGAGCAGATCGCGGCCGGCTGCGGATCGTGGACGATGCACACGTCCCAGCCGTCGGACAGCTCGCGGGCATTGATCTCGTTGTAGCGGCGCCAGGTCTCCCATTGCTCTTCGCTCAGATCTTGAGGGTTACCCTGAAGTGCGTTGTGCATCACCTTAGTGGCGTTGAAGAACTCCTCGCGCCCGTAGATCACCTGCCACTCGCACTGCAGTCCCACGTCCTGCATCAGCGGCACGAGCGTGTACAGGATCTCCGAGACCCCTCCGCCGAACGCCGTCGCCGAGAGGTGCAGGATCCGCTTTCCCTGAAGCCTCGCGGCGCGCTCGCGAATCTCCTCCACGAGCGGACGGCCGACGATGCTCGTGTAGTCGGAGAGGTGCCGCTGGGCTACGAAGACGGGCTGGAGCATGGTGTGCGGCCGGGCGCCTGCACAGTGGCGCCCGGCCGGGCGCCCGCGGGGCGACGCGCGCGCACGATACCGGAGCGGCCAGCCCTCACGAGCGCATCGCCCGCAGCCGGCCCACGTCCTTCACGAGCGCATCGCCCGCAGCCGGCCCACGCCCCTGTCCACCGCCCGCACGAGCTTTGCGTGCAGCTGCGCGTTGGCGGCCGAGATCGAGGACATCTGGAACTCGTGGCCGGAGCCCAGCAGACGGCGACGATCGAGCGGCTCGCCCCAGCCGTCGCTGACCACGCCGCCCGCCTCGGTCAGGCACAGCCACGGCGCCGCGAGGTCATAGGGGGAGTTGTTGAGCACGTGTCCGCCACCGACGCGCTCGAACTCCTCGAGCATCCCCGGCACGTCGTCGATCAGGCGCGAGCCGACCTCGACCGTCGCGTCGAACTGGCCGGTGACAATCCTGGTCATCGCGAACGCCTGCGAGCCGAGCTCGAACGTCCCCCCACCCACGGACGAGGCATCGATCAGGTCTCCGAGCACCTCGACCGTGGGACGCACCGGGCGGCCACGGAAGCCGTAGCCCCAGAACATGCCGCTGAGCTCAGCAGCGGGGCTGAGCGCGACCCCGCGGGTCGAACGCACGCCCTCGCCGCGGACCGCGAGGTACCAGTCACCTGACTTGATCTCGGCCACGCACCCCACCTCGAGGTCGGCCATCGTCGGGTCGCCGTCTCCCAGCGGCGCGAGCGCGACCGCCACGCACGCCGACTCGAGTCCCGCCATCGCCGGCCTGGTGCCGTCGATCGGATCGACCACGAGCACGTGCGTCGCACCGGCGGGCGCGACCAGCCCGCGGTCCTCGGAGTAGAAGGCCATCCGCGGCGCCCGCTCGGCCACGAACCGCTCCAGCCAGCTCTCGGCCACCGCGTCGACCGCGAACGTGAGGTCGCCGCCGCGGCCGGCGCCCGATACGGCTCGTCCGGCGAGCGAGCCCAGCAGCGGGAGCACGAGCTCGCGCAGGCCCTGCGCCAGCTCCAGCACGATCTCGGAATCCATAATCCGCGATCATCGCATCATGGCCCGCGAGAACATCTTCGATACCGCGTTTCAGTACGACCTCGCCGATCCCGCCGGGTACCGGTCGGGCATGGCGCACATGTCCCGCGCCGCGGGCGGGGAGGCGCTGGCCGTCAAGCTGTTCGAGCTGCCGGTGGGCCAGGCGCTCTGCCCATACCACTACGAGTACGAAGAAGAGTGGCTGGTGGTCGTGGAAGGCTCGATCGGCGTCCGGCGGCCGGGCGGGGTGCAGGAGCTGGACCGAGGCGATGTGATCTGCTTCCCCCCCGGGCCGGAGGGCGCTCACAAGGTCTACAACCGCGGCGAGGACGGAGCCCGGGTGCTGATGTTCTCCAGCGCCCGCGAGCCATCGGTGGCTGTTTACCCGGACAGCGACAAGATCGGCGTCTGGCCCGGCAACGACGCCGATCACGTGATTCTCCGCCGCGTCGACGGAGACGTCGACTACTGGGATGGCGAGCGCTGATCATCGGGCCGGAAGCTCGAGCGTGAACACCGTCCGGCGGGGACCGGACTCCACCGATAGCCGGCCCGCCATCCGCCCCGCGAGCTCGGAGGCGATCGCCAGGCCCAGGCCCGAGCCACGAGCATCGTCGGCGGTGTAGAAGGGCTCGAAGATCCGTCCGATCGCGTCATGCTCGATCCCCCCGCCGTCGTCTCGCACCGCGAGACGCACCCGTCCGTCCTCGCGGCCGACGGCGACCACGATTCGGGTTCCCAGCGGCGTGTGGGTGAGCGCGTTGTCGATCAGGATCCGCACGATCTGGGCCACGCGGACGGGATCGCAGAGCGCCTCGATCCGCCGCGCGGCGAGTCGCAGCTCCAGGTGCGAGTCGTGCTGGTCGAGCATCGGCTCGAACTCCCCCGACACCGACCGCGTCAGCTCACCCAGGTCGACCTGCTCCTCGCGCAGCTCGAGCGAGCCGGACTCGAGCTTTGAGAGGTCGAGCAGGTCGCCCGACAGCTTGCCCAGGCGCTGCACCTGCTCGGAGACCTGGTCGAGGAACCGGCGCCGCGTGATTGGGTCGAGATCCTCGTCTTCGAGCAGCTCGACGAAGCCGCCCAGCGAGAAGATCGGAGTGCGTAGCTCGTGCGAGGCGGTCGCGATGAACTTCTTGCGCGCCGATTCGAGCCGCGCCAGCTGGCGCTGCATGTCGTTGAAGGCGACCGCGAGCTGACCGAGCTCGTCGCTCGAGTCCACGGGGATCGGGTGCTCGAAGTCGCCGGCCGCCACCTGCTCGGCGGCGCGCTCAAGTCGCTTGACTCGCTGGGCGAGCGCGCGCGCGACCAGGTAGCCGCCGACCAGCGCCAGCAGCAGCGCGATTCCGCCGGCGACGAGGATCTCGTGGCGGACGATCGCGACGTTGCGCACGACATCCGAGACCGGCGAGGAGTAGACGAGCACGCGCGCGACGTGGCCCTGGTAGGCGACTGGATCGGCGGCCTCGGCGACCGTCCCGGCACTCGTCATCTCCGTGCCGGTACGCAACGTTCCGGTGGCGGCGGCTCGGTAGGCGACGGGGAACGAGAGCCGCTCGGTCGCGGTGGGCCTGCTCGAGTCCGCCAGCGAGGAGAGCTGGGGACCGTTCGGCGCGACCGCGCGCGACACCGAAAGGAGCGTGACCCGCGCCCCGGAGCTGAGCGCCCCGGTGTCGACCCTGGCCTTGACGACCCGCAGCGGCTCGGCCGCACCGACGGTCCGCGCGATCGGTCCCGAATGCGCTCGCGCGGCGCTCGCGAGCTCGGCCAGCTTCTCGTCGATCAGGCGAGCCTGCAGCCCCGGCGCCACGTACATGTAGAGCACGCCGATGGCCACCAGCGTGATCGCGAAGAACACGAGCGCCAAGCGGTTGCGGAGCGAGATCCTGATCGGGAGCGAGATCCTGATCGGGAGCGCCGCGCCGCGTATCGCCGCAGCGGGTCGGATCGCTACGGCTCCGTGTCGCGGAACCGGTAGCCCACGCCGCGCACCGTGAACAGGTACTCCGGGTCCTTGGGATCGCGCTCGAGCTTCTCGCGCAGGTGCCTGATGTGCACGTCGATCGTCCGCGGATCGCGGTACGCCGAGTCTCCCCAGACCCGCCCGAGCAGCATGTCCCGGGTGAACACCCGTCCCGGCGCCCGAGCGAGCGCCGAGAGGATCTCGAACTCCACGAACGTCAGCTCCGCCTCGGCGCCGCGGACGCGGACCGTGCGCTTGGGGAAGTCGATCCGCAGCTCGCGCGCCAGCAGCGGCGCCTCGTCCGGCGCGGTCTCGGCGGGACGGCTCATCTCGGCCCGCCGGAGCGCCGCCTTGATCCGGCTCGAGAACTCGCGCAGCGAGAACGGNNTCGGCGCCGAGCTCGAGCCCGACCACCTTGTCGATCTCCTCGGCCTTCGCGGTGAGCATGATGATCGGCACCGAGCTGCGGCCGCGCAGGCGGCGACAGACCTCGAGGCCGTCGAGCTTGGGGAGCATCACGTCCAGCACGACCAGATCGAAGGGTTGCCGATCGAAGCATTCGAGCGCCTGGCGGCCGTCGGTGGCTCCGACCACCTCGTAGCCATCCTTGCGCAATGGATAGGAGAGCAGCGCCTGGATCGACTCTTCATCGTCCACGAGCAGGATGCGCGCTGAGCGATCGGCTCCTCTCTGCTGCACTCTTCGACAAGGGTAGTGCCCACCCGGGTTGGGCCTTCCGGCGCGAACCCTTAACCTCCGTGGTCGATGCTGGACCCGCGGATCTACCGGACGGGCTTCGTCGCCGTCGCCCTCGCCGCGGTCGTGCTGGCGTTCTCGCTGCGCGACCAGCCGGGGGGGCTGCAGAGCACGCTCGCGCCCGATGCGTTCAACGGGCAGAACGCCTACAGCAGCATGCAGACGCTCGCTCGGCAATACCCTGATCGCCGGCCCGGATCCGCCGGCGACGACGCGCTGGCCGGCTTTGTCGCGCAGAGCCTGCAGGGCGACCACGGCTTCAGCGTCTCGACGAGCTCATTCGCCGGCGCGACGGCCGACGGGCCGCGGACGCTGGAGACCGTGACCGCGGTCCGCGCCGGCCAGTCGAACGGCAGCATCGTCGTGGTCGCCCACCGCGACGCGCTCAGCGCGCCTGCGAAGAGCGAGCTGTCTGGCACCGCGACGTTGATCGAGCTTGGGCAGGTGCTCGCCGGCGAGACCACCCGGCGCACGATCGTGCTGGTCTCCACGAGCGGCTCTGCCGGCGCCGCCGGTGCGACCAGGGTCGCCCGATCGATCAGCGGGCCGGTCGACGCCGTGATAGCGCTCGGCGATCTCGCCGGCGCGCGCGTGCGCGAGCCGGTCGTGTCGCCGTGGTCAGGAGGCCCGGTGCTCGCACCGCCGCTGCTGCGCAACACCCTCGCCACCGCACTGGGCGCGCAGGCGGGCATGCAGCCGGGTGGGATCAGCCTGGCGGGGCAGCTCGCGCATCTGTCCCTTCCGATCTCGCTGACCGAGCAGGGCCCGTTCGGCGCGCGTGGCCAGCCGGCCGTGCTCGTGTCGCTGGCCGGAGAGCGTGAGCCCGCGCCCGATGAACCTGTGGGCAATGCCGACAGGATCACCACGCTCGGGCGCTCGGTGCTAGCCGCGGTCACGGCGCTCGACAGCGGCCCGGCGGTGCCGGGGTCATCCGCATACCTGCTGTTCGACGGCAAGCTCGTGCCCGCGTGGGCGATCAGGCTGCTGGTGCTGGCGCTGATGCTGCCGGTGATGATGGCCACGATCGACGCGATCGCGCGGGCCCGCCGGCGTGGCCATTCGATCGTGCGCTGGACATCGTGGGTGCTGACGGGGGCGGTGCCGTTCGCGCTGGCGCTCCTGGCCGTGCTGGTCAGCAAGCTTGCGGGGCTGATCCATGTAGCGCCGCCGAGCGCGGTCGGCCCGGGCGCGGTGGCGCTGCGCGGCACCGGGGCCGTCCTGCTGGTGATGCTCGCGTGCGTGATCGCGCTGTCGCTGTATGCGCTGCGGCCGCTGCTGATCCGGGTCGCGGCCGTGCGGGTCAAGCCGACGGCTGCGACCAGCGCCGGCGGCGCCAGCGCCGGCGGGGGGGGCGCCGGCGCCAGCGCCGGCGGGGGGGGCGGCGGCGGGGCCGGAGCCGCGCGGCGGGCGAAGCACCCCCCCATTCAGGGAGCCGCCGTCGCGGTTCTGCTCGTGATGTGCATTACGGGGTTGGCGATCTGGATCGCCAACCCGTTTGCGGCGGTACTCCTGATCCCCGCGCTGCACCTGTGGATGTGGGTGGTGGACCCAGACGTCCGGCTGCACCCCGCGGCGAGCGCGGCGATCGTGCTCGCCGGCCTGGTGCCGCCGCTGCTGGTGATCGTCTACTACGGCGTCGCACTCGGCTTGGGCCCCATCGACGTGCTGTGGAACGGCCTGCTGTTGATCGCCGGGGGCGGGGTCGCATGGCTCGTCGTGCTCGAGTGGAGCATCCTGCTCGGATGCGTCGTGAGCGTCATCGCGATCGCCTGGCACGCGTCCCGCGAGGCCCAACCCGAGGAGCTTCGAGTGACGGTCCGAGGGCCCCTCTCCTACGCTGGTCCGGGGTCGCTGGGGGGAACGGAGTCGGCGTTACGGCGATGAGACGGCTGATCCGCGACATCTCCTCGGTGCTGATCATCGCCGGCATCCTGCTCGTTGTCGATGCCGGCGTCACGCTCGTCTGGCAGGAGCCGATCACCGCGCTGATCGGGCTGATCAAGCGCGGCGAGGTCGACAAGCAGTACCTCACGCAGCACCTCAACAAGCTGGATCGCAACGCGCTGGCGAGCCTGAGGACGGTCCAGCTGCGAATCGCTTACCTCGCGCGGCTCGATCAGCGTGAGGTCGCCACCGGCGCGGCGATCGGGCAGATCACGATCGGCAAGATCGGGGTCGACAACGAGATCGTGCAGGGCACCGACGACGCCACCCTCGAGAAGGGCCCGGGCCACTATCCCTCGACCGCCTTCCCCGGCCTCGGCCGGACGGTGGCGATCGCGGGCCACCGCACCACCTACCTCGCGCCGTTCCGCCACCTCGACTCGGTCGGGACGGGCAACACGATCGTTCTGAAGATGCCCTACGCGACCTTCACCTACGTGGTGCAGTACCGCAAGATCGTCGCGCCGACCGCGCTGTACGTGATCCGCAACGTCGGCTACGACCGGCTCGTGCTGTCCGCCTGTAACCCTCTGTACAGCGCCGCCCAGCGGATCATCGTCTTCGCCCGGCTGCAGGAGGTGGCGCCGACTGGGCTGGCGGCGTGAGGGTCCCGGTACGATGAAGGAGTGATCGTGCGCGTGTCGAGCGGTCTGGTCTGGGGCCTTGCCCTCGCGCTGACCGCGTCGATCTCGGCGTTCTCCGCGGTAGCCGCGTCGGCGAGTCACTCGTCGATCCCACGGATGCTGCGGTCAGCCCCATCCCCACCCACCGCGGGCCTGTCCCACATCACGACGCGTCGTGCGACCGCGTACCGTGCGCTGCCCCGCAGCGAGGCGGTCAGGGTGTATTTCGACGGCAGCTCGAGCTGCGGGCTGCTCGCCGGCGCCACCGTGAAGGAGACGCGGAGCGAGATCCGGTTCACGATCACGGTCGGAGATCTCGGTTCGATCTGCCTGTCAGATCTCGTCGGGTACGCAGCGGTCGTAAGGCTCTCCGCGCCCGTCGGTCAGCGACGGATCGTCGATGACTTCCACGCTCGCCTCGGACGGGTTGCGGTCAGGCTGGAAGCGTGCTGCAGCACGCTTCCAGTGCGCGTGGGCTTCTCGCCCCCAAGCCCTGGATCCTGGGTCGTGCGGCTTCTCGACGCCGCCGGAAACGTCGCCGCCATCCGGAGAATCAGGCCTGGCCACACCTCGATGCTCACTGCCCCGGTCGGCCGCTACACGCTCGTCGCACCGGGTTGCTTTTCCGACCAGCAGGTCAACGCCACCAGCAAGCGATCTCGGCCGGTCATGCTGCGCTGCCTGGTTGCATAGAGGGCGACATTGGTGGCCCGGTAGGTCCCGAGGGCGTGGCAACGATCCGACTCACAACGAGTGCTCGTACCCCCTGAGCTCTCCCGCCAGCCCCGCCGGCGCATCGATGAAGCTGACACCGGGCTCCCCATCTACCACCCGCCCGATCCACGTCAGCCCGGGCGGGGACCCGGACGCGCCCTCGAAAGTACGATCGCGCTCGGCGTAAGCCCGCTCGGCCACGCCACGGGCCGCGGCCGGCACGCACGCGCACAGCTCGTAGTCCTCACCCGCGGTGGCCGCGAGCAGGCGGGCGTCGATCCCGAGCTGGGCGGCCGCGTCCTTGACCTCCCGTGCGATCGGGAGCGACGCCAGCGACAGCTCGATCCGCACCCCGCTTCGTCGCGCGAGCTGGCCGACGTCGCCGGCAAGCCCGTCGGAGAGGTCGATCATCGCCCGCGCGCCGGCGGCGGCCAACGCCCGACCCGCCGCCAGTCGCGGCGCCGGCCGCGCGTATCGCGCTCGCAGCGCGGATGCGTCACCCTCTTCCGGGGGCTCGGCGCGGCCTTCGAGCACCGCGAGCCCGGCTCCAGATCCACCCAGCGCTCCGGTGACGGCGACCAGGTCTCCCACGTGCGCGCCGTCGCGGCCGACGAGCTCGCCGGGGTCCTCGCTCCAGCCCACGACCGTGACCGAGATCATCAGCTCGGGCGCACGGGTCAGATCGCCGCCGGCGATCGTGACCCCGGTGGCCGAAGCGAGCGCCTGCGCTCCTGCGAACAGCGCGAGTGCCCGGTCGCGATCGGTGCCCGCCGGCAATCCGAGTGCGAGATACGCCTCCCCGCCCCGCGCCCCCATCGCCGCGAGATCGGACAGCGCCGCCGCGAGCGCACGGTGGCCGATCTCCTCCGGTTCGAGCTGGTCACTACGAAAATGCACGCCCTCGACGCTCGTGTCGACCGAGGTCACCGCGTAGCCGCCCGCGCGCACGACCGCCGCATCGTCTCCCAGCCACCGGATCACGCGCGCCGAGCCGGGCGCGAGCACCTGCTCGAGCGCCTCGATCAGGTCGAGCTCGCGCACTCCGCTCAGCCCCGGCGCCGACTCAGCGGTGCCGGTAGACGATCCGAGCGCGATCGAGGTCGTAAGGGGAGAGCTCGACCCGAACCCTGTCGCCCGGCAGAATCCGAATTCGGAAACGTCGCATCTTGCCCGCCACGTGGCCGAGCACGACACGATCCATGTTGTCGAGCTTGACTCGGAACATCGCGTTGGGCAGGGCCTCGACGACTTCTCCTTCGAGCTCTACCTTCTCTTCCTTGGGCATTCGTGTCTTCCGGCGTCGTTTGCGGGCACGCGTCAGCGCGACGGCTCACGCGGAAGCTTAGTGCCTGCGACCGCCCGTACGGCCCCCGCCCGGCGCCGCGCCGTTGCCACCCGCGGGTGGCACGCCGGGCCCCGGTCCCGTGGCACCGGGCGCCGTCGTGCCCGGCGGGTTGCCGGGAATCCCCGAAGGTGACGGCAGAAGGCCTGGCACCGGGGTGGTTGGGCTCGTGCCAGCAGCGCCGGTGCCGTAGGACCCCGACCCGTAGGACCCCGACCCGTACGACGAAGACCCGTACCCCGGTGAGGTGCTCGAACCCCCGGTCGCCGCGAGGTGGCCGAAGAAGGGCTTGCCGTTGAAAGGAACCGCAGGCTTGGCGAAGTCGCCGCAATAGCCGTCGCGCGCCTGCGCCATGTAGTCGTGCCAGATCGGCGCCGAGAGCGTGCCGCCGAAGCCAGGCCCGAGCCCGTTGACGTCGTTCATCGAAGTGGTGGCGTTTGGGTAGCCGACCCACACCGCGGTCGTCAGATGTGGCGTGTAGCCGTCGAAGTAGGCATCGGTGTAGTTGCTGGTGGTGCCGGTCTTGCCGGCCGCCGGGCACTGGATGTTGGCGGCGGTCCCGGTGCCGCTCTGGATCACGGTCTTGAGCACCTGGGTGCCGGCGTAGGCCTCGCCATCGGTGAACACGCGCTTACCCGGGGAGGCGCCGAGCTCCTGCCGGCTGCCGTTGGGGAACACGACCCGGCTGATCGCGGTCGGTGCGTGGTGCACGCCGCCGCTGGCCACGGTCGCGTAGGCGTCGGCCATCTCCAGCGGCGAGACCGCGACCGCGCCAAGCACCTCGGATGGCAACCCGGACAGCGTCGAGGTGATCCCCATCGCGTGGGCGGTCGCCGACACCTTCTCCATGCCCAGGTCCTGGCCGAGCTGCGCGAACACGGTGTTGTCGGAGAGCGTCGTCGCCTTGGTCACGCTCACGGTCCCCAGGTAGCCCTTTTCGGCGGTCTGCACGTGGTAGGTGGGGTACTCGGGCAGCCAGCCGGGGAGCAGCTCATGCGAGTCGTAGTAGGTCTGGTTGGGGTCGCCGTGGTAGTCGTGAATCAAAGTCATCAGCGCGAACACCTTGAATGCCGACCCGGTCTGGCGGTGGGACTGAGTCGCGTAGTCGAAGCTGGTCTGGTCGTAGCTCGAGGACGTCGCCATCGCCAGGATGTGCCCGGTCGAGGGGTCGATCGTCACGACCGCCACGGCGGGATCGCCGGGCTGCCCCTCGTTGTTGAGGATCGCCTGGCGGGCCTGGAGCTGCTTGGTCAGGTCGATCGTCGTGTACACCTTGAGCCCGCCCTGGTCGACCGCCGGACAGGGGCTCGTGACGGGCTGGCGGGGGCAGAACCGCGCGTGGAGCTCCTGCTGGACGTAGTCGAAGAAGTACTGCTCGCGCCGCACGCTGTAGCTCCTGTTCCGGTGGACCTGGAGACGCGAGGCATCAGCCGCGTCGGCCTGCGCTTGGGAGATGTAGTGCGACTTGACCATCGCCTGCAGCACGACCTGCCGCCGCCTGCGGGCTACCTGCGGAGCGTTGAACGGGTTGTACGCGGACGGCGCTTGGGGCAGACCCGCTAGGAGCGCCACCTGCGCCAAGTCGAGGTGCGAGACCGGCTCGTTGAAGAACATCTCGGCCGCGGCGCCGGCGCCATACGCGGTCTGGCCGTTGACGGTGCCGTATGGTACGTCGTTGAGGTAGCTGGTCAGGATCCACGACTTGTCGTGGGCACTCCAAAGCTGCTCGGCGAGCTTGGCCTGGATGATCTTGTACTTGAGGTTATGGCTGGCCTTGAGCTTGGTGGGAAGGTAGAGGTTGTCAACCAGCTGCATCGTCAGCGTGGAGGCGCCCTGCAGAGAGCCACCGCCCCCCAAGAGGTCCTTGGTGGCCGCGCGCACGATGCCCTGATAGTCGAGGGCACCATGCTGGTAGAAACGGCGATCCTCGATCGCGACCGTGGCCTGCTTGAGCACGGTCGGGATCTGGGCGGCGGGAACGTAGGTCCGCAGCACATCCGAATGGATGTAGCCCAGCGACGTGCCGTCGGACGCGAACACCTGCGAGACCTGGCCGGGCGTTTGGGGCTTGAGCTGAGCGAGGTTCGGGGCCGAGGCAGCCAGGCTCGACACCCAGCCGACGATCCCCAGGGCGCCGAGCGCGATCGTCGCCACGCACACGGATGCGGTCAGCACGAACACCCGCATCGCGGGGCTTCCGTGATTGCGCCTACGGCGCCGTTGTCGTTCGCGCTGGCTCATGGGGGGCCGTCTGAGGTAAATCAGTCTATCCACCGGGGTTTTCGCGCCCCCGGTCCTGGCTCCTCCGCGGACGGATCGTGGGAACATCGGCATACGTGCGCGCTCGCCACCCAGTTCGTCCCCGGGCGCTCCTGCTCGACGCGCTCGGGACGCTCGTCGAGCTGCGCCCGCCCGCGCCGCTGCTCCAGCGCGAGCTCGCTCGCCGGTTCGGGATCGAGCTGAGTACGAGCCAGGCACAGCACGCGATCGCAGCGGAGATCGCCTACTACCGTGCACACCTGGACGAGGGCCGAGACCCGGAGAGCCTCGCCGTGCTGCACCACCGGTGCGCACAGGCGCTGTGCGTGGCGCTGCCCCCATCTGCCGCGCTCGCGAGAGTCGAGGCCGACATGCTCACCCAGGCGCTGCTCGCTTCGCTTCGCTTCCGGGCGTTCGCCGACGCACCCCCCGCGATCCTCGCCGCACGTGGGCGGGGCGAGCGCGTCGTGGTGGCGAGCAACTGGGATGTCTCATTGCGCGACGTGCTCGCGCGCGTCGGGCTGGCGCCGCTGCTGGACGGGATCGTCACCTCGGCGCATGCGGGGACCCGAAAGCCCGCGCCGGAGGTGTTCGAGCAGGCGCTAGGCGCCGCCGGCGCCCGGGCTGGAGACGCCTGCCATGTCGGCGACAGCGTTCTCGAGGACGTCGCCGGCGCCCGGGGCGCGGGGATCGAGCCGATCCTCCTGTCACGGGACCGAGCCCCAGGACCACCGGGCGTGCGGACGATCACGACGCTGTCGGAGCTCGCCGGTGGCCCGTAAGCTGCCGCCGGTGGCGCCCAACCGCGACGAGCCCCAGTGGCGGGTCTGGACCGCGCCCGCGGCGCTCGTGTCGGGATTCATCCTCGGCCAGTTCGCCTACCTCGTGGTGGCCGTGATCGGCCAGGGGCGCCATCAGAGCCTGAACCACCCGGGTCCGGCCGTGAGCATCGCCGGCAACGTCGTCTACGACCTCTCCTTCGTCGCGGCGGCGCTGTACTTCGCGAGACTGCAGGGGCGCGTGCGCGCGGCCGACTTCGGGTACCGGCGGACGGCGCTGGGACTCGGCGCCGGCGGATTTGTGGCCGGCGGCGCCGCCTACTACGTGTTCTCGGCGCTGTACACGCTGCTGCTCCACCTGCACAGCGCCACCAAGCTCCCCGACCAGCTCGGCGCCAACCGGAGCACTGCCGCACTCGTCGCCGTGGCCGCGTTCGTGTGTGTGATCGCGCCGATCTGCGAGGAGCTGTTCTTCCGGGGCTTCCTGTTCGGGACGCTCCGGAGGCTGCGGATCACAATCGCCCGACGCAGCGCCGGCACCTGGACCGCGGCGATCTTGACGGGAATCCTATTCGGCGCCGCGCACATCGGATCGGAGCCGGTGCCCCAGCTGGTGCAGCTGGCGTTCCTCGGCTTCGTGCTGTGCCTGATCCGCTGGCGGACGGGGTCGCTGTATCCGTGCATGGCGCTGCACTCGTTCAACAACTCGCTCGCCCTCGGGGTGATTCAGCACTGGAGCCCGGGCGCGACGCTGGCGCTGACCACGGGGTCGATGCTCGCGATCGGGGTCCTGACGGGCCCCCTCTCCGGGTTCCGCGCGCGCAGCTGCCCCACCTGATTTACTTCCGCTTGATGTTGGGGCTTCTCGACCGTCGCGTGCTCGCCGCGGCCTCGCTGTTCGTGGCCGTGGCGGCCACACTGGCGGTTGCGGCCGCCACGGCCACGGCGGCCACACCCACCACCTCGGCCACGCCTGTCGCCCGATCCGCCGCGGCCCAGGGATCGATGCGGCTCTACCTCCAGGGAGTTTTCTTCGTCAAGGGCAACGCTGTCACCGTGCCACGGCGCGCGGTGGTGCTCGACGGTGTCCTGCGCCCCTACGTGGCGGGGCAATCGGTCACGGTACGTGCGTTCCTCGGCCATCGGCTGATCGCAACTCGGAGCCTGACGGTCGAACCCTCACGGAGTCAGGCTTACGGCCACTTCTCGACGGCGCTATCGAGCCCGGGGCCCGGCAACGTGACCGTGCGGGTGACCCACGCCGCCACGAGTGTGCAGGGCGCGAGCAGTGCGAGCCGGCGCTTTGCCGCGCTCGATCAGCACGCCGGCTTCGGCTCCACCGGGCGGTTCGTCGAGCTCGTCCAGCAGCGCCTCGCCGCGCTTCACCTCTACATCCCGCGAACCGGCGTCTACGACCAGGGCACCGGACTGGCGCTCGACGCCTACCACCGCCTGCTGGGCTGGGGCACGTATCAGTCGCTCGACGGACGCACGATCCGCTACCTGCTCGACGGTTGGGGGCAGTTCAAGGTCCGCTATCCGCATCACGGCCGCCACGCCGAGGGCAATCTGGGCAGGCAGTTGGTCGCGCTGGTCGACGGCTCTCGAGTCGATCTGATCTTCCCGATCAGCTCCGGCAAGCCGTCCACGCCCACGGTGCTCGGCGACTTCCACGTCTACCGCCGCGTCCCCGGATACCTGCCCGACGGGATGTACGACTCGAGTTTCTTCATCGGGGGATACGCAATCCACGGCTACGACCCAGCTCCGGACTACCCGGCCAGCCACGGCTGCATGCGGCTGCCGATCGCCGACGCGGCCGTCGCGTACAACTGGTTGAACTTCGGCGACTGGGTCGACGTCTACTACTGAGTCGCCGGCGGTTGGGAGCCGGGGCCCGACGTTCGATGCCGCGACGCGCCCGCGAGGCCGCGGTTTGATTACCGCGGCGCCGCCCGCACTCGGTAACGCCCCACTCGCCGACTCCCGAGGAGCGAGCGGGACGTTGACCCCGCCCCAGGTGGCGAACGTCCCACTCGAGTCGGCAGAGCGCGCGAGTGGGGCGTTGTCCGACGCTCGTGGCTCTAGGATTGTCCGTCGATGTCGTTCGACGCCCGGGTCACCCACTCCGACCCGCCCCCGCCCTTGTCCGCCTACGATCGCCTGCTTGCCGAGCTGCGCGAGCACGCGATCGTAAAGGGGGAGGTCGTGCTCACGAGCGGGCGCACCGCGCAGTACCTGATCGACGCCAAGCGCGCGATTCTGCGCCCTGACGGCTTCAACGCGCTCGCCGAGCTCGTCGCCGCGCAGGCGGTGCGGTGGCGCGCGAGCGCGGTGGGAGGTATGACGATGGGCGCCGACCCGATCGCGTGCGCGGCGCTCGCCGGCGGCGCCGAGGTCAAGGCCTTCTTCGTGCGCAAGGAGGTCAAGGCGTATGGGCTCTCACGTCGGATCGAAGGGCCCACGCTCGAGCCACACGACCGCTGCATGCTGGTCGAGGACGTGGTCACGACCGGAGGCTCGACGATCCGAGCGCTCCAGGCCGTAATGGCGGAGGGTCATCAGATCTGCGGCGTTCTCGCGATCTGCGACCGCCTGGCCGGTGGCGCGCAGGCGATCGAGGGGGCCGCCGGCGCGCCGTTTCTCAGCCTGACGACGATCGACGAGGTCTACCCCGAGCGCCCCGACCGCGAACCGCAGGGGTAGGGTCAAGCGCCTGCGCGAGCGGTACGCGCTTCAGCGCGGCAGGCGCCGGCACGCCGCCAGCCGCTGGTGGAGCGCCTGCACCTTCCAGCCGTCGTTCCCGGGCGTGAACAGCACGATCGGGCGGCCGCTGTCGATCGCCTTGCTGTAGCGAAAGCCCACCTTGGCGACGTTCACGCGCAGCGTGAACGCGAGGATCGTCTGGTACTCCAGCCGGGTCAGCGACTCGCCGCAGGACCGCACCCGAGCGGCCCCTCCGAGCTTCGTGATGACGCCGGCCAGGCGGCCGATCTCCGTCGTGCGCGCTCGCTGGACGCGCAGATCTGCGCGCTCGATCCGCCCGCGTGAGAGCGCCGGCGGGACGAGGCTGGCGACGACCACGACGGCCAGCGCGACCGCGACCAAGCCGACCGCGCTCGTGACCCTGGGCGGCTCGGCCAGCAGCCGTCCGACCGCCACCCCCGCCAGCACGACCATCACCGCGGCGGCCTCGAACATGTAGCGACCCAGCGACGGCCACCCGTGCAGGGCGAACGCGATCTCGATCGCCACCCACACGACCACCCCCACCGCGAGCACGATCGTCGTGCGGTCGCGACGCGGCAGCCCGAACGCGAGCGCGAGCAGCGCGGCCAGTTCGAGCCCGGTCTCGTGCAGGTCGAGGAAGCGGTCGATCGTGACCAGCACCTTGTTGCCGTGGGGGGCGCGCCCGGACCCCAGCGCGTTGGAGGCCGCGACGAACGGGGTGCGCGAGGTCAGCGCTGGGATGCCGAACCACAGCAGCAGCAGGAGCACGATCCCAGCGACGATCAGCGCGCGCATCGACCTGACCGATCGCCATGCCCAGATCGAGTACATGCCCAGGAACGGCCACACCTCCGGCCGCCCGAGCGAGGCCAGCCCACCCAGCACGAACGCCCACCGCGGGCGACCGTGCAGATGGCAGTCGATCGCCCCGAGGCACAGCGCGACGATCATCGGATCGGACTGAAAGCTGAGGATGTAGTGGGGGTAGTCGCGGATCCCGAGCAGCGCGAGCGCTGCGAACGCGCCGGCCACGACCGCCGCCCAGCGGCGCTCGGGCGATGCGCCGGTCAGGCGGTAGGCGATCCGGGCTGCGAATAGAACGCCGCTCAGCGAGACCGCGACCGACGCGATCATCCACAGCCACAGCTCGTAGTGACCGGCGAGCGAGAACGGGACCGTGAACAGGTACGGCAGCGGCTTCCACGAGGGCGCCGCGTTCGTGTCCAGCCTGCCCAGAAGCGTCTGGTGGCCCCACACGAGCCAGCCATAGGGGTCGAACCCTGGACGGGTCCGAGCCCACAGGACGAGCGCGAGCGAGAGCACGAGCAGCGCCGCGCCCAGCAGCGCGGCCGGCGCCCCCGCGACCGTCCACATGCGCCGGCGGATCGACACGGTCGCCGCGGTCAGCCCTTGACGATCACGCCGCCCCGGACGATCACGCCCGGAACGATCACGTGGTTCCCCGGGACGACCACGCCGCCCGGGTGGCGCCGCGTGAACAGGAGGCTGGCCTGCACGCCTGCGCAGCTGGTGCGCTTGGCGGCTGCTGTGTGCCAGGGGAGCGCAGCCCAGCCACTGTGCAGCGGCGTGAACATCACGATCGGGTAGCGCCGGCGGAGCTCGTACAACGGCCGGTAACCGACGTAGCCGACATCCATGTTCACGTACCAGGCCATCGCGCTGACGTACTCCACGAGCGTCGCCGGCTTACCGCAATCGCGGATGTGCTGCCACCCTCCCAGCCGGTCGATCGTGTCCTTGAGCCGGACGAGCTCGGTCGTGCGGTCGCGCTCGTGGCGCAGGTCGACGCGCTCCGTGCGCATGCGCGCCAGCGCCCCCGGAGCCAGGCTCACGACCAGCACGAGCACGAGCCCCGCGCCGGCCCAGGCCGCCCACCGAGACGCGCCACGGGCGATGCGGGGAGCGCCCGCTCCAATCCGCAGCGCCCCGAGCAGCAGCCAGCCGACGGTGACGCCGGCGAGCACAGCAGCCACGTCGGCGGGCTCGAACAGGTACCGAGGAACTCCGGGAAAGCCGTGCAGCGTGAACGCGATCTCGATCAGCACCCACACTACCGCCGCCGCGGCAAGGCTCAGCACCGCGCGGCTGCGGCGCACCAGCGCGAGCGCGACCGCCGCCAGCGCCGAGAGCCACACCGGCAGGTACTGCAGTGCAGTGAAGCGGTCGATCGTGCCGATCACCTTGTTTTGATGCAGCTCGCGCGGGGATCGCAACGCCAGGCTGCCGGCGACCCCCGGCGGGTTGCCGGACAGCACTGGGATTCCGAACCACAACAGCGGGAGCAGCGCGATCCCGGCATACAGCATCCATCGCATCGCGGGGATCGCGCGCCACGCCCAGATCGTGTACAGCCCGAGGAACGGCCACGCCTCGGGCCGCCCGAGCGAGGCCAGCACGCCGAGGCCAAACGCCCAGCGGTGGTGGCCGGAGAGGTGGCAGTCGATCGCGGCCAGGCACAGGGTCACGATCATCGGGTCGGACTGCACGCTCAGGATGTAGTGCATGTAGTCCTGGATGCCAAGCACGGCTAGCCCGGCAAACACCGCGGCCGCGATCGCCGCCCAGCGGCGCTCGGGCGGGGCGTCGGTCAGGCGGTATGCGATCCGGCCGGCGAAGATCGCCGCCGCCAGGGAGGCCGAGACCGAGGTCACCATCCACAGCCACAGCGAGTAGTGGCCGAACAGCGCGAACGGGACCGTGAACAGGAACGGCAGCGGCTTCCACGACGGCGCCCCACCGAGGTCCAGCTGCAGGTGCAGGGTCTGATAACCCCACACCAGCCAGCCGTACGGGTCATAGCCAGGACGCGTCCCTGCCCACAGCACGAGCCCGGTCGAGACAGCGACGATGCAGACGGCGACGAGCCACCACGGGTGGCGGCGGA
>QHBV01000086.1:3549-3695 GCA_003244035.1 Solirubrobacterales bacterium | reverse complement strand
GCGCAGGCCGCGGAGCGTCTCACCGCCGAGCTCGCACAGGCCGGTGTCAAGGCGCAGGGGTATTCCACCGCGGCGTTACAGGCCGCGGTCGCGCGGGGCGCGGTGACGCTCGGGGCCAGCACCACGGTCATTCATGACGAGGCCGC
>QHBV01000086.1:0-3422 GCA_003244035.1 Solirubrobacterales bacterium | reverse complement strand
GGCGGGCTGTGGCCCCAGATCGAGCAGGCCGCCGCGCAGCATGGTGGGCTGGTGGAGCTGTCGCGGATCGTCCGGGCCCGTGATGCTGCTGATCGTCGTGACCAGGCGCGGTGGCGCGCTGGTGAACAGGATCAAGCACTCTCCGGCTACGCCGCCCGCGGTCGCGTCGCAATTGAAGAGACCCAGCGCCAGGCTGAGGACCGGGCGCTGGAGGCCGCCCACGCAGACCGCCGAGAGGGCAAGACCGCGCTGGTCGTCGTGCAGACCAGCAACGAGCAGCTCGACGGGCTCAACGCCCGCGCCCAAGCGCTCCGCATCCAAGACGACCAACTCGGCGAGCGCGCCGTCGCCCTTGCCGGTCGGCCGTATGGGCTGCGCTCCGGCGATGAGATCGTGCTGCGTGCCGCCAGCGTGCATCCGCAATTGGGGGCCGTTAGGAACGGGACCCGCGGCCTGGTCATCGACGTCGCCGACGACGAGCACGCGACCGTGGCACTGGCCGACGGCCGGAAGGCCGGCTTCGAACGCGCGCAGCTGGACGCGGCGAGCGCCCGGCTGGGCTACGTGTCACATACGTGGCCGGCTCAGGGGCAGACCGTGGATCGCGCGCACGTGATCGCCGGTGAGCACTCAGACTCAAACGGCACCTACGTCGCCCTGACCCGCGCCCGAGAAAGCACCCGCCTCTACGCCAGCGCGGAGCGCCTGGACAGCGTCGAGGAGGACGTCGGGCGGGAGGATCGGCTGGCCCGGCTCGCTGACCGGCTGGGCCGCTCAGAGCCCGAGGTCCCGTCGATCGCCGTCGCGCTCGCTCACGAACAGCGCGTCGAGCGCGAGCTTGACCGGGAGAGAGTCCCCGCCCCGCCGCCGCGGCGTCGTGACCGCCGTCCCGGCAACGACGACGACATGCCACAGCGGCCGTCGTCAGAGCGCGAACGCCGCGAGCAGCAGCACGCCGCGCTTGACCAGGCCCGGGTGCAGCGCGACGAGGCCGCCGCGCAGCTGCAGCAGGCGCGGGTGCAGCGAGACGCAGCGGCGCGGGTGATGGCCACCCTGCCGCACGACCCGGAGATCCAGCACGCGCTCGCTGACGTCCGGTACGCGGCTGGGCAGGCCCAGTATGCCGCCGCCCAGGCCGGGCAGCTCAGCGAGCAGCTCGGCGACCTGGGGCGTTTTGCCCGGTTGGGGGAGCGCGGGCGGACGCTCAAAGCGCAGCTGGCCATGGCTCGTGACCGTGAACGTCAGGCGTCAGAGCGCCAGCAGCGCGGTGAGCAGCAGGCCGCCTCCCGTCAGGCCCAGCTTGACCAGCAGCATCGCGTGTGGGATGCCCAGCATCCCGGCGTCCAGGATCGCCACCACGCCGCTCAGCGCGCGTATGAGCAGGCCCAGGATCGCCACCACGCCGCCGAGCAGACCTACGACACCCTGCTCGCCCACGGGCTCATCGACGCCGCGGTGCCGCCATCTGTCAGACGGTGGCCGCTGCGGCCCGGCGAGGCGCTCGAGCAAGACCAGCCGGCGCGCCGGCCCGGGCCTGAGCGCAGGCGCGAGGGCCCCTCCCTCGGCCTGTGAACACAGGCCGGCCCCCCGAGGCACCGGGCATCAGAGGGCCGTTCTGCGGCCCGCTGCCGCTCCGACGGAGCCCCGCCGCCCCGTGCCGGGGCCCGGAATCGCCTCACCCGGGGGCGCCGACGCGTCCCTTGGTGACCAACCGGCGCGTTCTCAGCCGTTCTGCGGTCCTGGAGGATCTCACCGCGATCGGTAGCTCGTCCGTCCGTGCCCATTTCGCCGGCCATCCATAGCCGGCGGGCGACCCCCTCGCGCAGGCACCCGCCCCCGCCACAAGCACACTCTCACCACCTTTCCCGCAGGCTGCGCGCTGCCGGTTGGCGGCCGCTGCGGCCGTGCTTGACTTCGCGGGATGTCGAGCACGACCGCGACCATCGCGCCCGCCCGTTTGCGCGGCGATCGTGGTCAGATCGCGGTCGCGCTGGCGGCGGTGGCGTGGTCGACCGCCGGGGTGCTGCAGCGCCAGCTGTCGGTTGGTATCGCTACGCAGGTGGCGGGGCGGGCGCTATTCGCCAGCCTCGCGGTGGCTACCTATGTGGCGGTCGCCGAGCGCGGCCGGGTGATCCAGGCATGCCGCTCGGTTGGCGGTGCTGGGATCGGCTTCGCGGCCTGCCTGGCGGTCTCCTCCGGGGCGTTCATCGTCGCCCTGAACCATGCCACGGTCGCGCAGGTCTTGTTCATCCAGGCGATCGCTCCGGTGGTCGCGGCGCTGCTGGGGCGCCGGGTGCTGAACGAGGCGCTGAGCGTGCGCACGGTGGTCGCGATGGTGGTGGCGCTGCTCGGCGTCGGGGTGATGATCGGCTCGCCCGGCGGCGGCAGCGCGCTCGGGGACGGGCTGTCGGTGCTGATGGCGCTCGGGTTTGCGGTCGCGATCGTGATCGCGCGGCATCGGCGCGACGTGTCGATGGCGCCGGCCACCGGCCTTGCCCAGCTGATGCTGCTGGTGATCGGGGCGCCGGTCGCGTTCGCCGGCGGTGGCGGGCTCGGGTTCGCCAACGTGCTGTGGCTGGCGCTGTTTGGCGCCGGTCAGATCGGGGTGGGGTTGATCTTGCTGACGATCGGAGCGCGCCTGATACCGGCCGCCCAGGTCGCGCTGATCAGCCTGCTAGAGGTCGTGCTCGGGCCGTTCTGGGTGTGGCTCGCGGTCGGCGAGCGGCCTGGTTTGGCCACGGTCATCGGCGGCGCGATCGTCGTCGCGGCAGTCGTCCTGCAGGCGCGCGAACCGGCCCGGCGCGACGCCCCCGCTCCGGTGGCCGCGGTCGAGGCCGAGCATCCCCCGCGGTGAGCGGCCCGGCCCGAGATGAGATCTTTGGTCAGGCGCCAGGGGCGTTAGGCAGCTACGGCGGCGTGCTGCTCGATGTAGACGCCCGGGCCGGTGGGGTCGGGGATCGGGTCGCCGTCAGCGGCTAGGCCCTCGAGGTGAAACGCGATCGCGTCGCGCATCTCGGCCACGGTCTGGTTGATCGTGTCTCCGGTGGCCACGCAGCCGAGCAGGTCCGGCGACCACGCCGAGTAGTTAGACGGGGGTCCGCCCTCGATCAAGATCAGATAGCGCTCGGCGTCGGTCATCGTCTCAATCCGGCCTGTATCAGGATGCTCGCTTGGGTCTTGGGATGCAACTCGTCGGAGGGCTTGCCCGGCACGGTCACCCTCCCGGGCTTGGTCGGGTGGCGATATTGGCGGTGGCTTCCGCGGGTCGTCACGTGCTCCCAGCCGTCGTCTTTGATGAGCTTGATGACCGCACGAACCTTCACGTCGGCGCGTGCCTACGCGCCGGGCCATCGGCGCGCGCGGATGGTGTCGATCACTGCTTGGGGGGCGACGTCGCGGAGGTAGCGGTCGGTGACCGCCAG
>QHBV01000085.1:3887-5237 GCA_003244035.1 Solirubrobacterales bacterium | reverse complement strand
CAAGCCGCTGCTCAGCCACGAGGTGATCATCACCCTGATCGCCGCGCCCTCCCCCCGCACCGGCCTGAAGGTCTACGCCCGCCTCGACGAACGGCCCTATCCCAAGAAACTGGTAGTCACCGACGAACAGCTCGCCGCCGTCAACCTCGAGGGCCACAAGTTCCATCCAGAGTGGAACTACACGATCTCGCCGACGCCCACCGACACCACCGGCTCACCACGTTGAAGACCTACAGGCCCTAACACGACGACGCGGTCCAGGGGACCGCGCACGACCGCAGACCCGGACCTCGAACCGCGTCTAATCTAACGTCAACGTGCAAATCCGCGCCGTTGCTACGAAAGGACTGGAGGAGCGCTACTTCAGCTCGGTGCTCGCCTTGCCCAGCAGCAGCCGGGCGACGATCAAGAGCTGGATCTCCTGGGTGCCCTCGAACAGGTCGAGGATCTTGGCGTCCCGGGCCCACTTCTCCAGCAGCTCACCCTCGCCGTAGCCGATCGCTCCGCACAGCGCCACGCACCGCAGCGCGATCTCGGTTCCGGTCCGCCCCGCCTTGGCCTTGGCGATCGATGCATGCAGCGAGTTGGGCTTGCGGTTGTCGGCCATCCACGCGGCTCGGAGCGTCAGCAGCCGCGCCGCCTCCCAGTCGGCCTCCATGGAGATGAAATCAGCCGCCGCCGCGCTCTGCGCGTGCGGCGGCCCGTAGTAATCGACCTGAACCCCAGCCTCCAAGAGCAGCTCACGAGTGCGCTCGAGGCACGCCCGCGCGACGCCGATCGCCATCCCCGCGACCAGGGGCCGGGTGTTGTCGAACGTCTGCATCACGCCGGCGAATCCGCGCTTGGCCTCGATCTCGGGGCGCCCGAGCAGGTTCTCGACCGGCACGCGGCATTCCTCCAGCACGAAGTTGGCGGTGTCCGACGCGCGGATCCCGAGCTTGTGCTCGAGCCGGTCGAGCTTCAGCCCCGGGTTCTGACGCTCGACCACGAACGACTTGATCGCCGCGCGCCCCTGGTTGCGATCGAGCGATGCCCACACCACGATCAGCTCGGCGCGGTCGCCTGCGGTGACGAAGATCTTCTCGCCGTTGAGCACGTACTCGTCCGTCTCGGTGTCGTAGCGCGCGGTAGTGCGGATCGCCGCGGAATCTGAGCCGGCCTCCGGCTCGGTGATCGCCATCGCCGCCCATTTGCCCCCGAATCGCCGCAGCTGCTCGTCGTTGGCGACGGCCGCGATCGCGGCCTGGCCGAGGCCCTGGCGGGGCATCGTCAGGAGCAGGCCGACATCGCCCCAGCTCAGCTCGATCAGTCCGAGCAGGCTCGCGATGTTGCGGCCGTTGCGGTTGGTCT
>QHBV01000085.1:1606-3795 GCA_003244035.1 Solirubrobacterales bacterium | reverse complement strand
CCGCTCTCGTTCATGCCGTCGATCACGGCCGCGAGCATGTCGAGCTCCTTCGGGTAGGTGTGCTCTGCGCGGTCATACCTGCGCGAGTTGGGGCGGAACACCTCGGTCGCGACCTGGTGGGCCTGGCTGACCAGGAAGCTGAACTTGCGGGGGATCTCGAGGTTGATCATCAGACCAGGAGCCCGCCCTCGACCACGCCCGCCGCACGCAGATCCCGGTACCACCGCTCAACCGGGTGCTCCTTGACGTAGCCGTGGCCGCCGAGCAACTGCACCCCCCGGGAGCCGATTGTCGCTCCGTGCTCGGCGCACAACCGGCGCGCGAGCGCGGTCTCCCGGGCGAAGGTCTTGCCCTGGTCGACGCGGCTCGCGGCGCGGTAGGTCGCCAGCCGCATGCCCTCGAGCTCGATCGCGATCTCGGCGACGGCGAACGCGACCGCCTGGCGGTTGGAGATCGGTTCTCCGAACGCCTTGCGCTCGTTGACGTAGGGGATCACGTAATCGAGCACGGCCTGGCCGCCGCCGAGGGTCAGCGCGCACCATCCCAGCCGGGCGAGCTGGACGCAATCGCGGTAGACCTCGAGCTCGGCTCCTCCGAGCAGCGCGTCGGCCGGGAGCTTGCAATCCCCGAGGATCAGCCTGCCGGTCGCGGACGCGCGGATCCCCATCGCCGGATCGGGCTCGACGCTGATCCCGCCGGCGGCGGACTCGACGATGAACAGAGCGGGACCGCTCTGATCGAGCTCGGCGGCGACGATGAAGAGCTCGCCGTCGGCTGCGCGGGGAACCAGCGACTTGACTCCGTTCAGGACGTAGCCGCCGCCGGCGCGCCGGGCTTTGGTCTCGAGCCGCATCGGGTCGAATAGCACGTACGGTTCAAGGAGCGCCAGCGCCGCCGCGGGAACGTCGTCACCGACAAGCGCAGGCAGGTAGCGCGCCTGCTGATCGGCGTCGCCCCAAAGGCCGAGGGCGGTCGAGACCGCGGCGGGCGCCAGGCACGCCACCGCGATCCCCATGTCCCCGCCGGCGAGCGCCTCGCCGATCAGCACCGAGGTGACCGCGGCGCGCTGCGCGACCGCGCCACCGAGCTCCTCAGGCACGCCGACCATGGTCAGCCCGAGCTCCCCCGCCTGTCTCAGCAGCTCGGGCGGAGTCGCGCACGCCTCGTCCGCGAGCCGGGCCGTAGGCCGGAGCTTCTCCAGGGCGAAATCGCGCACCGAATCGCGGAGCATCTGCTGCTCGTCGGTGGGCTGGAGGTCGAACAGGTCGCTTGGCCTCGCGCGCGGCTGGCGTGCCGGATGGGTCAGCTTCTGAGCAGCGGCGAAGGTTCGCCCCGCGCGGGCGGCGGTGCGCATCGTCGTCTTCGAGGCGCCGTGGAGCAAGCGCTCGGTGGACTCGCGCAGCCCGAAGCGATCGACAAGGCCCGAGGAAGCGAGTCGGTTGAGCGTGCGCAGGCTGACCGCCATGCCGCGCTCGGTGAGGGTGAGCCCAGGAGAGATCGCGAGAATCTACTGTCTTATGAAGTTCTTACGTCGCCGGCGTCATGCTGGGCTGGATGCGCGTGCTGATCGCAGAGGATGAGCGACGCTTGGCGGATGCGATCGCGCGCGGGCTGCGGCGGCAGGGGATGGCCGTCGACCTCGCCCCTGATGGAACCGACGCGCTGCGCAAGGCGCGGCTCGTCCGCTACGACGTGGTGGTGCTCGACCGTGACCTACCCGGCGTTCACGGCGACGACGTGTGCCGCGCGGTTCGGGGCGAGTGTCCGGAGACGGGGATCCTGATGCTGACCGCGGCTGGTGCGCTCGAGGAGTTGATCGAGGGACTGTCGCTGGGGGCTGATGACTACCTGCCCAAACCGTTTCGGTTCGCCGAGCTGGTCGCGCGGATTCGCGCGCTCGCGCGGCGCTCAACGCCGAGCCGTCCCCCCGTCCTGCGCCACGGCGAGCTCGAGCTCGACCCGGCCCGGAGGCGCCTGGCCCGCGCGGGACGAGAGATCGAGCTGGCGCGCAAGGAGTTTGCGGTGCTCGAGACGCTGATGGGCTCGCAGGGCGCCACCGTCTCGGCGGAGGAGCTGCTCGAACGGGTCTGGGACGACCAGACTGACCCTTTCACCAACGTGGTGCGGATGACGATCATGACGCTGCGGCGCAAGCTGGGCGATCCCCCGGTTGTGGAGACCGACTCGTT
>QHBV01000085.1:1309-1504 GCA_003244035.1 Solirubrobacterales bacterium | reverse complement strand
GGCGATCACGACCACGAGCAGCACCAGGAGCGCGACCGGCACGCCGACGTACCAGTGCCTGAATACCTGCTCGGCGAGCCAGATCGGGAGTCCGAGCAGCGCCATCCAGAACAGGGCGACGAGCGCCGTGCCGAAGCAGCCGAGCGACACGCCCGTGTTCCTGCTCGTGCGGTAGTAGACGCGCATCAGGGCCCC
>QHBV01000085.1:973-1264 GCA_003244035.1 Solirubrobacterales bacterium | reverse complement strand
ATCAGGTGCCCGTAGCGGTCGAAGGTGATCGTCACCGACGAGTGGCCGAGATAGGAGCTGAGCGCCTTTGCGTTGCACCCTGCCGCGATCATCAGCGACGCGAACGTGTGCCGGCACTCGTGCAGGCCGATCGGCGCCAGGCCGGCGGCTCTCCACGCTGCTCGCGCCCGGTTGCCCGCCGAGCTGCCGTGAAAGGGCAGCTCACCCGAGCCGAACACGAGCCCGTCGCCCGAGCCCATGCGGTGCTCTACGAGCAGGTCGCGCAGCACGGCGACGATCGGCACCCTGCGC
>QHBV01000085.1:290-929 GCA_003244035.1 Solirubrobacterales bacterium | reverse complement strand
CACGCGGACCACCCCGCCGGCCAGGTCAACGTCTGACCAGCGCAGGGCGCGCAGCTCGCCGAGCCGGAGCCCGGCGTACATCGCGGTCGCGTAGAGCACGCGCTCGGCCGGCGCCAGCGCCGCGAGCAGCGCCTGCGCCTCGGACGGGTCGGCGATGCGGTCGCGCCTGCCGCGCACCGCGGGCAGGTTGACACCCACGGTCGGGTTGACCGGGCACTCGTCGGCGTGGTGACGGTAGATCGCGCGCAGCGGGAGCAGGGTGTTGCGGATCGTGGACGGGTCCAGGCCCCGCGCCTGCGCCCGGCCTACGAGCGCCTGCACGTCGGCCCGGGCGATGTCGGCCATGCGGTGCCCGCCCAGGTCGGGCAGCACCCGCAGGCGCAGCGCCTCCTCGTAACCGCGCAGGCTGGACGGCTTGTAGGCGTCGCCCGAGCGGTTGCGGATCGCGCGCGTCCGAGCGCCGGCGAGCCAGAGCTCGGCGGCCTTATCCAGCGTGAGCCGCGTAGGTGCCCGCAGCGCGCCCTTGCCGGCCGCGGCGCCGGCGTCGTGACGCCAGGAGCGCGCCTCGGCCAGCGTGGCGAACGTCTTGCGGACCTTGCGCTTCTCGCGGCGAAGGTAGACCGACGCTTCCCAGGCCGG
>QHBV01000085.1:0-233 GCA_003244035.1 Solirubrobacterales bacterium | reverse complement strand
GCATGTCAACCTCCTATGCGGGTTGGCCGGGCCGGGAGCGTTGGTAGCGCTGCCCGGCCGCTTCAGTAGAAGTACTCATTGTAGTGGGTCACCCTCGATTTCGAGCCACGAATCGCCTTTATTTGCGGGGCGATTCGTAACGGCTTTCGGCGTTTCCGATGGATAGCTCACGGCGTGCATTTCGCGGCTTAGAACGGCTTAGAACGGCCTACAGCGAATCGACTGCTGGCGCC
>QHBV01000084.1 GCA_003244035.1 Solirubrobacterales bacterium | reverse complement strand
CTACAGGGGGAACCTCGGTCTAGCGAGCGACGCGCCTGAGGCTCCTGATGGGCTCGCTTCGGCTGACCGCGACGCTGCTCTCCCGCGGCCCTGCTGCGGCGATCGTCCTCGATGACGAGCAGGTTGCAGTCGTTGGCGAGGGCGCCAAGCGCTTTCCGGTTGCCGCGACGATCAACGGCTACAGCTGGCGAACAACGGTCACTCGGATGCGCGGCGAGTTCCTGCTGGGTTTGAATCGCGCGGTGCGCGACGGCGCCGGTGTCGACGCTGGGGACACGGTCGAGGTCGAAATCGAGCTCGATGCCGCACCCCGCGACGTCGACGTGCCCGAGGTGCTCGCGACCGCTCTCGCCGGCGATCCGGCGGCAATGGCAGCGTTCGAGGCCCTCGCGTACACCCACCGCAAGGAGTACGCGCGTTGGGTGGATGAAGCCAAGCGAGACGACACCCGTCAGCGCCGTGTCACGCAAGCGCTCCAGATGCTGCGCGAGGGCAAGACGCGCAGCTGACCAGCGGGGCTCCCTCGGTGCTCCCAGGTTTGTCGGTGCTCCCAGGTTTGCGCCTCCGGGCGCGCTGATCGACTCGGTATGCGAGCTTGCCGAGAAGCTTCATGCCGCCGCGTCCTCTTCGGTCCCGAGTAGCCGCACCGGGAAAAGCGGGTGGGCGCGCGGCACACCGCTCGCCCGAGCGTAACTTCTGAGGCAGACTGCAACCGTGCCCGACCACCAGACGACATGTTCCATTGAGGCCGTGCAATGAGCGAGCTCGAGTTCCTCGGTGCGCTACACGTCGAGCTGGTGCGCCATCGAGACATGCGTCCGGAGCACCTGCCCCACGAGCTGTTCCAGACATCGACGGTCCAGGCTCTGCTCGAGGGTGCGCTCGACGGTGATGTCACGCTGGGCGAGGTCCTCGAGCACGGCGACTTGGGCCTCGGGACGCTCAACGGCCTCGACGGGGAGTTGATCGTGGTTGACGGCCAGGCGTGGAAAGCCAGTCTCGATGCCACGCTAAGCAGGCCGGATCTCGGATCCAGGACGCCCTACGCAGTAGTGGTGTCGTTCTCGCCCGGTCAGCTCAGGGCGTTGCGAGGACCGTTCCCGCGCTCCGACCTCGAGCAGCACCTGGGCCGGCGCACCGAGGCGCCGGAGCGGCCAACGGCGATCCGGATCGACGGCCGCTTCGAGGCGGTGCGGGTTCGCTCCGTACCCAAGCAGACGCCTCCCTATCCACGGCTTGCCGACGCGGTGGCCGATCAACGAGTCAGCGAACTCGTCGAGGTGTCGGGAACGATGGTCGGCTTCCGCTTTCCCGACGCGCTTGACGGCATCGAGATGGTCGGCTCGCACCTCCACTTCGTGACCGACGATCGCACCCGGGGGGGACATGTACTCGACTTCGTGTTGCTCGAGGCGACCGCCCAGCTCGACGACGCCACCGAGCTGCACGTTGAGCTGCCGCCGGCGGTTGACGCCCCAGACCGCGGTGCAACGGTCGACCAAGACGCGCTCCGGCGACTCGAGGACGACGGCTGAGCACCGCCCGCCGCCCGATTCTGAGGAGCACGCCCGCCGGCGAGCGCACACGCGTCTGGCTGCGCACGCCCAGGAGCATCTCGACGTCCAGGACACGGGGGTGCGGCTATCCCGGATGACGGGCAGGCCGCTATCGCCTACTCGCCATCGCCAAGCGCCGGCATCGGCGCCCCTGTGACGAATGTGCTGAAATGGGTGGTGACCTTCTAATGGCCGAACGCAAGGACGGCAGCATGAGTTGGCGCATGAATCCGGATGAGTTCTGTACTGAGGAGGGCTGTACGCGCCCGCGTGCGGCGGGATCCGATCTCTGCCCGGCGTGCGGGCAGGGCATGGGGCCGCTGTTCCGGCACATCGCGGAGCGACAAGAGTCGCCTGCCGCGATGATCGACCTAGAGAACTGGCCCGTGCTACCCGAGAGCTAGGGCGGTTGACACCGGCATCTCGCTCCAGAGTAACGACGGACAGTCGACGCCCAACGCGTAGCTCGCTTTCGCGGTCTTGATACCGTCAGCCACTACCTGCTGGAATCATGGTGACAGGAGCGACACCGCGCGAGTTTGTTTTCGCTTACGGCTCGCTTGTAGCGCAACTAGACTCTGTCCCAACGTACGCGTTCAGTTCCCCACGG
>QHBV01000083.1 GCA_003244035.1 Solirubrobacterales bacterium | reverse complement strand
CGCACGGTGTTCGTGTCCTCGCACCTGATGAGCGAGATGGCGCTGACCGCCGAGCATCTGATCGTGATCGGCCGCGGCAAGCTGATCGCGGACATGGGCGTCGAGGAGTTCGTCGCCAGCGCCTCCAAGCACTCCGTCCGCGTCCGATCGCCCCAGCTCGAGCGGCTCGTGGAGCTGGTCGCAGGCCCGGAGGTGAGCGTGTCGGCGGTGGCGCCGTCGGTCGTCGAGGTGCGCGGACTGAGCTCGGAGCAGGTGGGTACGATCGCGGCCGAGCACGGCATCGTTCTGTACGAGCTGAGCACGCAGCAGGCTTCGCTCGAGGAGGCGTTCATGGAGCTCACCCGCGACTCGCTCGAGTTCCACGTCGAGGACAGGCCCAAGGCCGAGCCGAACGAGGTGCTCACGTGAGCGCCGTCGCCGTGGAGAGACCCCCGGTCGAGGCCGGAGGGGCCGCCCCCGTCGGCCCGGTCACCCAGCGCCGGGTCGCGCTGTCGGAGTGGACCAAGCTCCGCTCGGTCCGCTCGACGCGCTGGTCGCTGTTCGTGATGCTGCTGCTGATCATCGGGTTCGGGATCCTCGCGTGCGTGGTGTTCGAATCGCGATGGCCGCACCTCGGCGCCGACGAGCGTCACCACTTCCATCCCCTGCGTGCGAACCTCGCCGGCGTCAACTTCGCCCAGCTCGCGATCGGCGTGCTCGGCGTGCTGGCGATCACCGCCGAGTACTCCACCGGCATGATTCGCGCGACCTTCTCCGCGGTGCCAAAGCGCCTCCCGGTCCTGTGGGGCAAGGCGGTCGTATTCGGCGCGGTGGCGTTCGCGGTCAGCCTTCCGGCCGTGTTCATCGTGTTCTTCATCGGACAGGCGATCCTCTCCGGGCAGCACATCAACATCGGCATTTCGCACCCCGGCGTCGTACGGGCGCTGTTCGGGGCGGCGCTCTACCTGACGGTGATGGGGTTGTTCGGCCTCGGTCTCGGAGCGATCCTCCGCAGCACCGCCGGCGGGATCGCCGCCCTGGCCGGGATCGTGTTCGTGCTGCCGCCGATCGTCGGCCTGCTTCCCTCGAGCGTGACCAACTCGATCGACCCCTACCTACCGAGTAACGCCGGCGGGGCGATCTGGACGATCAACCCGGACTCGGGGACGCTGGCGCCATGGGCGGGATTGGCGGTCTTTGCCGCCTACGCCGCGGTGGCGCTCGCGATCGCCGCGGTGCTGCTGAAACGGCGGGACACCTGAGCGGCGATCGGTGCCGACCGTGGCCAGTGGCTCAGGGGCCGCTCGTGATCACCACCCGCCGGTTCTGTCGCCGGCCGTCGGGGTTGTCGCTGCCGCCGGCCCTGTGTTTGGGGCGACTGGGTCTGCCGCCGGATGGCGGGCACCACCATTAGGGCTCGAAGCCACGCTCGGGCCCCCCCGTCTGTCGTAGCGAGCCACAGCGCGCGATGATAGCTCCCAGCGCTCGCAGCGCTAGCGCGTGCTCAGCACCATCCCACCGGCGACGGTGTCGTTGGTGGCCTCGTCGATCAGGATGAAGCTACCTGTGGTGCGGTTGCGCGCATACGGGTCGACCATCAGCGGCGAGCTGCAGCGCAGCCGCACGCGGCCGATCTCGTTGAGCGCGAGTTGCTCGGCGGGCTTGTGCTCGAGCGTGTTGACGTCGACCCGGTGCTCGAGCTCCTCGACGACGGCCCGCGCCGTGCGGGTCGTGTGCTTGATCGTGTAGCGCGATCGCGCACGCAGCGGCTGCTCGCTCATCCAGCAGACGATCGCCTCGAGCTGGCGCGTGCACTCCGGCTGGTCCTCGGCTTCGACGATCATGTCCCCGCGGGAGATGTCGAGCTCGTCGGCGAAGCGCAGCGCGACCGACATCGTCGGGAAAGCGGCGTCGAGCTCCCCGTCGAAGCTGTCGATCGACGCGACCTGCGTCTGCTGCCCGCTCGGGAGCACCACCACGTCGCTGCCGGGCCGCAGCACCCCGCCGGCGACCTGGCCGGCGTAGCCGCGGTAGTCGTGGTGCGCGTCGCTCATCGGCCGGATCACCCACTGCACCGGGAAGCGCACATCGGCGAGGTTGCGGTCGGGGGCGATCACGACGTGCTCGAGGTGGTAGAGCAGCGGCGCGCCGCCGTACCACGGCATCGCCCACGAGCGCCCTACGACGTTGTCTCCGTGCAGGGCCGAGATCGGGATGAAGGTGATGTCGGGGATCTGCAGCCGCGCGGCCCAGTCGGTCATCTCGTCGAGGATCCGGTAGAAGACCGTCTCGTCGTAGCCGACCAGGTCCATCTTGTTGA
>QHBV01000082.1 GCA_003244035.1 Solirubrobacterales bacterium | reverse complement strand
AACATCTCGACGAAGTCCGAGCCCGAGATCGAGAAGAACGGCACGCCCGCCTCGCCGGCGACCGCGCGCGCGAGCAGCGTCTTGCCGGTCCCCGGCGGCCCGTACAGCAGCACGCCCTTGGGGATCCGCGCGCCCAGCGCCTGGAACTTCTTCGGGTTCTCNNNAGCTCCTCGACCGCCTCGTCGACGCCGGCGACGTCGCGGAAGGTGATCTTGGGACTGTCAACCGACATTCGCTTGGCGCGCGACTTGCCGAACGACATCACCTTGGAGCCGCCGCCCTGGACCTGGTTCATGATGAACAGCCAGAAGCCGACGAAGATCAGGATCGGCAGCATGTAGGTGAGCAGCCCCAGCCAGGCGCTGCTCGACTTGCCCTGGACGTCGAGCGTGACGCCGTCCGTCTGCGCCTTGGTGATCAGCGTCGAGGCATAGCTGTCGGGATAGCCGACCGTATACTTCTGCCCGGCCGTCGTCGTTGCGTTGACCGTGTTGTCCTTGGTGTGGATCGACAGGCTCTTGACCTGCGGCGGGCTCGAATTCAGCTGCGTGAGCAGGTTGCCGAAGGTCTCGCGCTGGGCGTGGCTCGAGGTGCCGATCAGCTTCTGCGCGAAGAACGCCAGCACGACCACGATCAGAATCGGGAAGGCCGCGCTCTTGAAGAGCCTGCTCATGGTCGGATCCGGGGCATTGGTCGCCGCACTGGAACCGTCAAGCCTAGCACCTGGCCCCGGCGCCCAGAAGGCCCTGCGTCACTGCTTCAGTGCCGCGACGTAGGAAAGGTTGCGGTACCGCTCGCCGTAGTCGAGCCCGTATCCGATCGCGAAGCGGTTGGGAATCTCAAAGCCCACGTAGCGAGTCCGCAGATCCACCTTCCTGCGCTCGGGCTTGATCAGCAGCGCGCAGACCTCCAGCGAGCGAGGATTGCGCCCGGCGAGGTTGCGCAGCAGGTACTGCAGCGTCAGCCCCGAGTCGACGATGTCCTCGACGATCAGCACGTCGCGGCCCTCGATCACGGCGTCGAGGTCCTTGAGGATCCGGACCACGCCGCTGGACTTGGTGGCCGATCCGTACGAGGCCACCGCCATGAAGTCCACCTCGACCGGGACATCGAGCTGGCGCATCAGGTCCGAGAGGAAGAACACCGCCCCCTTGAGCACGCCGATCAGCACCAGATCCCTGCCCTCGTAGTCGCGCGAGATCTCCCGCGCGAGCTCGCTCACCCGGCGCTCGAGCTCCTGCGCCGGGACGAGGATGTCCCCGATCGCGTCGTCGTCGGCCACTTCTTTTCAGTTTATGGGCGCGCTGGCGCGCGCCTGTGGTTCGGCCTCCGCGCTGCGCCCGGCCTCCGCGTCCGCGAGCGCCGGCGTGCGCCCGAACCGCAACACCCCCTGCTCGACGATCGCCCGCACGCCGCCCGGCAGGTCGAGCATCGCGGTTCCGTGCCGAGCGAGCGCCGCCACCTCATCGGCGCGGCGCGCGGCGCCGGGCGCCGGCCCCCCGGCGGCGCCGTCGGCCAGGCGCTGGACGACGAGCCGGCGCAGCGCGGCCGGGAGCTCGCGCAGGCTGGTGAGCGCGATCCGATCGCGGCCGCCGAGCCGGGCGTCGACGGCCGCGTCGAGCACCTCAGCCTCGTCACGGAGGACTTCGGCCAGCGCGAGCACGTTGGCCTCCGCCGCTGGATGGATCTCTCGCAGCGCCGGCACCAGGCGCGCGCGGACGCGCCCGCGCGCGTATGCGCCCGAGTTGTTGCTCTCGTCCTCCCGCCAGGCCAGGCCGCGCTCGGCGCAGTAGGCGCCGGTCTGCGCGCGCGTGAACGCCAGCAGCGGCCTGACCAGCGCGCCGTCGCGCGGGCGCATCCCCAGCAGCGCCCGGCGGCTCGGCGAGGACGCCAGCCGGTAGAGGATCGTCTCCACCTGGTCGCCGGCGGTGTGCCCGGCGGCCAGATCCGCGCCGCGCGGGCCCGCGATCGCCGCCGCGGCGTCGTAGCGGGCCGCGCGGGCCCACGCCTGGATGTTGCCCCCCGGTCGCGTCGGCCGGCGGATCTCGAGCGGGA
>QHBV01000081.1:7062-8705 GCA_003244035.1 Solirubrobacterales bacterium | reverse complement strand
TACTTGCCGTCGGTCAGCGTCACGCGGACGTCGACCATCGGATAGCCAGCCCGCGGGCCGTTCTCCAGCGCCTCCTCGACCCCCTTCTCGACCGCCGGGATGAACTCGGTGGGGATCGAGCCGCCCCTGACCTTGTTGACGAAGTCGAAGCCCTCCCCCGGCGCCGGTTCGATGTTGATGTAGACGATCCCGTACTGGCCCGCGCCCCCGGTCTGGCGCACGAAGCGGCCCTCGACCTTCTCGGCGCTTCCCTTGATCGTCTCGCGATAGGAGACCTGGGGACGCCCGACGTTGGCCTGCACCTTGAACTCCCGCAGCATCCGGTCGACCAGCACCTCCAGGTGCAGCTCGCCCATCCCCGAGATCTCGGTCTGCCCGGTGTCCTCGTTGGTCCGCACCTGGAAGGTCGGGTCCTCCTCGGCGAGCCGGCCGAGCGCCGTCGACATCCGCTCCTGGTCGACCTTCGTCCGGGGCTCGATCGCGACCTTGATCACCGGTTCGGGGAACACGATCGTCTCGAGCTTGATCGGCCGCTCCGGCGCCGCCAGGGTGTCGCCCGTGGCGACGTGCTTGATTCCCACCGCGGCCGCAATGTCGCCGGCGTAGACCTCCTCCAGCTCCTGACGCTCGTTGGCGTGCATCATCAGGATTCGGCCGACGCGCTCGGTTCGGCCGGTTGAGACGTTCAGCACGCGCGAGCCAGCGGCGAGCTTGCCCGAGTAGACGCGGAAGTAGGTGAGCTTGCCGACGTACGGGTCGGCCATGATCTTGAACGCGAGCGCCGCGAACGGCTCGTCGTCGGAGGCGTCGCGATGGGCGTGACGGCCCCCGTTCTCCGATGCCTTGTCGGGCTCGAGTCCCTCGACCGGCGGCACCTCGAGCGGACTCGGGAGGTAGTCGACGACGGCGTCCAGCAGCGGCTGGACGCCCTTGTTCTTGAAGCTACTGCCGCACAGCACAGGCGTCATCTTCGTCCCGAGCGTCGCGGTGCGGATCGCCTGCTTGAGGCGCTGCGGGGAGATCTCCTCGTCTTCGAGGATCATCTCCACCAGCTCGTCGTCATAGCGGGACACCTCCTCGAGCAGGTGCTCGCGGGCAGCGGCCGCGGCCTCGGCGAGCTCGGCGGGGATCTCGATCACGTCCTGCTCGCGGCCGAGCTCGTCCTTGTAGACGATCGCCCGGTTGCTGACGAGATCGACGATTCCGCGGAAGCCCGACTCGGCGCCAATCGGCAGCTGAATCGGGACCGGGTGCGCGCCGAGGCGGTCGATCATCGTCTGCACGCCGCGGTCGAAATCGGAGCCGACGCGGTCCATCTTGTTGATGTAGGCGATCCGCGGCACGTGGTACTTGTCGGCCTGGCGCCAGACGGTCTCGGACTGGGGCTCGACCCCCGCGACCGAGTCGAACAGCGCGATCGCCCCGTCGAGCACCCGCAGCGAGCGCTCGACCTCGACCGTGAAGTCGACGTGGCCGGGCGTGTCCAGGATGTTGATCCGGTGCCCCGCCCACTCGCAGCTCGTCGCCGCCGAGGTGATCGTGATCCCGCGCTCCTGCTCCTGGGCCATCCAGTCCATCACGGCGCCTCCATCGTGGACCTCGCCCATCTTGTAGGTCCGCCCCGTGTAATAGAGGATGCGCTC
>QHBV01000081.1:0-6949 GCA_003244035.1 Solirubrobacterales bacterium | reverse complement strand
CATGAAAAAGGGCCCAGCGGGCCCGTTCACGACGCAGCTGTCGGCACGGGGCAGATGTCTAGTGGGTCGGCGTCTCCATTGCTTGGGTCCTCCACGCTCGAGAGCGAGCGCACGTGAGCGCAACGCCGTCCGAGACGAAACCTCAATATAGCAGAGGGCTTCTGGCCGCTTGCGGGCTGGTCGGGGCCGTGCTCCTGGTCGCAGCCGAGCTCACCACCCTGTACGTGGTCCGTGTCGCGACCAGTGCCATCCCGATCAAATCCGTTGCGACCGGCTCGAACCACGCCTACGCGCTGATCCCGATCGCAGTGCTGGCTGCCGCGCTGGCCTGGGACGGATGGCGCACCGGCAGTCGCCCGGCGCCGGTGGCAATCGGCGCGCTCGGGGTGATCGCGCTGCTGATCGCGCTGCTGGTAGATCTCCCGAACGCGCATGCGACCGGTCTGATCGCGACCAGCGCCACGCACTCCGAGACCGCCGGCTCGAGCCCGCGCGCCGGGTTCTACATCGAGACCCTCGGTGCGGTGATGCTCGTGATCGCGGGCGTGTCGGGGTTCCTCCTGCCGCGATCACCAGAGCGGTAAGCACGCTGACAATCGGACGCCGGTCGCACCATACTGCGCTCGGTGCGCGTTACATTGGCGCACGCGAGGGTTGGCCCGCCGCAGCCCCCGGTCCCGTGCGGTGGGCAGCCCTCGCGACGTTACGGAGTTGACACAAAGCTGTCTTGTTCCGTGACACGTTCTCGGTCACGATCGGCGGATGGCCGAGGCGATGTCAGATGGTCCCGCTCAGCGGGACGAATCGACATCAGTCCGCCGCGTGGCCGCGATCGCCGGCCAGCAGTGGGGGGTCATCGACCACCGGCAGCTGCGTGCGTGCGGCATCGGCAGGTCACGGGCTTCCCGTTGGATGACCGCGGGACGGCTGCACAGGATCCACCCGGGCGTGTACGCGGTCGGTCATCCCACCATCCCGCCAGAGGGAGCGCTCACCGCGGCACTGCTCTTCGCCGGCGCCGGCGCGACCCTCAGCCACGGAACCGCGGCCTGGTGGTGGCGCCTGATCGACGAGCCACCAAACTTGATCCACATCAGCGCCGACCGCCGGCGCCAGCCCGTCGCGGGGATCCAAATCCATCATCGCCGCAGCCTGAGCCGCACCCGCCACCGGCGCCTGCCGGTGACCAGCGTGTCACAGGCGCTGCTCGACTACGCCACGAACGCTCCGCTACGCAGGGTGAAGCGCGCACTTGCCGAGGCGGAGTTCCAAGACCTGATCGACTTGGACGAGGTGAGGCTGGTTCTTGGTCCCGGCAGGCCCGGCAGCGCAAGGCTGCGGGTCGCACTCGAGCAGCACCAGCCTGAGCTGGCGTTGACGCGGAGCGTGCTGGAGGAGCGGTTCCTCGCGCTGTGCGTCTCAGCAGGGCTGCCACCGCCCGAGGTCAACGCGAGCTTGGGTGGCCTGATGATCGACATGCTCTGGCGCGAGCAGCGCCTGGTCGTGGAGCTCGACGGTCATGCTGCGCACCACACCGCCGCACAGATCGAACGCGACCACCGGCGAGACCTGATCCTGAGGCGGGCCGGGCACGAGGTGCGCCGCTACACCTGGCGCCAGCTTTCACGCGAGGCTCGGGAGGTACGCGCCGACCTCAATGCCGCCCTCGCGCGCCACGACGGCTGAGGATCGACCGGGGGGCCTCTACCAGCGGTAGTGCGCGAACGCCCGGTTCGCCTGCGCCATGCGGTAGATATCGTCCTTGCGCTTGTACGCGGCCCCCTGCTGCTGCTGAGCATCCAGCAGTTCGTGCGCGAGTCGCTGCGCCATCGTCTTCTCGCGCCGCTGGCGGGAGAACTGCACCAGCCAGCGGACCGCGAGCGTGCGGGCGCGGCGCGGGGGCACCTCCACCGGCACCTGGTAGGTGGCGCCGCCGACCCTCCGGGAGCGCACCTCGAGCACCGGCGTCAGCGCCTTGACCCCTGCCTCGAGCTGCTCGACCGAGTCCTTGCCGCTGCGCTCGGCGATGATCGCGAGCGCGTCGTGGACGATCTTCTCCGCAATCGACTTCTTGCCGTCCAGCATCACCTTGTTGATGACCTGCTGGACGAGTCGGTTGCGGTGGACCGCATCCGGCTCGACCCACCTGATCTGTGCTGCGGCCCGCCGTGGCACTAGCGGCTCGGGCCCTTCACTTCGCCTTCACGCCGTACTGCGAGCGTGCCTTCTTGCGGTCGCTGACGCCGGCTGCGTCGAGAGTGCCGCGGATGACCTTGTAGCGATAGCCGGGGAGATCCTTGACTCGCCCGCCGCGGACGAGCACGACCGAGTGCTCCTGGAGGTTGTGGCCCTCACCGGGGATGTAGGCGTTGACCTCCATCCCGTTGGTCAGCCGTACGCGCGCGACCTTGCGCAGGGCCGAGTTCGGCTTCTTCGGCGTGGTCGTGAAGACCCGCGTGCAGACGCCGCGTCGCTGCGGGGCGGCTACCTTCTTCTTGCGCCCCTTGCCGGTCTTCAGGCCCGGAGTAGCGAGCTTCTTCTTCGGCGCGGTGCGACCCTTGCGGATCAGCTGACTGGTGGTCGGCATGCGCCGCCTAGCGTAGCAGGACAACGAGTAACGGCCGAGCCGGAAAAAGCAAGCGCCCGCCACGGCATCATCTCGCGGGTGCGCCTGCGCCGTCCGCCCTTCGCCCTCCTGCTGGTGGCGATCCTGGGGCTGATCGCGATCGCTGTGCTCGCGTACGGCGGCGGCGCGAAGCACGTCGGCACGCCGAGCATCAGCGGGCCGCAGCCGACCCGCGCCTGCGTCACCGCCCACGCCCAAGCACAGGCAGTTGCCCGGGGGACCGCGGCCGGCACGGCCACGGCAACCGCTCCCGTTACCGTGACCGAACGGGCGACCGGACCGAAGGGATCGGTAGCCGTCACGCGCTCGGCAACTCTCGTCGAGCGGGCGCGCACGCACGCGGTACTCACCGTGGGCCAGAGCGCGACGAAGGCAGCCCGTGCCTGCGCCACCGGTGCCGGCGCTCGCAGCTCGGCACTCCAGCGCGCCTACGCTCTCGCTCTCGCGCGTGCGAGAGCGACTGCCCGTACCCACGCACACCGCGCCTTGCAGAGGCTGGTCCGCCGCGTGGCGCCGGTCGAGCTCGCTCGAGCCCGCCAGGAGGCGAGCCTCCGCGCGCGGAGCGCAGCCGCCGCGCTGCGCCGCTCACTGGAGCGCGCAGCTCGGAGGCAGGCGGCTGCGCGGACCGCGGGCTGAGCCGCCGCGTCGCCAGGGGCCGCCCATCTACGGCGCGAGTGTGAGCGTCTTCGCGGCGAGTACCGCGGCCGCCGGCTTGAAGCTTGCCTTCGCCGTCAGCTCCACGCGCTTGGCGTGGCTGCTCCGTCGTCGACCGCCCCGCAGAACGATGCCGACGGGCACCATCTCATTCCCTACCGCCATTGCCCAACCGCGCAACCAGTCTATGCCAGCGGGCGCGCGGTGGCCCCGAGCGCCTCGCCGACACCCGCGCACTCCACCCCCACCGCCGCCGCCACCGGTGCACACGTCACGCGGCCGCCGGCGACGTTGACTCCCAGCGCCAGCCCGGGGTTCGCCGCGACGGCGCCGCCCACGCCAAGACGAGCCAGCGCCAGCACATAGGGCATGGTCGCGTTCGTTAGCGCGTAGGTCGAGGTGATCGGGACCGCGCCGGGCATGTTGGTCACGCAGTAGTGGGTGACCCCGTCGACTTCGAACACGGGGTCGGAGTGCGTCGTCGGCCGCGAGGTCTCAAAGCACCCGCCCTGATCGATCGAGACGTCGACCAGCACCGCTTGGCGCTTCATCAAGCCGAGCTGCGCCCGTGTGATCACGTGCGGTGCGCGTGCGCCGTGCACGAGCACCGCCCCGATCACGAGATCGGCGCCCGGCAGCCGCTCCTCGATCGACAGCGTGGTCGCAAAGCAAGTGTTGGCGCGTCCGCCGAAGGCGATGTCGAGCTCGCGCAGGCGGTCGATGTTGCGGTCGAACACGGACACGGACGCCTCCATCCCGAGCGCGATGAACGCTGCGTTCATCCCGACCACGCCCCCACCGATGACGAGCACGTTCGCGGCCGCGACGCCGGGCACCCCGCCGAGCAGGATGCCCCTGCCCCCGAGCGGCTTCTCGAGCATGAACGCACCCGCCTGGGTCGCGATCTTGCCGGCGACCTCGGACATCGGCGCGAGCAGCGGCAGCCGGCCGCGAGCGTCCTCGACGGTCTCATACGCGATGCAGGTGGCGCCCGAGGCCATCAGCGCCCGCGTCAAGCCGGCATCCGCCGCCAGGTGCAGATAGGTGAAGAGCGTGTGGCGGCACTCGAGCCGGCGGACTTCGAACGGCTGGGGCTCCTTGACCTTGATGATCAGCTCGGAGCCCCCGAACACCTCAGCGGCATCCGGCGCAATCAAAGCGCCCTGCGCGCCGTACGCCGCGTCGGTGATCGCAGAGCCGAGTCCGGCGCCGGCCTGCACGAGCACCTCGTGCCCGGCGTCGACCAGCTCGCGCACGCCGGCGGGGGTGAGCGCGACGCGGTACTCGTCGGGCTTGACCTCGGTCGGTACCCCGACCCTCACGTCAGGCCTTGCAACCCATCCGCTCCCCCGCATCCCCCAGCACCGGGCGCAGGATCGCCTCGATCTCGGCGAACTGCTCGGGACCGGCGATCAACGGTGGCGAGAGCTGGATCACCGGTTCGCCACGGTCATCGGCGCGGCAGATCAGCCCGCGGCGATACAGCTCGCCCGCGAGGAAGCCCCGCAGCAGGGAATCGGACTCCGCAGCGGTGAAGGACTCCTTCGTCCGAGCGTCCTTGACCAGCTCGATCGCCTGGAAGTAGCCCGCGCCGCGCACATCGCCGACGATCGGCAGGTCGCGCAGCGACTCGAGCATCGCCCGGAACACCGGCTCACCCGAGCGCACGCCTTCCAGCACGCGCTCGCGCTCGAGCGCGTCGAGGTTGGCAAGAGCCACCGCCGCGCAGATCGGATGGCCCGCAAACGTGAACCCGTGGGTGAAGCTGGCCGCCCCACTCAGGAAAGGCTCGGCCACCCGGTCGGAGACGATCATCGCCCCGATCGGCGCATAAGCGCTGGACAACCCCTTGGCGGTCGTGATGATGTCCGGTTGGTACTGGTAGCGATCGGCACCGAACCATTCGCCGAGGCGGCCCCACGCGCAGATCACCTCGTCGGAGATCAGCAGCACGTCGTGCTCGTCGCAGATCTCGCGTATGCGCTGGAAGTAGCCCTCGGGTGGGGTGAAGCACCCGCCGGCGTTCTGGACGGGCTCGAGGATCACCGCCGCGACCGTGTCGGGGCCCTCGAACGCGATCCGATGAGCGATCGCCTCCGCCAGCGACGACGCCGGCACCCCCTCCGGCAACCGATACAGATTCGTGGCAGGGACGTGACAGCCACCCGGCGCCAGCGGCTCGAACGGCTCGCGCAGGGCGGTGATCCCGGTCGCCGACAGCGCCCCCAGGCTGGTTCCGTGGTACGCGGTCTCCCGCGCGATCAGCTTGTGCTTGCGTGGCTTGCCCGCCAGCTTGAAGTACTGGCGCGCGAGCTTCAGCGCCGACTCGACCGCCTCCGAGCCGCCGCTGGTGAAGAACACGCGGTTCAGATCGCCCGGCGCCAGCGACGCGATCCGCGTCGCGAGCTCGATCGCGGGCGGGTGCGCGTAGGACCAGTTGGTGAAGAACCCCAGCTGCTTGGCCTGATCGGCCCCGGCCTGGGCGATATCGGCGCGGCCGTGGCCGATGTTCACGCAGAACAGCGCCGAGAGCCCGTCGAGGTAGCGCTTGTCGTGCTCGTCGTAGACGTAGCAACCCTCGCCGCGGACGATGATCGGGATCTCCTGCTCCTCGTACGCCGACAGGCGGGCGAAGTGCATCCACAGGTGGCGACGGGCGAGCTGCTGCAGCGTGCTGGTCGCTTCGGTGCTCACCATCGCCACGATGAGGATAGGGCGCTCCGCCCCGCAAGGGGGCTCCGCGCTGGTTTCTTTTCAGCCCGGACTACGCCGGCACGGCCGCCGCCCGCACCGGCCCCGGCGTCAGCCACGCGGCGAACAGCACCAGCACGAACGCCAGGCACTGAACGACCAGCGCGAGCGGGTGGGCCGACAGCGGATCGCCGAAGACAAGCACCCCGCCGACGATTCCGGCGACGTTCGCGGCCGTCCCGGTGACCGCGATCACCGGCACCGCCTCGCCGTCCTGCAGGCCCTTGGCCGACGCGTAGAACGCGGCGACAGAGGCGGCCACGGTCACGAGCAGCCACGGCGTCAGCAGGCCGGCCACGCCGCTGGTGCCCACCAGGCCCGAGATCGCCTTGATCGCGATGTCGGACACCCCGAACAGGATCCCGGCTGCCGCCCCGAGCATGAAGCCGTGGTGCTCCCGCGGGGCGCCGATCCGCGGACCCATGATCAGCAGCGTCCCCGCCGCGATCAGGCCCGCCTCGAACGCGATCAGGCCGGGCACAGACGCATGTGAGTGCGCGCCGTGGACTGGTGGCAACGTCACCCCGAGCAGCATCAGACCGACGGCCGTGAGCCCCAGCCCGAGCCACTGGCGGCGGCTGATCCGCAGGCCGAACATCCGCTCGGCCATGACCGCGAGCAGTACGACGCCGCCCGCGAGCACGACCTGCACGACCGACAGCGGCGCCAGCGCCATCGCGGCGACGTGCAGGATCCACGCCCCCAGCGCGATCAGCATCCCGACCGCGAACAGCCGCGAGGAGAACAGCGAGCGGGCCGAGTGGAGCGGCCGGCGCATGTCAACGGCGGACGCCGCACAGGCGCCGCGATGCTTGTACAGAAAGCCGACGTTAGTCGTCAGCGCGCAGCCGAGCGCGAGCACGATGCCGAAAAGAGGAGTCATGCGTCGCTGCCCACGGTACAGCAGACCGGGGAGCG
>QHBV01000080.1:4612-9560 GCA_003244035.1 Solirubrobacterales bacterium | reverse complement strand
GGCCACTTCGACAACGAGATCGAGATGGCGGGTCTCGCGACGATCGAGGGGATCGAACGGATCGAGATCAAGCCGCAGGTCGACAAGTGGGTGTTCGCAGACGGACACGCCGTGATCGTGCTCTCCGAGGGCAGGCTGCTGAATCTCGGCAACGCGACAGGTCATCCGAGCTTCGTGATGTCGAACTCGTTCACCAACCAGGTGATCGCCCAGATCGAGCTGTTCGGCCACGAGGACGTCTACGAGAAGCGCGTGTACACGCTGCCCAAGCACCTCGATGAGAAGGTCGCGCGGCTGCACCTCGACGCGCTCGGCGCAAGGCTCACCGAGCTGACCCCGGCGCAGGCTGCTTACCTCGGGGTCCCGTCCGAGGGGCCGTACAAGTCAGATCACTATCGCTACTGACCCGCCTGCGCCGCACGAGGTCGCCGATCTGGCGCTCGCGCCACAGGGGGCGGCGCGAATCGCCTGGGCGCGGGGGCAGATGCCGGTGCTCGAGGCGGTCGGCCGGCGCTTTGAGGCCCAGCGGCCCCTGCAGGGAGTCCGGATCGCTGCGTGCCTGCACGTCACGGCCGAGACCGCCAATCTCGTCCGGGCGCTGATCGCCGGCGGCGCGAGCGCGGCGCTGTGCTCCGCCAATCCCCTCTCGACCCAGGACGACGTCGCGGCAGCGCTCGTGCTCGATCATGGCGTCGAGGTCAGGGCGCTGCGTGGCGAGGGCCCCCAGACCTATGCCGGTCATGTCCGGTCGCTGGTTGCCGGTGCTCCGCAGGTCACGCTCGACGACGGCGCCGATCTGGTGATTACGGCACATGAGATTGGCGCGCGCGCTCTGCGGGGGCTGATCGGCGGGACCGAGGAGACGACCACCGGCCTCGTCCGGCTCCGTCGCCTGCAGCAGCAGGGAGAGCTTCGCTGCCCGGTGCTGGCGGTCAACGAGGCGCGCACCGAGCGCGCGCTCAACGACCGTCATGGCACGGGCCAATCCGCGCTGGACGGGATCGTCCGGGCCAGCAACGTACTGCTCGCCGGCCATACCGTCGTCGTGATCGGATACGGCTGGGCGGGTCTGGGGGTGGCCGAGCGGGCGCGCGGCGCGGGGGCGGCGGTGATCGTCTGCGAAGTCAACCCACTGCGGGCACTGGAGGCGCGGATGGCCGGCTACGAGGTGATGCCGGCGCTCGAAGCCGCGCCGCGCGGGGACGTGTTCATCACCGTCACCGGTTCACGGCGAGTTCTGCGCGGCGAGCACTTCGAGCGGATGAAGGACGGCGCGCTGCTCGCGAACGCCGGCCACTTCGATGTGGAGCTTGACCTCACCGAGTTGCGCGCGCTCGCGGCGCAGGGGGTGCGCGCGGTGCGGCCGCTCGTGACCCAGTACCAGCTTGGTGACGGCCGGCGGCTGAACCTGCTGGCGCAGGGCCGCGTCGTCAACCTCGCCGCAGCCGATGGGCATCCCGCGGCCGTGATGGACGTGTCGTTCGCCTTGCAGGCGCTGTGCGTCGAGGCCCTCGTCCGCGATCCCGGGGCGTTCGGGCCGGGCGTGCACCCCGTGCCCGAGCGGATCGACAGCGAGGTCGGGCGCCTCAAGCTCGCGGCGCTGGGGGTGAGGATCGACGAGCCGACTCCAGAGCAGTCTGACTACCGGGAGTCTTGGGGTTGACCGGGCCCGGGACCACCCGGCGACGACGTAGACGATCTCGACACCGAAGGCTGAGTACACGGTGCCGCGCGGTGTCCGGCGCTCACAAGCGGTGGTGCGCAGCGGTTGGCTCCAGATCTGTAAAAATCAGCAGATGCCAGCCGTCAAGACCGCCTTCACCCCCCGGACCGCCGGCACGGCCCGCGGCGGCATCGATCTCGGCGGGACCAAGATCGAAGCGGTCGTCGTCGACGCCAACAGTATGGTGCTCGGATCGGCGCGGCGGCCTACGCCAACCGGCGGCGGCCCAAACGACGTCGCGGCCGAGTTGGTCCGCGCGCTGACCGCTGCCTGTGCGGCGGCGGGACTGAAGCCGGAGGCCCTGAGCGGCGTCGGCGTGGGCTCTCCTGGGATCGTCGACGCGGCCACCGGCGCCGTCTCCAGCGCGCGCAACCTTCCCGGCTGGGATGGCACGTTCGGTCTAGGATCGGCGCTCACGGCCGCGCTCGGCACCCGCGTGCTCGTCGGCAACGACGTGCAGGTCGCAACGGAAGGCGAGTTCATGCTCGGGTCCGGCAAGTCATACGGGTCGCTGCTCGGTGTGTTCTGGGGAACTGGCGTGGGAGGCGGCCTGATCCTCGACGGCAAGCCGTGGGTGGGCCGCGGCGGAGCCGGTGAGATCGGACACACGGTGGTCAAGCTGGGCGGGCGCCGGTGCCCGTGCGGCCGGCGCGGCTGCGTGGAGGCGTACGCCGGTCGCGGGGCGATGGAGGCGCGGGCGCGCAAGCGAGTGAAGAAGGGTGCGAAGACGGACCTGTTCAAGCTGATGGAGGAGAAGGGGCACACGCGGCTGACGAGCGCGATCTGGGCGCGCGCGCTGGAGCGCCGGGACAAGCTTGCGAACAAGATCATCGACCAGGCCGTGGCGGCGCTTGGGGCGGGCATCGCGTCGGCCGTCAACCTGCTCGATGTCGAGGCGGTCGTGATCGGCGGCGGTCTGGGCGTGCGCTTCGGCGAGCCGTTCGCGATGCGGATCGCGGCGGAGATGCAGCCGCACCTGTTCAACGACACGCGTCCGCCGGCGATTCGCGTCGCCGCGCTCGGCGACCTCGGCGGGGCGATCGGTGCGGCGCTGCTGGCGCAGGCGGGCCGGAGCTGAGGACCGGCGGCAGCGGTCTGGGTCCGCGACAACGTGAGACACGTCCCTCTCCGGCGCACCTGGAGCACAAACTACGAGCTGGAGAGCGGAAACGTGAACCGGTCGCGCCGGCCGCCGGGGGTGGTTCACCTTATCCATCCCCCACCTGCGATAACGATGAGTACCCCCTCACCGCCCAGGTGGTGTTTCACGTTGTGCGAGTCGACGATGCCGCGGGCAGAAGGGGCGTAGCGCGCGCGGACCTCGGCCAGCGCAAAGAAGGAGAAAGGAGAAGGCCGTCATGGTCGGATCGCCGCACAATGCGCTGCGCCCGCGCCGGCGATAGCGCCACCCCACGGGCGAAGGGCGCCGGGCTGGCCTCAGGCGGGGTCCCGGTCGCGGACCCGAGCCGCTGCACGGTGAGCAATAGCGCGAGCCGAGCGCGGCGGTCGCGACGATGTACCCTGGCCACGGCCCCAGCAGGTCCAGCCAGGGCGGCCAGAGCTGCCAGGTGCGCTTCGGAGAACTGCGGCAAGATCCCACGCCGCGCGCTACGCCACCTCGAGCCGCTCCGCCCGCTGCGCCTCGCGCTCTGACTCCGCCAGCATCCGCACGAACAGGACCACCAGCGCGGTGCCCATCACGATCGACTGCTCGAGCGCCATCAGCAGGCCGGCCATCGACTGGTCCTCGGCGGGCGTCAGCCCCCAGTAGTGCGGGTGGTGCTGGTAGAACGCGTAGAACGAGCTCGGCGCGAACGCGAGCACGATTCCGAGGCTCCCCACGAGCAGCTTGGTGCTGGCCATGTAGGCGACCGGGCCGAGGCCGCCGAGCCGCGTCCGGCTGCGGATCGGCGAGAGCAGGTGCCACCAGTAGAGCGTGCCGGCGGCCGCGAAGCAGAGGTGCTCGAGCACGTGGATGCCGGAGTGGGCAAGCGCGGCGTCGTACATCGCGGGGACGTGCCACAGCCACATCGATCCGGCATAGGCAACGACGGCAAATGCGGGATGGGCGAGGAAGCCCGCTCGGCGCTCGAGCACGCGCAGCCGCCGCGTCACTGGGCGCAGCAGGACTTTGGTGAGCCCCAGGATCATCAGGATCGGCGCGATGTCGAGCAGCAGGATGTGCTGGAGCATGTGCATCACCAGCAGCTGCTCGCCGAGCTGGTCGATCGGCGAGACCAGCGCCACCAGGATCGCGACCAAGCCGGCGCCGAACAGCGCGAGCCGGCCGAAGCCGGGCGGATGACCGGCGCGCGCCGATCGAGCTCGTACAAAGGCCCGGACGTACAGCGTGCCCAGCGCGAGGATCCCGACCAGGACATCGGGCTCGAACGACCACGCGATCCTCGGGGACACCAGCGGCATTCTCGCAAGCGACGCGTCGCGCGCGGGGAGTAACCTGAAGATCCATCTTCACACCAAGGAGGTTGGCCGATGCGGATCGAAGTCAAGGGCCGCAACCTGCCAGTTTCAGAGGAGCTCACCGAGCATGTGGCCAAGCGCTTTCGCAAGGTCGCCAGGCAGGTCTCCGAGCTCGCCGAGCTCGAGGTCGAGGTGTTCGAGGAGCGCAACCCGGCGATTCACGACTCGCAGGTGGCCGAGGCGACGCTGCACCTGAAGGGCGTCACGCTGCGAGCGCGCGAGGCCTCGCCCGACCTCGTGCATTCAGTCAACATGGTCAGCGAGGAGCTCGCGAGGCAGGTCAAGCGCCACCGCGACAAGCGCCGCAAGCGCCGTGAGGCCCGCGCCGCCGCGGCTGCGGAGGCCTCGCCGGCGCCGTCCGGCGGGACGGCGCCGGCAGCGGGAAGCGAAACGGACATCAGCGCCCAGCCGCTAACCTGAAACCATGTCGTTTTTGGACCGCGCGCTTCGTATCGGCGAGGCGAAGAAGTTCAAGTCCTACGAGCAGCGCGTCGGGCGCATCAACGGCTTCGAGCCCGAGCTCGAGCACTGCACCGACATCGAGCTACGAGAGGCTGCCGACGAGCTACGCGAGCGCGCACGCGGTGGCGAGAGCCTCGACGAACTGCTGTACGAGTGCTTCGCGCTCGTGCGCGAGGCCGGCAGGCGCTCGATGGGGATGCGCCACTTCGACGTCCAGCTGATCGGCGGGATGGTGCTCCACGACGGCTCGATCGCGGAGATGAAGACCGGCGAGGGCAAGAC
>QHBV01000080.1:3809-4441 GCA_003244035.1 Solirubrobacterales bacterium | reverse complement strand
GCGGATGTCACCTACGGGACCAACTCGGAGTTCGGCTTCGACTATCTGCGCGACAACATGGCGACCACGCTCGAGGAGAAGGTCCAGCACGGCGGGCGCCCCAAGCCCGAGCAGGGCGAGTCGCCCTACCACACATTCGCCGTCGTCGACGAGGTCGACAACATCTTGATCGACGAGGCGCGCACACCCCTGATCATCTCTGGCGCCCCGGAGCAGGCCGCCGACCTGTACGCGACGTTCGCCAAGCTCGCCCCCAAGCTCCAGCCCGGCAAGACCCCTGATGGGATGGATCCGAGGACGAAGAAGGAGTTCGTCGCCGACTTCGACTACGAGTTCGAGGAGAAGCACAAGACCGTCGCGATCACCGAGAGCGGGGTCGCCAAGGCCGAGCGCTTCCTCGGGATCGATCACCTGTACCGCGCCGAGAACGGCCACCTCGTCAACCACCTGATCCAGGCGCTGAAGGCCGAGTCGCTGTACACGCGCGATGACGACTACGTCGTGATCGACGGCGAGGTCAAGATCGTCGACGAGTTCACGGGACGCATCCTCGAGGGCAGGCGCTGGTCGGAGGGACTGCACCAGGCGGTCGAGGCGAAGGAGGGCGTGCGCGTCCAGGAGGAGAACCAGAC
>QHBV01000080.1:0-3750 GCA_003244035.1 Solirubrobacterales bacterium | reverse complement strand
ACCGAGGCGACCGAGTTCATGAAGATCTACAAGCTCCCGGTCGTGCAGGTCCCGACGAACATGCCGATGGTGCGCAACGACCGCAACGACCAGGTCTATAAGACCAAGGACGGCAAGTGGGACGCGGTGGCCAGAGAGATCGAGGAGCGCAACACGGCAGGCCAGCCCGTGCTGGTGGGAACGATCTCGGTGGAGGTCTCCGAGCTGCTCGGAGAGCGCCTGCACCGCAAGGGGATCAAGCACACGGTGCTCAACGCCAAGCCCGAGCACGCCGAGCGCGAGGGCGAGACGATCGCCGAGGCCGGCGCCCCCGGCGCGGTCACGATCGCGACCAACATGGCCGGGCGCGGGGTCGACATCAAGCTCGGCGGCAATCCCGAGCACCTGACGCGGCTCGAGCTCGCCAAGGGCGGCGTCGCGGCCGAGGCTCCGGACTACGAGCAGCAGGCGGCCGCCGTCCTGCCCGAGATCGAGCGCCGCGTGCAGGAAGCGCGCGAGCAGGTGCTGGCCGCCGGTGGCCTGTTCATCCTCGGCACCGAGCGCCACGAATCCCGCCGGATCGACAACCAGCTGCGGGGCCGCTCCGGCCGCCAGGGGGATCCGGGCGAGTCGCGCTTCTTCCTCTCGGCCCAGGACGATCTCGTGCGGCTGTTCGCGGGCGAGCGGATCTACAAGATCCTCGACCGGCTAGGCGGGGTCGACGAGGAGGGCAACGAGGAGCCGATCGAGGCCGGGATGCTCTCCAAGCAGATCGAGAAGGCGCAGCGCAAGGTCGAGGAGCAGCACTTCCTGATGCGCAAGCACACGCTTGAGTACGACGATGTGCTCAACCAGCAGCGCGAGGTGATCTACACCTACCGCGACGAGGTGCTCGAGGGTCGCGACATGAGCGCGGCGGCGCGCGGGGAGATCGCCGGCCTGATCGAGCGCCTGGTGGCGGAGTACACCGCGGGGGACTTCGTCGAGGACTGGGACGTCACCGGGCTGCTGCACCGCGTGCAGGAGATCTTCACTCCGAGTGCCGAGATTGCGGACATCGACCCGCATCGGGTCGATCGCGAGGAGCTGGTCGGGCGGCTGCAGGAGGAGGCGAGGGCGCTGTACGACCGCCGCGAGCAGGAGCTCGGCGAGGAGCTGATGCGCGCGCTCGAGCGCTTCCTGCTGCTGCAGGTGATCGATCAGCGCTGGCGCGAGCACCTGTACGACATGGACTACCTGCGCGAGGGCATCCATTTGCGCGGGTTTGCCCAGATCGAGCCGCTGGTCGCATACAAGAACGAGGCATTCGAGCTGTTCCGCGACCTGATGAACAGCGTCTGGGGAGATTTCGCACGGATGATCTTCCACGTTGAGGTGCAGGCCGAGCCGCTGGATGGCGACGGCAGCGGGGCGCCACCGATTCCGCCCCCGCGGCGGCCAGCCCCCCGCTCGAGCTCCTCGACGGGGGGACGCGGCAGCGTGAGCTACTCGGGCGGGGTGCAGGCGGCCGGCGCGAGTGCGATCGCGGTCGCGGCCGAAGGCTCACCGGACGGGCCCGTGGGGGATCCCGAGCCGCTGCCCACGGTCGAGCAGCGCCGTGTCGACGACGTCGAGCAGCTCGGCCGCAACGATCCTTGCTGGTGCGGCAGCGGGAAGAAATTTAAGAAGTGCCACGGCGCCTGACGGCGCGTGGCACTTGGGACGATGGACGACGACTCCGCGCTCCGAGTCTCCGACGAGCAGCGCGAGCGCGTGGCCCAGGAAATTCGCGAGCACTACGCTGCCGGGCGGCTGAGCGAGGACGAGCTGAGCGAGCGCTTGGCCGCCGCCTACCGCGCGCAGACGGCAGCGCAGCTGCGAACGCTGCACGCCGACCTGCCGGCACTTCCGGCGACCCCTGCGCAGCGACGGGCGGAGCTGGCCGAGCGACGGGCCGAGCTGCAGCGGCGGCTGCTGCAGCAATCCGGCGGTGCGCTGGTCCCGTTCGTGTTCTGCACGGTGATCTGGCTGACCTCCGGCGGTCACCATGGCCACGGTCAGTTCTGGCCGATCTGGGTGCTGCTCCTGGTGCTGATCCCGCTGCTGCAAAACGGCTGGCGGCTGTACGGGCCGGCGCCCGAGCTCGAACGGGTCGAGCAGGAGCTGGCGCGCCGCGAGCACAAGCGGGCGATCCGCGACCGCGCCGAGCACCGAGCATACGAGCGCGCCGAGCACCGGGCGCGGCGGTACGGCGACGGTCCCTGAGTGCCGGTTAGGGGGTCGTGAGCCCCTACTGCTTCATGTGCCGGACGCGCTCGGGCTCGATCACGAACTTGAGCCGCTGCTCGCCCGGCTGGCGGTAGGGGTACTCGTCCTGACCGATGTACTTCTTGGTCAGGGTGTTGATGTGCTCATCGGCGCCGTCGCTGGTGGCGGTCGCCTTACCGCGGATCTCGACGTAGTTGTACGGGTTGCCGGACTCGATCACGAGCACCGTGACGCGCGGATCGCGCTGCAGGTTGGCCGGCCAGACCCGACCGGCGGCGCTGTTGACGGTGAGGACCCCATCCTCGGCGCCGATCCAGATCACCGTGTCGTGAACCGAGCCGTCGGCGTTCAGCGTCGAGATGATCGCGTAGTTGGGCTGCTCCAGCAGCTCGCGCACGCCGGGATCCTGGAGCGTGGCCACGAACGGTACTGTACCTGACGATGTCCGCCGCCCCCACAGAGCCGCTGCCCCAGCGCCTGGCGGCGATCCGCGAGGCGCTCAAGCTGCTCGCGGACTATCTTTGACCCGGTTGCGCTGAGTCAGCGCGTCAGCGCGCTCGAGGCCGAGATGGGCGCACCGGGCTTCTGGGAGGACCAGGAGCGCGCAGCCGGGGTGAGCGCCGAGCACGCCCGCGCCAGCCGCAGGCTGAGCGTGTTCACGGCGCTCGAGCGCGACGTGCAGGACCTCGAGCCGCTGGCCGAGCTTGCCGAGGAGGACCCCGAGATGGCCGCCGAGCTCGAGGACATGCTCCGCGCCGTGCGCGAGCGCCTCGGCGCGCTCGAGGAGCAGCGGCTGTTCTCCGGCCCCTACGACGCCGGCGATGCGCTCGTCACGGTTAATGCGGGCGCAGGCGGGACCGACGCCCAGGACTGGGCGGAGATGGTCCTGCGGATGGAGATGCGCTGGGCGGAGAAGCGCGGGTTCGGGGTCGAGCTGCTCGAGGCATCGCCGGGGGAGGAAGCCGGGATCAAGTCGGCGACCTTCCTGGCAAGAGGCGAGAATGCCTACGGCCTCTACGGCGGCGAGAAGGGCGTGCACCGGCTCGTGCGCCTGTCGCCGTTCGACTCCGCCAACCGTCGCCAGACGAGCTTCGCGGGCGTCGAGGTCTCGCCGGTCGTGGCCGAGGCGGGGGAGCTCGAGATCGACGACGACGACCTCCAGGTCGACACCTACCGCGCCAGCGGCGCGGGCGGGCAGCACGTCAACAAGACCGACTCCGCGGTCCGGATCACGCACACGCCGACCGGGACCGTCGTGCAGTGCCAGAACGAGCGCTCGCAGTCCTCCAACCGGGCGACGGCGATGGCGATGCTGCGCTCGAAGCTGATCGAGCGCCAGGAGCGCGAGCGCCGCGAGGAGATCGCCCGCGAGCGGGGCGAGGCCCAGGACGTCAACTTCGGCTCGCAGATCCGCTCCTACGTGCTGCACCCGTACACGATGGTCAAGGACCACCGCACCGGCCACGAGATGGGAGATGCGGCACGCGTGCTCGGCGGCGACCTCGACGGCTTCGTCCGCGCGTA
>QHBV01000079.1 GCA_003244035.1 Solirubrobacterales bacterium | reverse complement strand
CCCTCTGTTTCAGGCATTCCCACGCGTCGGGATACCACGCACGTTGGCGAGCTACGAAGAATATGTCAACACGGTTGACCTCCTGATCCGCTGTGAGGCGTTTCCAGAGCCGACCTTCCTGTGGTGGGACGTCCGGCCGCAGCCGCGCTTTGGAACGGTCGAGGTGCGGATCATGGACACTCAGAGCACGGTGGCGGAGACGGCCGCGCTGGTGGCGCTCATACAGTCGCTAGCGCGGCTGGAGGCGCAGGAGGGGTATGCCTCCGAGCAGCTGCTCGCGAGCCCCGAGGTACTCGCCGAGAACCGCTTCCTTGCCGCCCGCGACGGGGCCGGTGGCTCGCTCGTCGATCCCGGCGCCGCGTGCCGGGTGCCGGGTGCCCCTGCGTACACTGCTCGCTGACTTGCTGGAGGCGGCGCTGCCGCACGCTCGCGCACTGGGCTGCGAGGACGAGCTATCGAGCGTGCCCGGCCTGATCGACCGGCCGCCGGCCACGCAGCAGCTACGGCTCGCGCGGCACCCCGATCGCCTGCCGGGTCTCGTCCGCGAGCTGACGGCGTCGTTCACCGGCTGACCTCGGTCGCTCGCGCAAGCGTCTAAACGCCTCGCGCGCACGCGAGGCGTTTAGAACGATCCAGTTTGGGCGATCTTCCCCGTGAGAGGCAAACTTCCAAAAGGAGGATCATGGAGAGCGAAGAGCAGGGCACCACCAGCGAAGAGTCCGAGGACACGCCCCACAACCTCGACGGAACCCAGCAGCTGGGTGGTCCCCAGATCGGCGGCGGCGTCGGCGGCCTGGGTGGCGGCGCCCCGGGGGGGACAATGACAGACCAGGGCCGCGGCTACGGCGCTGAGGGTGGTGCCGCTCGGCAGGACGCCGAGGGCGAGCAAGACGCGCCGCAGGGCCTCGAGGGACAAGAACGGGGCGGCGCCGAGGTCGGAGCTGGCAGCGGAGGCTTGGGCGGTCAGGAGGCGACCGGCGAGAGGCGTGAAGAGTCCAGCGGTCAGGGAGACGACGCGGACGAGGAGTCTTCCGAAGGCTGAGCCGCCGGCGGTTGAACGAACCTGTCGCGATCTGATCGAGCGGCGCTCACGGGGGAGCGCCGCTCGACTTGGGCGCGCGACCGGGGTACGCCTCACGCTCCCGGGCTATGCCGACTCGAGGCTGAGGTCGAGGTCGGCACGAGCGTCGGCTTGGGCGCTACGGGCACGGACCGCGCCGTCTGAGGGGAGGATCAGGAGCGCGACGAGCAGCCCGACTCCGAAGATTCCGGCGGCCCATCCGAACGCGGTGCTGTAGCCGTGGAGTGAGGCCGCGTTCGCGAGGACTGCGGCGTGGGCGTGAGCAGAGGCGTAGCTCGCGGCTGCGCTGGCGAAGATCGTGCTCAGCAGGGCGGTGCCGACCGAGCCGCCGACCTGCTGAGAGGTGTTGACCATCGCGGAGGCGATGCCGGCGTCAGTGCTCTTCACGCCGAGCGTGGCCGTCGAGAACGCCGGGGCGAAGACGGCGCCCATGCCCACGCCGGTGAGCAGCAGCCCGGGCAGGACCTGACTGATGTAGGCCCCGTGCGGGGACAGGCGCGTGAACAGGATCATGGCGACGATCCCGAGACTCATGCCGACGATCACGATCGGCTTGGCGCCGGTTCGAGCCAGCACCCTGGTCTGCACGGTCGTGGCGGTCAGCACGATCATGCCGGTCATCGGCAGGAAAGCCAAGCCCGTCCTCAGCGGGGAGAAGCCGAGGTTCTGCTGCAGGTAGTAGGTCAGGAACAAGAAAACCGCGAACACGGCCGAGCCGGCCAGCGCGATCGTCGCAAAGGCGCCTCCGCGTGCCCGATCCCAGAGGATGTGAAGCGGCAACAGCGGGTGCTCGACCCGGCGCTCAAGCGCGATGAAGCACGTCAGCAGGATCGCGCCGGCGGTGAGCGCGATGATCGTGAGCGGATCTGACCACGCGCTCGTCTCGGCGCTGGAGAAGCCGTAGACCAGGGAGAACAGGCCGGCAGAGCCAAGGGCAACGCCGGGCAGATCGATACGCGGGCGGGCAGCCGGCCGGTGGTTGCTCAACAGCCGTAGCGCCACTAGCGCCACGGGTACGGCGATCGCGAGGTTGACATACAGGCTCCAGCGCCAGGAGATGGCCTGGGTGAGCACGCCGCCGAGTAGGAGTCCGACCGAAGCGCCCCCGGCGGCGATCGCGCTGAAGATCCCAAACGCCTTGGCCCGGTCCGGAGACCCCTGGAAGGTCACCGTCAAGAGGCCCAAAGCCGAAGGGGCGAGCATCGCGCCGAACGCTCCCTGCAGCGCCCGGGCCGCGACCAGCATCCCAAAGGACTGGGACAGGCCGCCAATCGCGGATGCCACCGCGAATCCGCTCAGCCCTCCAATCAGGGTCCACTTGCGACCGAACAGGTCGCCGAGCTTGCCTCCCAACAACAGCAAGCTACCGAAGGCAAGGGCATAGGCGGTGATGATCCACTGCCGGTTGTCGGTCGAGAAGTGCAGCGCCCGTTGTGCCGAGGGCAGGGCGACGTTCACGATCGTCGCGTCGAGCACGACCATCAGCTGGGCGACCCCGAGCAGGGCCAGCACGGCCCATCGGTTGGGACCTCGTACGGCGGCGGGATTGGGGGAACTGGTGCTCATCGGCGTCCTTTGTGTCGCGGTCGAAACCAAACATAGCACGGATCGTCCCTGCATCGGGGATGAACGGCATTGCAAGAAGCCTATACGTGCACAGAAGGATTCCGAATCAGCGGTATACTGGTGGCGTAATGGAATCTCAGAGCGTTCGCAACGCGGTCAGCTCGATGATGTTGCTGCCACGTTTGGCCAAGCAGGTCATGCGCCGCAGTACCCCGGAGCTGCTGGGGATGGACTTGCGGCTGCTGATGGCGCTGAGCTATCTGGGTGACCATGACGGCGCGCCACAGCAGCAATTGGTAGACGCGCTGTGCATGGACGCCAAGAACGTGGTGCTGCTGCTCAACGACCTCGAGGAGTTGGGCCACCTGGTGCGCCGGCGCGACTCTGAGGACCGCCGGCGCCATAGCGTCTACATCACCGATGCCGGTCGCCAGGCGCTGGAGCACGCCGCTCGTGCGCAGGAGTCGATCGAGGGCGATGTCCTACAGGCTCTCGACGTCGACGAGCGCGCAACGCTCTGGCAGTTGCTCACGCGCGCCGTGCATGGTGCCGAGCACGCCGCCGCGGATGTGCAGGGCGACCAGGCATCGATGCCGAGGCACAATCCTGCCTGAGCGGGACTCTTATGTGATGGGCACGGCTGGTTTCGA
>QHBV01000078.1:9138-12231 GCA_003244035.1 Solirubrobacterales bacterium | reverse complement strand
ATGACCGAAGTGGATCGGCTGGTGGCCCAAGGCGTCGTGGCCAACCGATCCGAGGCGGTTCGCCTCAGCCTGGAGCGGCTCGTCGACCAGCACCGTCGCCGGCGGGTCGGAGCGGAGATCGCCGACGCATATCGCCGCCGACCGCAGACCGCTGAGGAGCTCGCCGGGCTGGATGCCTCCACCCGCGCGCTGGTCGCCGAGGAGCCCTGGTGAGCCTGACCGTGGAGTTGGGTTGAGCGCCCCGGCTCAGGGCGAGATCTGGTGGGCCGAGAGCGAGGGCCAGCGTCGCCCGGTGCTGGTCGTGACGCGATCGGAAGCGATCGGCGCCCTGACGGGCATCGTCGTGGCCCCCGTCAGCCGGACGGTGCGGAGCATCCCGACCGAGATCGGCCTCGGCGAGAAGGATGGCCTGCGGGTCGAATGTGCGGCATCTTTCGACAACCTGCAGCGCGTGCGACGCTCGGCGCTCACGGAACGCGCGGGCGATCTCGGGCTCCGGCGCGAGGAGATCTGCGGCGCCCTGCGAGCCCTCGCCGACTGCTGAGCACCGCGTGCCGGACGCGATCCTCGACCCGCCGCGACGTGACGCTCGAACCGCCGGTCGTTGAGCTGCGCGGGCTCACCCGCCGCTTCGGCGAGCGGACCGCCCTGCGCGAGGTGTCTCTGAGCCTTGCGGCCGGGGCGACGCTGGCCGTGCTCGGCCACAATGGCGCCGGCAAGTCGACGCTGCTGCGGATCCTGGCGACGCTGCTGCGCCCGCACGCGGGGGAGGTGGCGCTGTTTGGTGAGTCGCTGCCGCGCCGCGCGTTTGCGGTGCGGTCTCGACTGGGGCTGGTCGCGCACGAACCGCTTCTGTACCGCGACCTGAGCGGCAGGGAGAATCTCCGCTACCACGCACGGCTGCACGGCGCGCCGGCGGCGCGCGTCGAGGAGCTGCTCAATGCGGTCGGGATGGATCGCCGCGGCGACGAGCCGGTGCGGCTGCTCAGCCGGGGACTGGTCCAGCGGCTGGCGGTCTGCCGAGCGGTGCTGCACGCGCCGGCGCTGCTGCTGCTCGACGAGCCGCGCGCCAACCTCGACCCTGCGGCGGAGGAGCTGCTCGAGCCGCTGATCGGCCGCGCCAGCGGCTGCACGCGGGTGCTCACCAGCCACGACCCGCGCTCTGCGCTGGCCGAGGCGGATCTCGTGCTGGGGCTCAGGGACGGGCGGCCGGCGTTCGTGGGAGAGCCCCCGGGGCTGAGCGACACGACGCTGAAAGCGCTGTACGCGTGAGGACCGCGCGGGCGTGAGGACGGCGCTCACCGTCCTGCGCAAGGACCTGCTGCTGGAGCTGCGGACGTTTGAGACGGTCCCGGCGATGGCGCTGTTCTCGCTGGCGACCTTCGTGATCTTCCACTTCGCGCTGAACCGCGCGACGATCGACGGGCAGCTGGCCGCGGGAGTCCTGACCGCGACGCTGCTGTTCGCGGCGATGCTCGCGATCAACAGGCTGTTCGTCGCCGAGCGCGAGCAGGGGGGCTTCGATGCGTTTCTGCTCGCCCCCGTCGACCGGACGGCGCTGCTGGTGGCGAAGGCCGCCGGCCTGATGGTGTTCCTGGTGGTACTCGAGCTGATCGCCGTCCCGGCCTTCGGGCTGCTGCTGCTGGGACCCTCGCTCGGACCGTCGCTGCCGGGCCTGATCGCCGTGCTCGCGCTGGCGGACATCGCGCTCGCGGTGGTCGGGACGCTCGTCTCCGCGATCGCCGTCCAAACACGCGCGCGCGACCTGATCGGGCCGGTGCTCGGCCTGCCGCTGCTGATTCCGGCGCTGATCGGCACCGCCCGCGCAGCAGGGCCGCTGCTTGCCGCCCACGGGTCCGGATCGCCCCCGGCGAAGTGGCTGGCGATGCTCGCGCTTTATGATTCGGTGTTCGCACTGCTCGCATACGCGGTGTTCGACTTCCTCCTGGAGGATTGACCATGACCACCTATGGGCGGGGCCTTATCGGCCTGTCTCTCGCCACCGTCGCCACGATCACCGCAGCGTTCGCGCTGGTCTTCTTCTACGCGCCACTCGACGTCACGGGTTTCATCCAGAAGATCTTCTACCTCCACGTGCCGCTGGCGATCGTGTCGCTGTGCGGGTTCGTGCTCGGCGGCCTGCTGGCGATCGGACATCTGCGCACCGGAGACCGGCGCTGGGACATGCGCTCCTACGTCGCGATCCACATGTCGTTGATCTTCTCCGTCGGGGCGTTGATCACGGGCTCGATCTGGGCCAAGGCCTCGTGGGGGCACTGGTGGGTGTGGAACGAGCCGACGCTGGTGTCGTTTCTGATCGTCGTGCTGCTGTTCGCGACCTACCAGCCGCTGCGCTTCTCGATCGAGGATCCCGAGCGCCAGGCCCGCTACGCGAGCGTGTTCGCGATCGTCGCGGCGGCGTTCGTGCCGCTCAACTTCATCGCCGTGCGGCTCGCGCAGCAGTTCGTCCACCCGCGCGTGCTGACGCTCGGCGGCGGCAACCTTCCGGCTTCGATGGGGCTGACGTTCCTCGTCTCGCTGATCGGCATCGCGCTGCTGTTCGCGACGCTGTGGAAGTACGAGATGGCGGCCAAGAACGCGCGCATGCAGACGCGTGCGCTGCGGCGGATGCTGCGCGGCGAGGACGCCGGTCCACAGCTTGGCCGGAGCGCGGCGCCGTCGTGAACGCGATCGCCGACGCGGCGCCGACGCTTCCCCTGCACACCGCCGGCAAGTACGTCGCCGGCGCCTACGTCGTGTTCCTGGCGTTGGTGCTCGTGTACGTCGCGATCATGGCGGTCCGTCTCAGCCGAACCGAGCGCGAGCTGGTGGAGCTGCGGCGCGAGGAGGTCGCGCGCCGCGCTGACGCCGGCGCCGAGGACGACCGCGAGCGCGAGCCCGAGGACCGCGAGCGCGAGCCGGAGCCCGCGTGAGCGAGCTGCTCGCGATCGGCGTCTCGCACAAGACCGCCCCGGTCGAGGTGCGCGAGCGCCTGGCGCTCCCCGACGCCCGCGCGGGCGACTTCCTGCGCGACCTGCGCGGGGGCGCCGCCGTGCACGAGGCGGTCGCGATCTCGACCTGCAACCGCACCGA
>QHBV01000078.1:0-9112 GCA_003244035.1 Solirubrobacterales bacterium | reverse complement strand
GCCAGGCACGCCGGGATCCGGCCGACCAGCCTCGCGCCCGCGATCTACTCGCTGCGCAACTGCGAGGCGGCCCGTCATCTCTACCGGGTGACCGCCGGGCTCGAGTCGATGGTGGTGGGCGAGAACGAGATCCAGGGCCAGGTCAAACGGGCCTACGAAGGGGCCCTGGTCAAGGAGACCGCCGGAGCGCTCACCAACCACCTGTTCAAGGCCGCGCTGGCGACCGGCAAGCGGGTGCGCAGCGAGACAGCGATCGGCGAGCGTCAGCTCAGCCTTCCGGCAGTGGCGGTTGCGCTGGCCCGTGAGCGGCTCGGTGCTCTGAACGGCTGCGAGGTCGTGATCGTCGGCACCGGCGAGACCAGCGAGCTGACCGCCCGGGCGCTCGCCGACAGCGGTGGTCGGACGGTGTTCGTCGCCACCCGCCGGCGAGACCGGGCGCTGAGCCTCGCCAAGCGCTATCACGGGTGGAGCGTCAGCTTCGACGAGCTCCCGCAGGCACTCGCGCGCGCGGACATCGTGCTCGCCGCCACCTCCTCGCCGCACCTGCTGCTCGAGGCGCCCGAGCTGGCCGAGGTGATGAGCGCGCGCGATGGCCGCCCGATGCTGCTGATCGACCTGGCGGTCCCGCGCGACATCGACGCGTCGTGCGCCGAGCTCGAGGGCGTATCGCTGTACGACGTCGACGACCTCCAGGCGGTGATCGCGCGCAATCGTAAGGTCCGTCAGGGCGAGGCCCGCAAGGCCGAGGGCATCGTCGAGGAGGAGATCCAGCAGTTCGCGGCATGGCTGGGGTCACTCGAGGTGCGCCCGACGGTCGCCGCCCTGCGTGCCCGCGCAACCGAGCTCGCGGCGCAGGTGGTTGCCGAGAACGCCGGCAAGTGGGAGTCGGCCTCGCCGCGTGACCTCGAGCGGGTCGACGCGCTGGCGCGAGCGATCGTCAATCGCTTCCTGCACGAGCCCACGGTGCGGATGAAGGAGCTCCGGGACGAGCGCGTGCACGCGCGGATGGCGCTCGTGCGCGAGCTGTTCGGGCTGGGGGTGGAAGAGGGCGCACTCGGCGCCCGGGGGGCCGGCGCCCGGGAGGCCGCCGCCGGCCCGGCGCTCGCCGGCGAGCAGCGCGCGGAAGTGCGCTCGATCGCGGAGCGGCGGCGCAGCGGCTGATGCGCATCGGTACGCGCGGGAGCGCGCTGGCGCTCGCGCAGGCGGCCTGGGTGCTCGAGCGCATCGGCGAGCGCTCGGAGATCGTCGTGATCGCGACCGCGGGCGACCGGGGGGGCGAGACCGGGGACAAGTCCCGCTGGGTCTCCGAGCTCGAGCAGGCGCTGCTCGACGAGCGGATCGATCTCGCCGTGCACTCGGCCAAGGACGTCCCGGCGGAGCTGGCGCCCGGGCTCGAGCTGGTCGCGATTCCCGCCCGCGCCGACGCGCGCGACGCGATCTGCGGCGCACCGTCGCTGCAGGCCCTGCCTGCCGGCGCGCGCGTGGGCACCAGCAGCCTTCGCCGCGCCGCGCAGATCCGAGCCGCGCGCGAAGACGTCGAGGTCGTGGCAGTGCGCGGTAACGTCGACACGCGGCTGCGCAAGCTCGCCGCCGGCGACTGCGACGTGCTCGTGCTCGCGCTTGCCGGCCTGCAGCGGCTCGGTCGCGCCGCGGAGGCCGAAGGCGCACTCGACGAGCTGGTGCCGGCAGCCGGACAGGGAGCGCTCGCGCTGCAAGCGCGGCCGGGACGGCACTCCGCCGATGTGCTCGCTGCCCTGTCAGATCCTGACGCGCGTGCCTGCGTGAGCGCCGAGCGCGAGCTGACCGCAGCCCTTGGCGCATCCTGCAACACGCCCGTCGGGGCGCACGCGCGAGTGCTCGCGAACGGCGGGCTGGAGCTGTCGGCGTGGGTGGGGGTCCCCGATGGTTCGGCCTGGCTGGCCGACCACCTCCGGGGCGCCGCGCAAGGCCTCGGTCTCGCGGTTGCCCAGCGGATGCTCGCGGCGGGGGCGCGCGAGCTGCTGGACGAAGGCCAGGCGCCGGCGCGGTGACGGTCTACCTCGTCGGCGCGGGCCCTGGCGATCCCGGGCTGCTGACCGCGCGCGCGCTGGAGCTGATCGCCACCGGGGATGTGATCGTGTACGACCGGCTGATCCCCGATTCTGCGCTCGATCGCGCCCGCACGGATGCCGAGCTCGTTTACGCGGGCAAGGAGGGCGGAGGTCAGTCGATGCCGCAGGCGGAGATCGAGCGGCTGCTGATCGAGCACGGCGGGGCCGGCCGGACGGTAGTGAGGCTGAAGGGGGGCGACCCGTTCGTGTTCGGGCGCGGCGGCGAGGAGGCCGAGGCGCTGATCCAGGCGGGGATCCCGTTCGAGGTGATTCCGGGCGTGACCGCCGGGGTCGCGGCGAGCGCGTACGCCGGGATCCCGGTCACCCACCGCGATCTCGCCAGCGCGGTGGCGTTCGTGACCGGGCACGAGGACCCGGCCAAGCCGTCGGATGCCCTCGATTGGCGCGCGCTCGCGGTTTTCCCGGGGACGCTCGTCGTTTACATGGGCGTGCGCCGGCTCGGCGCCATTGCACAGCGACTGATCGCCTCCGGTCGCCAGCGAACGGAGCCTGCGGCGGTCGTGGAGCGCGGAACCCTTCCCGGCCAGCGGGTCGTGACCGGAACGCTCGCGACGATCGCCGCAGTGGCGTCCGAGGCGGGCATTCGGGCCCCGGCGATTGCCGTCTTCGGGGCGGTCGCCGGGCTGCGGGAGCAGTTGCAGTGGTTCGAGCGCCGGCCGCTGGTCGGCGTGACCGTGGCCGTGACGCGAGCGCGCGCGCAGGCGAGCGCGCTGGCCGGGCGCCTGCGGGCGCTGGGCGCGGCGGTGGTGGAGGCCCCGGCGATCAGGATCGTCCCGCTCGATGGGGCCGTGCCGGACCTGTCGCGCTACGACCTCGTGTGCCTGACGAGCCCGAACGGCGTGCGGCTGCTGTTCGAGCGGCTGGCGAGTGCGGGCATGGACACGCGCGCGCTGGCGGGCGCGCGCGTGGCCGCGATCGGTCCGGGGACCGCCACGGCGCTACGGACCCACGGCATCCGGGCGGACGTGGTGCCCGAGCGGTTCGTAGCCGAGGGATTGGTGGAGGCGCTCGTCGACGTGCCGGTGAAGCGGGCGCTGCTCGCGCGCGCCGGAGAGGCCCGCGACGTGCTCCCCGACGCGCTCCGCGCGCGCGGAGCCGAGGTCGACGTCGTGGCTCTCTACGAGACCGTCGCCGAGCCGCTGGGCGAAGCCGAGCTAGAGGCAGTCGGCAGGGCCGACTACGTCACGTTCACTTCGTCCTCGACCGTCAGGTTCTTCTTCGAGCGCGCTGGTGGGGCACTTCAGGCGAGTCCGCGCCTGGTCAGCATCGGCCCGGTCACGAGCGACGCGCTGCGCGCCCGTGGCCTCGAGCCCGACGTCGAAGCGAGCCGGCACGACATCGAGGGGCTCGTGCAGGCGCTGGTGGCGGACGCGGCGGCGCGCTGATGTCCGCGTGAGCGTCGTGGTGGACGGCCTGCTCGGCCATCCGCGGCTTCACCTGCGCGCCACTGATTCCACCAACACCCGGGCGCGGGAGCTGGCCGTCGGGGGCGCCCCCCATGGCACGCTCGTCACCGCGCGCGAGCAGTCCGCCGGACGCGGGCGCCAGGGGCGGCACTGGACGGCGCCGGCTGGCAGGGCGCTGCTCTGCTCGCTGGTGATCCGCGATCCCCCGCGGCTGCTACCGCTCGCCGCCGGGGTCGCGGTGGCGCTCCTCGCCGGGCCGAGCGCTCAGATCAAGTGGCCCAACGACGTCCTGATCGCGGGCCGCAAGGTCGCGGGGATCCTGGTCGAGGCCCGGCTCCAGGACCGCTGGGCGGTCGTCGGGATCGGGCTGAACGTGGCGGTGCGCGAATACGACCTCCCGCTCGAACTGCGGGGCAGTGCCGGCGGCTTGGGGCTCGAGCCCGATGCGGTCGAGCCGACCCTCGTACGGCTGCTCGGCGAGCTGCAGCGCTGGACCGAGGCGCCCGCGGAGCAGGTGCTCGACGCTGTGCGCTCCCGCGATGCCCTGCTCGAGCGCGAGGTTCGCTGGGCCGGCGGGCGGGGCACGGCTGCCGGGATCGACGGCGAGGGCCGCCTGATCGTGGCCACCGAGACGGGGCGCGTCGCGCTCGACGCGGGCGAGGTGCATCTCGCTTGAACCAGCCCGAGGAGAGGGCGGTGCTCGTCACGGGCTGCGCGGGTCGGCGGTGGCCGGCGGCGTCACCCGATCAGCTCGTAGGCAACCCCCAGTCGCTCGTAGACGACCGCCGCGCGACGGTCGAGGCTGAGCAAGCTCGTATCGTGGGCACGCGCGGTTTCCGCGATCAGCGCATCGTAGACGGCGCCCCCGGCGATCCCGAGCTCGCCCACCCGGCCGAGCAGCTCTCGCTGCTGCGAAAACGTGAGGGCGAGCCCCTCAGCGGGAAAGTTGCGCTCGAGGTACTCGAGCGCGAGCCGGGGGGGGACGCGCAACGGCTCGGGCAGGCGGGTCAGCACCGAATAGGTCTCGAGCGCGGCGTGGCCGATCAGGAGCGGGCGGCGACGCAGCGCGTCTGCGGCGATCTGATGCGCGTCGTGCCAGGTCGCGTAAGCGGCGACGAGGACGCTCGTGTCGGTGGCGATCACCTGCGGATGCGCTCGAGCGTCTCCCGGACGATGTCTTGAGTCAGCGGCGGCATCGGGCGATCCGCGACCGCGACGACGACGCCGTCGCGTTCCTCGAGGCGCATCGGCGTCGCCGGCACGCTGATCTCGACGCTGCCGTTGCACAGCTGCACTTCGACCTCTCCGCCACCGGCGAGCCCGAGCTGATCGCGGAACGCCTTGGGTATGACGATCCGCCCGGCAGTATCGATGGTAGTTCTCATGCCAGCCAAGATACCAGGCAAGAATACGATGCTGCGCCCGGCGGTCATTGGCTTTCGCCCCCTACGCCTGGGCGAGCTCTCCCACCCGCGCCGGGTCCTTCTCACTGCCGGCGATCAGCTCGTCGCTCGCCGGCTTGCCGGGCTTGGGTAGGAAGCCCGACTTCATCCCGAAGTACACCGCCTGGAAGTGATGGGCGACGATCGCGAGCGTCGACTGTTCGGGCTCGACCGCGTAGCCACCGCTCAGCCGCAGCCCGATCGAGGGCGCGTCCAGCAGCCGGAAGACCTTCTCGTGCTCGGACTGCTCCGGGCACGCGGGATAGCCCCAGCTGTAGCGCCGGCCCTGGTCGGGCGCGACTCCGAGCTCGGAGCGCACGCGGGCGTGCAGCCACTCGGCCATGCCTTCGGCGGTCTGCACGCCGAGCCCGTGGGCGAACAGCTGCTCGGCAAACTCCCCCTCGGCCTCGAGCCGGGCCAGCAGCTCGGTGACCTCGTCGCCGACGGTCACCGCCTGGAGCGCGACCACGTCGATCTCACCGGAGCCAAGCGGTCGGTAGAAGTCGGCCAGGCAGATCCGGTCGTGCTTGGGCTGGCGGGGAAAGACGAGGCGCTCGAGCTCGCGCTCGCCGGGCGCGTCGGGGTCCCACACGATCAGCTCGTTGCCGGCGGAGTTGCAGGGGAAGTAGCCGAGCACCGCGCGCGGGTGCAGGTAGGACTGCTCACGCCACATCCGCGCCAGCCGTGGCTGGAAGTCCTCGCCGATGAGCCGCGCCCATTCCTCGCCCTTTACCCCCCGCCCACCCCAGTGGAGCTTGAACAGCACGTGGGTATCGAGGTGGTGGTAGACCTCCTCGAGGGGGACCTCGATCTCCCGAATTCCCCAGAATGGGGGCCGCGGGATCGGGTTGTCCGTGCGCGCGTCGCTGCGGAGCGACGCGTCGGTCACCGGCGGAGCGTTGTCGGCCGGCGCCGCGGGCTGCTCGCGTAGCGTCCGCGCGGCCTCGCGCGTCTTTACCACCAGCGCCTCGCGCGCCTCGGAGTCGATCAGCTCGTCCATCTTCGCGAGCCCCTCGAACGCGTCCTTGCAGTAGAACACGCCAGGCTCGTAGACCTCGTCGGACTCGGCGCCCTTCGGGTACAGGATCCGTAGGCCGAAGTTGCGGTTGATCGCGGCCCCGCCGATCAGCACGGGGAACTGAAGCTCGCGCTCGTGCAGCTCCGCCACGCACGCCGGCATCTGCTTGGAGGTCGAGACCAGCAGCGCGCTCAGCCCGATCGCGGTCGCATCATGCTCCACGGCGGCGTCCAATATCGTCGAAATCGGCACCTGCTTGCCGAGATCGACGACTGTGTAGCCGTTGTTGGTGAGGATCGTGTTGACCAGCGACTTGCCGATGTCGTGGACGTCGCCGAAGACGGTCGCGATCACGACCGTGCCCTTCGTGTACCCCTCGACCTTGTCGAGATACTGCTCGAGCTGGGCGACGGCGCGCTTCATCACCTCGGCCGACTGCAGTACGAACGGCAGGATCAGCTCCCCAGCGCCGAACTTGTCGCCGACNNCCTTCATCGCCGGCAGCAGCACCCCGTTGAGCGTCGGCACCGCGCCGATCTTCTCGACGCACAGATCGATCCAGTCCTCGACCCCCTCGCGCTTGCGGCGCAGGATGTGGTAGTGCAGCGCCTCCTCGGGCTCCATCCCCTCGGTCGGGTTGGCCGCTTCGGCCGCCTCCTCGGGCCCCTTGGACTCGAAGTGCGCGATCAACCGCTCGAGCGCGTCCTCGCGCCGGTTGAAGACGAGGTCATCCGCGAGCTCGCGCTCGGCATCGGGGATCTCCGCGTAGGGGGTGATGTGGTTGGGGTTGACCATCGCGAGGTCGAGCCCGGCCTGCACGCAGTGGTGCAGGAACACGCTGTTGATCGCGCGGCGCGCGGGCAGCCCCACGCCGAAGGAGACGTTCGAGACCCCGAGTGAGGTCTTCACGCCCGGGATCTCGGCCTTGACCCGGCGAATCCCCTCGATCGTCTCGACCGCGCTCGGCCGCCATTCCTCCTCGCCGGTGGTCAGGGTGAAGGTGAGGCAGTCGAAGATCAGCACCTCGGGCTCGAGGCCATGCTCCTCGCAGCAGAGTTGCGTGATCCGCTGGGCGATCTCGAGCTTGCGCTCCGCCGTCTTGGCCATCCCGACCTCGTCGATCGTGAGCGCGATCAGCCCCGCGCCGTGAGCCTTGGCCATCGGCACCACGCGGTCGGCCTTGTCGCGCCCGGCCTCGAGGTTGATCGAGTTGACGATCGCGCGGCCGGGGATCTGCCGCAAGGCGGCCTCGATCACCTCGGGCTCGGTCGAGTCGACCTGGATCGGCGCCGGCTGGGTCAGCGAGATCCTCTTCACGGTCTGGCGCATCTGCTCGTCCTCGTCCTGGCGCTCGGTCAGCGCCACGCACACATCGAGCACGTGGGCGCCGCCCGTGATCTGATCCTCCGCGACGGTCGCCAGCCCCGCGTAGTCGTCGGCCAGCAGCAGCTCCTTGGCCTTGCGCGAGCCCTGCGAGTTGACGCGCTCGCCGACGAGCGTCGGGCGCGGGTCCTGGACCAGGGGCGTCGCGGCGATCATGCTCGACAGATGAGGCGCCCGGCCTGCGGGCCGGGCGCCCGGCACGCGACCCTGGACACGCTCGACGATCGCGGCGATGTGCTCCGGGGTCGTCCCGCAGCAGCCTCCGACGATCGACACTCCGTAGCGCTCGACGAAGGACCCCAGGGCATCGGCCAGCGGCTCGGGGCGCTCGGGGAAGATCGTCTCGCCGTTCGGGCCCTGCAGCGGCAGGCCTGCGTTGGGGATGCAGTGCACCGGCACCGAGCAGTGCTCACCGAGGAAGCGGATCGCGTCGCGCATGTCCTCGGGGCCGGTCGAGCAGTTCAGGCCGATCACGTCGACCCGCAAAGACTCGAGCGTGGTCAGCACCGCGTCGATGTCCGTGCCGAGCAGCATCGTCCCGGCCTGGGGCAGCAGCGACACGCTGCACTGGATCGGGACGCTGCGGTCGGCGAGCTTGAACGCCTCACGGGCGCCGAAGATCGCGGCCTTGACCTCGAGGATGTCCTGCGCGGTCTCGATCACGATCAGGTCGACGCCGCCCTGCACCAGCCCGCGCGCCTGCTCGGTAAAGACCTCGAACAGCTCTGCAAAGGTGATCTGGCCGAGGGTGGGGTCGTCGCTCGCGGGCAGGAAGCCGGTCGGGCCGATCGAGCCCGCGACGAAGCGGTCCTCGCCCGCGGCCCTTCGCGCGATCTGGGCGGCCTTGACGTTGATCTCGAGCGTGTGCTGCTCGAGCCCCCACTCCGACAGCTTCAGCCGCGAGGCCTGGAAGGTGTCGGTCTCGACCACCTCGGCGCCGGCCTCGAGCATCGACGCGTGAACGCCCTCGATCACATCGGGGCGGTTGAGCACGAGCGCCTCGTGGCAGCGGCCTTCAAGACGGTAGTCCTGCTCGAGGCTGAGGTCGAATTGTTCGAGCGTCGCGCCCATGCCGCCGTCGTAGACGACGACGCGATCGCGCACGGCGGCGAGGAAATCGCGCATCAGGGAATCCTACCAGCGGAGGCGGGCAACCTTGACACGAGAATGGCAAGGTTTCGGCGCCGCGTACCGCGCTCCCGGCGGAGGCGCCGCGCTACAGGCCCGGGGGGTGACGCACGGCAAACCCGCCGCCCTCGGTCGCCGAGCGGTTGGACCAGCGCGTGCCCGTCTCGGCGAGCGCGACCGTGTCGAAGCGAAGCCCTGCGACGTACATGAACGTGTGACCGGCGTTGGCGAACACCGTGATCCACTTCCCGCGCCCCGCCTTGCCCCAGCTCTCCAGGTCGCCCGAGGTCATGGTCGTGCCCAGCAGGCCGGCGGCGGCGAACACGAAGCTGAGCGACCCCGAACAGTCGTACGCGCTGTCCTCGAACGTCCCGTGACCACCGCCGAAGCGGTAGGGAAGATGGGCGATCTCGTTCCCGGCGGCGATGATCTGCTGGACGACCGCAGGTGCATCGACCGGCGCGATCGCGAGCCCGTTCGGGGTCAGCATCGCCTGACCTGAGTTGGCCGACATGCCACTTGCCGACAGCTCCTTGCGGACCTCGGCCTCGGAGACGGGCTGGGCGAGCCCACCGGAGCTCGGCCCGACGCTCACCCCGCCCGGAGTATCGCCGCCCCCGGAGG
>QHBV01000077.1:2439-2568 GCA_003244035.1 Solirubrobacterales bacterium | reverse complement strand
GTGATGCCGCGATCGCCAGCCCCGATGAACGGCGAGAGGTCCGGATGGGGAAGCATGTCGCGAAGGATCATCTCGGCGTCCAGAGCGTCGGGGTCGCCTCCTTCCTTCGGCGGCTGGAACGCCACGACC
>QHBV01000077.1:1330-2270 GCA_003244035.1 Solirubrobacterales bacterium | reverse complement strand
AGCAGACCCTCGACGATTGTGAACGGCTTGGGATCTACGTAGACCGGCGGCCCGAAGGTGCCGTCGGAGTGCACATACACCGGCTTGAGGATCGGCTCGCCCTGGCGCAGATGGCGCAGGTGCTGCGACATGATGTCCAGGTAGTTGCATTCCGGACGCAGCGGGGTGATCTGGCGCTCGGCGCGCTGCTTTCGGTCATAGCAGTGGTAGTCGTCGGTGGAGACGGCTGTCACCTGCTGCTCACCGAGGATGCGAACCAGCCCCCGGGTCATAGTGGTCTTTCCTGCCGCCGAATCGCCGACGACACCGAGGATGATTGGGCGCGCCATAGCTTTCTCTCCTAGCTGGTGAATGATCCGCGCCGGGGCGCTTGTTGGCGACCGGATGTCCTATGGTCTGACACTGGCTCCCGCTTCCTTCTGCGGCGATCCTTCGGCGTCATGCCCCTCCTCGCTGTCGGTGAGGACAGTGCTCTGGAGGATGTCATCGGGCTCGATGGTGACCAGGTCCTGCTTGGTCAGCTTCCTGTTGGCGTCAAACAGGCGGGTTGCCTGGCGCATCCGCGCCCGCTCGATCGCATTGCGGATGCTGCGCCCGTGGGCGAATCGGGGCCGCTGCACCCGCACTTCGATGTACTCGCGCAACGCGCGGTCGGCGTCGTCGCTCATCGCGTAGCCCTGTCGGTCGACCATCAGCCGGGCTATCTCGAGCAGCTCATCGACGTCGTAATCGGGAAATCGGATGTGGTGAGCGACCCGTGATCCCATGCCCGGGTTCGCCTGAAAGAACTCCTCCATCCTGTCGTGGTAGCCGGCCATCACGACCACCAGGTCCTGGCGCTCGGACTCCATCACCTGCAGCAGGACCTCAACCGCCTCCTGACCGTAGTCGCGTTCGTTCTCCTGGCGATGGAGGTAATAGGCCTCGTCGATGAACAGCA
>QHBV01000077.1:575-1284 GCA_003244035.1 Solirubrobacterales bacterium | reverse complement strand
GTGTGACCGACGTACTGGCCGACGAGGTCGTCGCGGGTCACCGAGACCAGGTGTCCCTTCTCGATGTACCCGAGCCGGTGGAGGATGCTCGCCATCCGCAGGGCAACGGTCGTCTTGCCGGTCCCGGGGTTGCCGGTGAAGCTCATGTGCAGCGTGGGGCGCTCCGAGCCCAGGCCGAGCTGCTCGCGCAGGCGGTCGATCACCAGCAGCGCCGCGATCTCCCGGATCCGGCGCTTGACGGGCGCGAGCGCGATCAGCTCGTGGTCGAGCTCGTCGAGCACGTCCTGCACGCGCGTGGCGCGCACCACCGACTGGACGTCGGCCTGGCCGTCGGATACCGCCGCCGAGAAGTCGACCTCCTCGACGGCGGAGCCTGTCTTCGCACCCTTCTCCGGGGCCACGACCTTGCCACCGAACTCCTCAGACACCGATCCGCGCTCCCCTCCCATGCGCGTGCGACCGAGGAGTCGCTCCCGTTCGGCTTCTTCAGGGTCCATCGGCCTGCCGGTCGTATCGCGGCCGCGCGGACTCATTAGGACTCGCCGATACCCTCATCGGACGCGGGGGCCGGGGTCCCGCTGCCGGCGCCGTTGCCGGCCGCGAGCGGCGAGTCCCTGCCGGGGGTGGCGTTCTGCACGGCGGCGGGATCGCGCGTGCTCGCCATGTCGCCCGTGTTCCCGTAGCGGCGCCCGACGGGGTCCTTGTGCGC
>QHBV01000077.1:0-540 GCA_003244035.1 Solirubrobacterales bacterium | reverse complement strand
CGGTTGACGATGAAGCTGAGCATCGAGGTCTGGCGCCCGAGCGAGCTGTCGTAGCAGACCACCTTGACGTAGTGGTTCGGGTACGCCTCGCGGCAAGCGTGGACGTCGCGCATCGCCACGTCGGCTTCGTCGGGACCGAGGTCGAACTCCGGCTGGTTCCACATGTCCCAGAAGCTGTTGCGGGGATGCGGATCATCGGTGTACTCGACCATCACGGCCCAGCCGTTCTCGAGCCCGTAGCGGATCTGTGCCTCGATCTCCTCATCGGTCAGGTCGGGGAGGAACGAGAAGGTTCCCTGTGTGATTCTCATGATTGTCTCCTTGGAAGGCTTGAAAGCCAGCTGGCGGGGGCTAGCGGCTGGCCGTGGGGGTGGCCGCGACGTCCGGGGTGTCGGTCGAGGCGAACTCGAACGTGATGTCCTTCCACACCTCGAGCGCGGCGTCGAGCTCGGGGCAGCCCTTGGCGGCCTCCCGCAGGATGTCGGGGCCCTCCTCGAAGTAGTCGACGCCTTCGTTGCGGGCCTTGATCATCGCCTCGAC
>QHBV01000076.1:3832-4426 GCA_003244035.1 Solirubrobacterales bacterium | reverse complement strand
CAGCTGGAGACGCTCGGGGTCGCCCGGAGGGGATACTTCGTCGAAGGCCTCGGAGGAGCGCAGTTCGCGCTCCCGGGGGCGGTCGAGCGCCTGCGCGCGGAGCCCGCGCGTCAGGCCGGCCCGGTCGTGCTCTCGGCGGTGGACCCGGCGCAGCCGTACGGCGCGGGGCTGCCGTGGCCGGCGCGGCCCGGCCGCCCCGACGAGGCCCGGCGGCCGGCGCGAGTCGCCGGCGCCTACGTGACGCTCAGCGATGGCGAGCCGATCCTGTACCTCGAGCGGGGCGGGCGCGCCCTGCAGACTCTGGTGGCAGCGGAGGATCCGCGCCTGCGGCCCGCGCTCGCGGCGCTGGTGGAGCGGGTGCGCGCGGGTACGATCAGGCGGCTGGCCCTCGAGCAGGTCGACGGCGAGCCCGCGATCGGATCCGCGCTCGGGCGCGCGCTGATCGCTTTGGGCCTGCAGGAGGGACCGCGCCGGCTGACCCTGAGCGCGTGAGGGGCAGATTGTCGGAGACTGACAGTAAGCGAGCGGAGCCTGGTGCCGAAACTCTTGCCGTGGTTGCGGGTTGAGAGGCGCGTAAACCAAGTTGGGAGGAGA
>QHBV01000076.1:0-3789 GCA_003244035.1 Solirubrobacterales bacterium | reverse complement strand
CTGGTGCTGGCCGCCGGGCTGGGGGGCGTCGCCCAGGCCAAGCACAAAGGGAGCATCATGCCGGTCACGGAGTCCCACGCGGGCGCCCAGATGCTCGCGCGGACGATGATGGTCGACAGCCGTCAGTTGATCAACGCCCGCTTCGCGGCCCTGCCGCCCGACAGCCACCCCAACGCGATCTCGACCGAGCCGCTGGCGGGCTTCCCGCGCAGGGGCAAGGCATATGCGATCTTGACCAACGGTTGCGCGAGGCTCGCCGATCAGCACAAGTCCGCGGGTCAGCCGGGATGCCGAGACAACGGCCTGGAGTTCCGCGGCGTCCGGGACCTGACGATCCTGCGCTTGCAGGTCAGAGTGCCGAGTAACAAGAACTGCCTGAGCTTCCGCTTCCGCTTCCTCTCCCAGGAGTATCCGACATATGTGAATCAGCAGTACAACGACGGCTTCATCGCCGAGATGGACGTCTCGAACTGGAGCTCGTTGCCCAACAGCCCGACGATCGTCGCCCCCCGGGACTTCGCCGTGGGGCCGGCCGGTCAGGTCATCAGGGTCAACAACACCGGCCCGGCCCAGCTGACCGCTGCCAATGCGAAGGGGACCACCTACGGCGGGGCGACGCCGATCCTGCGCGCCTCGAGTCCGGTCACGCCGGGGCGGCACTTCCTGTACCTCTCGATCTTCGACCAGGGCGACCGGCAGTACGACTCGGCCGCATTCATCGACAATCTCACGATCAACCATGTGACCTCGTGCAAGTCGGGGCTCGTCCACACGAAGTAGCGCCACGACAGAAATCAACCCGGGACGGCCTGCCGGCCGGCAGGCCGTCCCTGCATATGCCCCAATCCGTGCCCTGCACCGCGACTTGCGCTACTCCGCCGTACGGTCTGGGTTAATCATCATTGTGAGCAACGGCCCCAGAGGACGCGCGCGCCTGCGTCGCTGCGCCGCGCTGATTCTGGCCGTGTCGCTGCTGGTCGGCGCCGCGCCCGCGCGCGCGGTCGGTCTGGCCAGCGCGGACAACACCCCGTTCCCGGCGAGCACCGCGATCGCCGGCGCGGGCTGGACCAGCGGCCGGCACGGACCGCCCAGCAACCAGTTCGGCGACATCCTGGCGACCTCCTGGGCTGACAACGACAGCCTGTATACGCTGATGGACGACGGCGGCACCGACACGCCAGGGGGAGGGGCGCTGTGGCGCAACTCGTTCGCCCGGATCACGGGGGCGCCACTGCGAGGCCTGCGCTTTCAGCGCATCGGCGATCTGCCCCCCGCGGCCGCGCGGCCGCAGATTCGCGCCAACCACGCACTCTGGTCCGGGGCGCTCGGCCATCACTACGCCAGCGGCTTCACGTCGGTGAACCACGTCTTCTACGCGACCCAGCAGCAGGACTGGAACTGGGGCGCCAACGCCCAGTTTGGCGGCCTCGACGGGATCGCCTACTCGACCGACGACGGCCAGAGCTGGCGGTTCCCCGCCAAGGCGTTTCCCGGTCCGAGCGGGAACCTCAACTGGGTGCAGACCGGCCAGGACGCGCCGGCCCGCGACGGCTACGTCTACGCGATCGCGACCGATCGCGAGTTCAACGCGAGCAACCTGATCCTGGGACGCAGCCGCCCGGGCATCGCCAACGTGACCAACCCGGCGCACTGGCAGTGGGCATCGGGATCGTCCCACAAGGGCCAGCCGTGGTCGCGCTCGTTCTCGCGGGCACAGCCGATCCTCTCCTGGCCGGACCACATCACCTACCCGCGAATGTCCTATGACGCCCCGCTGCACCGCTACCTGTTGACGTTCACCTACTCGTTCGCTGCTACGCCTCCGGCGATCTGGCGCAATGGCTCGGAGCTGGTGGTGCTCGATAGCCCGCACCCGTGGGGGCCGTTCTCGTTCGTAGCCCGAGGGGACTACTTCGGCCCCTCCAACGGCTATGACCCGGCGTTTCCCGAGAAATGGATCAGCGCCAACGGGCTCGACCTGTGGATGATCTATGCGGCGAACTTCGACGGCTGCGCCGCCGGGCTGCGCTGCTCGGGCGGCTACGGCTTCAACTACCAGCGGATCCACCTCACGCTCGCCGGCGCCAAGGCCCGCGCGGCTCGCGCCGGCGCCAGGCCGGCGGCCGCACCGTCGCGGCTGCTCCAGTCCGCCACGCCCCCCTCGGCCGGACCCGCCACGCCGCCCGCGTTCAAGCTCCCGCGGCTGTATCTCTCGGCCGGTCGCTGAGAGCTGCCGCGTCGAGGAAGTGCTTGCCGAGCATCGTCGTCTGGCCCTGGTAGCTCGAGCCGACCTCGGCGCCGTAGAGGACGTCGGGCTGCTCGAGCATCCGCTCGAACGCGAGCTTGCAGATCGGCTGACGGTGCTCGACCATGAACGCGACGTCGCGGGCCCTGACCTCGAGCGCAGCCCGGCTGCCGTGCCTGCGTCCCTGCGGGTCCCATCCGAACCCCGGGTCGAAGAAGCCCGCGTAGTGCGTCCGCAGCTCGCCGGCGGTCGGGTCGTAGGCCATCATCTCCGCCGCCAACGCAGGCGGGATGCAGCAGCCCTCGGCCGACAGCAGCAGATAGAAGACCTCCGGCTCCAGCACGATCCGCTGCCCGTCCTCGGGGTAGACGGGCTCCCAGAAGTCGCGCCAGCGGTAGGAGCGGATCCGCGCGAGGTCCACCGGCAAACTGTTGCGCCTCGCCCGGTATCCGACGACGCGCTCCTGTGATCCCGAGAGGTCGACGCTCAGAAACAGGCCGTCGGCGAGCGCCAGCTCGTCTTCGCGCAGTGGCTGCGAGCCGACGTAGAGGAGCGGGAGCGCTTCGTGTGCCAGGCGCAGCTCGCCGTCCGAAAGCTTCGGGTTGCCGACGACGAGCCTCAGCTGATTGAGCGCGAGCCCGGTCCTGACCCGGATCGCAAAGGAGCGCGGGACCACCTCCAGGTAGAGCCGGCCGTGATAGCCGGCGCCGATCTCGTCGAAGCGATGGTTGCGATCGCTGATGACGCGCGTGAACACGTCGAGACGACCCGTGGAGCTCTTGGGGTTCGCTCGGCCACGGACATCGAGCGGGAGCGCCAGTTCCTCGATCAGGGGGACGAGGTAGGGCCGGTCACGCTCGAAGGTGGCGCCATCGCGAAGGTCGAGCCGATCGAACCGGACATCCTTGACCTTGTCCTCGACCGTGGAGTTGACGTCGGGGAGAAAGCTGCACCGCAGCGCCCAGGCATACTCACCCAAGCGCAAGTCGACGCTCGCCGGCTGGATCTCACGCCGCGGATCCCGGTACGCGCCGGAGTCGAGCCACCTGCGCGCGATCGCCTCACGCAGGCCCTGCGCGGGCAGCACCCCTCGCTCGCGTGGGGTATCCGCCGGGCTCTCGATCCGGGTCTCAGCTGTTGGTCGCGGCACCCCGGTCACGTCGCTGCATCGTAGGTGGGTCTAGCCTGTCGCGCATGGGTGAGCGCCCGCTGCGCCGCGTCGGGCACAAAGGCGCGGACTTGATCGTCCCGGGCAACACGATCGCCAGCTTCGACGCCGCGCTGGCGGTCGGCGTCGACATGATCGAGTTCGACGTGCTCCCGGCCGGCGACGGCGAGCGCCTGCTACTGGCCCACGACCACCTCGACGCTGCGGGGCGCTCGCCGTGCACGCTCGAGCAGGGTCTCGCGCACCTTGCCTCCGGCGCGTTTGCGGGGATCGAGCTCGACGTCGACCTCAAGCTTCCGGGGTACGAGCTGCAGGTGCTCGATGCGCTCCGAGCCCATGGCCTGCTCGGGCGTGCCCTGATCTCGAGCCAGTATCG
>QHBV01000075.1:7094-10664 GCA_003244035.1 Solirubrobacterales bacterium | reverse complement strand
TTGTCGACGATGTTGGACTGCTGGAAGAACAGCTGCCAGGGCGCCACCGTGGTGCCAATGATGGCGATGATCAGGAGCACCGCCCCGGAGCCGGCACCGCCGCGGATGCTGGGCACGAACACGTGATGGACGATCGCTCCGGCGTGCGGATGGGCGATGAAGAACAGCGGGATCACGAGCACATTGGCCGCGACGAACACGAACATCGAGCGCTCCCACAGGCGAAAGCTACCGCTGGCGCTGATCGCGAACAGGCCCGCGGCGGCGAGTGGTACGGAGATGTACGGAGACACGCCGAAGTAGCCGAGCGCGAGGCTGACGCCGATGAACTCTGTGACGATGATGAGGAAGTTCTGCAACAGCAGGTAGCCGGCCTCGAACCGCCCCCAGCCACGGCCGAAGCGCTCGATGATCAGCCGCGCGTGGCCGACTCCGGTGACGGCGCCGAGCCTCACCACCATCTCCTGGTTGACGATCAGCACCGGCACGAGCAGTAGCAGCACCCACAACAGGCTCGTACCGAAGTCCTGACCGGCCTGGGCGTAGGTCGAGACGCCGCCGGCATCGTTGTCGCCGACCATCACGATCAACCCCGGCCCGGCGATCGCCAGCAGTGCCAGCGTGCGCGCGCGCAGGCCACGATGCGCCTCTTCGTGCTGCCCGATCGTGCCGAACGCGCCCTTGATGTCGCCGGCGTGGCCGGAGTCGAGCACGGCGGTCTCGCGCGGCGCCGTCTGCGGGGACGGCACCGGCGGGGAGGCCGGCGACGTACCGGAGCCCGGGGACGCATCGCTCGTCATCTGCTCGCCTCCTTTCAGCCGTCCGCAAGAGCCGCCGCGGCCGGCGGGAGGTCACTCAGAGCCCGGGGGCAGACCCCCAGGCGCGCGAGGTGACGCGCCCCACACCAGCCACGAGCCTACTTCGCGGTCGCTCGTCGCTGTCTTTCAGTTCGTGGCTCATCGCCGTGCCAGTTTAACCCGTCGCGGCCGCGGTGCGTGACCCGGATTCAGCTCCTCGCGATGCCGGCGCGCCGGCGCCACTCCTCGGGGAGCAGCAGCTCGAGCACATCGTCGACCGCGACGATGCCGACCGGCACACCATCGCCATCGAGCACAGGCATCGCTGTCAGGTTGTAGTCGGTCATCAGGCGCGCGACCTCGGGCAGATCGGCCTCGGCCGCGACCGCCGGGATCGGAGCGTCGAGAAGGTCGCCGATCGTCCGTTGCTCGGACGCCCGCACGAGCTCAGCCAGCGAGACGGCCCCGGCGAGCGCGCCGGCGTCGTCGACGGCGCACACGATCGACACCTGCTGCGGTCCCAGCTCGCTGGCCCGCACGCCGGCGAGCGCCTCGCCAACCGTGGCCTTCGCCGAGGCCGAGACGAAGTCCGGGTTCATCAGGCCGCCGGCGGTGGAGGGGTTGTGGCCCAGCAGTCCCTTGACCTTGCGCTGCTTGGCGGCGGGAAGCAGATTGAGGATCGGCAGGCGCCGATCCTGCTCGATCTCGAGCAGCAGGTCGGCGACGTCGTCGCTGGCCATCCGCGCGAGCACCGAGGCGACCTCCTGGTCGGATCGCTCGCGCAGGAACTCGACCTGGTGCTCGTCGTCGAGCTCCTCGAACACATCTGCCTCGAGCTCCTTGTCGGCCGCGACCGCCTCGAGGATCTCCTCGCCCTCCTCGTGGGACGCCGCCTCGACGAGATCCGCGATCTGCGCCGGATGAAGCCTCGCGATCCGCCGCGAGGCGAGCTTCAGCCTCGAGCTCGGCACATGTCCGACGAACGGCTCCATCTCCCGCCAGGCGACGAACTGCGTGTGCTCGGAGTCGTGACCGCGGAACCGGCGCGGGAGCAGGCGCCAAAGCCGGGCCCTGAGGCTGGGGTCGATCCCGGCCACCCACCAGGTCCCGTCCTCCTGCACGAGCTCGACTTCCCGCGCGGTCACCAGCCGGGCGGCGGCGACGTCGATCAGGCTGCGGTCGAGCACGTCGGCACGCAGCAACACCTCACCGGGCCGGCGCTCGAACTGGGCGAGGTTGAGCTTGGTTGTAGCGGTGCGGGCGCCGGCGGGCTCGAGCCGCTCGATCCGCGCGGCCGGAACGAACATCTGGCGGCCCCCGATCCGTGCCATCAGCCCGATCACCGGCGGCAGCCCATCGATGTGGTCGAGGCGTGCAACCACGTCGTCGATCCGCCCCAGTCGCTCGCCGGCGGAGTCGAGCAACGGGCTGCCCGCGATCGAGGAGACGTGAACTACCGCTTCGGCCATCACTCGGTCGGGCGCGCGCGGCTCACTCACCGAGGATCCGTGCCGCCAGCACCGCGGCGTTGCGCGCGCTGTCGACCCCGACACACGCGACCGGCACCCCCGGGGGCATCTGGGCGATCGCCAGCAGCGCGTCGAGGCCGCCGGCCACGGACGTGCGGCTGGTGAGCGGCACCCCGATCACCGGCAACTCGCAGTGCGCGGCGACGACGCCTGGCAGCGCGGCCGAGAGGCCCGCGCCGGCGATGATCACGCGAAGCCCGCGGAGCTTGGCGTTGCGGGCGTAGTCGGCGACTTTGTCGGGCTCGCGGTGGGCCGAGATGACCCTCACCTCTGAGCCGATGCCGCGCTTGGTCAGCTCCTGCTCGGCCGCCTCCATCGTCGGCATGTCGCTTCCCGAGCCCATCACGATCCCGACCAGCGGGGCATCGACATCGAGCTGCTCGATCTCGGCCTCGGTCTCGGCGAGCACCTGCGGGACGGCGGGCTCCCCGAGTCCGGGAAGCGCCGGCGGGACAGCGGGTTCCTCAATCATGTCCGCACCATATGTCCGCGGACAGCATAGGCCCTGGCGCGGGCGCCGGGCGCACGGGCACCGATATCCGCGGTGGCCCGCTCAGATCGCGCCGATGAAATCGTCGATCGGGATCGCACTCAGCGTCTCGTACTTGGCGGTCCCACGAGACCCGAGCTCCAACGACACCCTTGCGATCGTCTTCTCGTCCGGCGCCTCCACGACGTTGACGAAGTCGAAGTGGCCCAGCGTCGCCCACTGCGCCTTGACCGTCGCCCCTAGTTGCTCGATCTCGCGATTGACCTCCCGGATCCTTGCCGGATTGTTCTTGATCGTCTGCACGCCCTCGGGGGAGAGCGTCGAAAGCATGATGTACGTGGGCACAGCCATCCTCCGTTCTGAGTCGTGACGTGAGCACTTGTAGCACGGCTCGATCCCATGCTCACACGGCACTCGCCACGGCTGCCCGCTCGAGCACGATCTCGCCGCCTGCGGCCTCCCCCTCGACTGTGTCGCCGGGGACGAACCGCCCCTCCAGCATCGCCAGCGCGAGCGGATCGACGAGCCGCTTCTGGATCACGCGCTTGAGCGGCCGCGCACCGTAGACCGGGTCGTAGCCGAGGTTGCCCAGCAGCGTGCGAGCGTCGTCGGTCAGCTCGATCTCGATCCCCCGCTCGCGCACCCGCCCGATCAGTCGCGTGACCTGCAGGTCCACAATCGAGGAGATCTGCTCGCGGGTGAGCGGGTGGAACTCGACGATGTCGTCCAGGCGGTTGATGAACTCGGGCTTGAA
>QHBV01000075.1:0-7060 GCA_003244035.1 Solirubrobacterales bacterium | reverse complement strand
TGCCCGTCGGTCAGGCGACCGTCGTCCATCACCTGGAGCAGCGCGCCCCAGACGTCGGGGTGGGCCTTCTCGATCTCGTCGAGCAGCACAACCGAGTACGGCCGGCGGCGGATCGCCTCGGTCAGCTGGCCACCCTCCTCGTAGCCGACATAGCCGGGCGGCGCGCCGAGAAGCCGCGAGACCGAGTGCTTCTCCATGTACTCCGACATGTCGATCCGAACCAGTGCGTCCTGGCTGTCGAACATGAACTCCGCCAGCGCGCGCGCCAGCTCGGTCTTGCCCACACCCGTCGGTCCTAGGAACAGGAACGTGCCGATCGGCCGATCGGGATCCTGCAGCCCCGCCCGCGAGCGTCGCAGCGCGCTCGCGATGGCCGACACCGCCTCGTCCTGGCCGATCACCCGCTGGTGCAGGCGCTCCTCCATGTGCACCAGCTTCTCGATCTCGCCCTCCAGCAGGCGCGAGACGGGAATCCCGGTCCACTTGGCGACGATCTCGGCCACGTCCTCGGCGTCGACCTCCTCCTTGAGGAACTTGGGCGCTGCGCCGGAGCCCTCGCGCTCGATTTGCGCCGACTCGGCCTGCGCGAGCTGGCGCTCGAGGTCCGGGATCGTCCCATACTGAAGCTCGGCCGCGCGTCCGAGGTCGCCCTCGCGCTGGGAGCGCTCCAGCTCGATCTTCGCCTGCTCGAGCCGCTCGCCGAGCTCGGCGACGGCGCCGATCGTCTCCTTCTCCCGCTGCCACTCGGCGTGCATCGCGGTCGAGCGCTCGCGTCCCTCGGCGAGCGAGCGCTCGAGCTGCGCCCGGCGCGCCGCCGTTCCCGGGTCGTCGTCGTGGGCGCCCCCGAGCGATTGCAGCTCGATCTCGAGCTGCATGATGTGCCGGTCGACCTCGTCGATCTCGGTCGGCTTGGAGTCGATCTCCACCCGGATCCGCGAGGCTGCCTCGTCGACCAGGTCGATCGCCTTGTCCGGAAGGAAGCGATCGGCGATGTAGCGGTGGCTGAGCGTCGCCGCCGCGACCAGCGCCGAGTCCTGGATCCGGACCTTGTGGTGGACCTGGTAGCGCTCCTTGAGCCCGCGCAGGATCGCGATCGTATCCTCGACGCTCGGCTCGCCCACGTACACCGGCTGGAAGCGGCGCTCGAGCGCCGGGTCCTTCTCGACGTGCTTGCGGTACTCGTCGAGCGTAGTCGCGCCAATCGCGCGGAGCTCGCCGCGCGCGAGCATCGGCTTGAGCAGGTTGGCCGCGTCGACGGCACCCTCGGCACCGCCGGCGCCGACGATCGTGTGCAGCTCGTCGATGAACAGCACGACCTGCCCACGGGCGTCGGCGATCTCCTTGAGCACCGCCTTGAGACGGTCCTCGAACTCCCCTCGGTACTTCGAGCCCGCGATCAGCGCGCCGATGTCGAGCGCGATCACGCGGCGGTCCCTGAGCCCCTCGGGGATGTCGCCGGAGACGATCCGCTGCGCGAGGCCCTCCGCGATCGCGGTCTTGCCAACCCCCGGCTCCCCGATCAGAACCGGGTTGTTCTTCGTGCGCCGGGACAGGACCTGGATCACGCGCCGGATCTCCTCGTCGCGCCCGATCACCGGATCGAGCTTGCCCTGTGAGGCGGCCTCGGTCAAATCGCGCCCGTACTTCTCGAGCGCCTGGAACTTCTCCTCGGGGCTCTGATCGGTCACGCGATGTGAGCCGCGCACCTGCTCGAGCGCCCTGCGCAGCTCGTCGTGACCCGCGCCGGCCCCGCGCAGCGCGTCGCCGGCCTTGCCGGGATGGTTCGCGAGCGCGAGCATCAAGTGCTCGGTCGAGATGTACTCGTCCTTCAGATCGCGCATCTCGCCCTCGGCGGCACGCAAGACCTGGACGAGCTCGCCGGAGCCGCCGGCCGGCTCCTCGCGGCCGCCTCCCGCGGTCAGCTTGGGCAGCGCGTCGAGCGCGGGGGCGAGCGCCTGGCGAACGCCGGCGGGGTCGACCCCAAGCTTGCGCAGGACCGGCGCGACGACGCCGGCCTCCTGCTCGAGCAGTACCGCCAGCAGGTGCTCGGGCGTGGTCTGGGGGCTGCGGCGCTCGTCGGCGAGCCGCTGGGCGGCCTGCAGCGCCTCCTGGGACTTGATCGTGAATCTGTCTGGTTGCATTCGGTCTCCGGGCGTCTCGAGAAATCTAAGTCTACGTGACTTAGATTATGGCAGACGGGTGGGACGCTCACAACCCCCCGATCGTCAGCGTCTGACCTCGCGTCTGTCTGAGCACGTAGCCGTAGCCGGTGAGGATCACGCCGAAGATCTTGGCCCGGATCCGTTGGTGGTGGGCGCGCGCCGAGCGGAGCCGTCGCAGCTCCTTACCGGTGAAGCTGATCGCGACCGTCCTGCGACCGGCGGAGCCCAGGGAGCGGGGCCGAGACTTCACCTGGAAGGCCCGACCGCGCCCGATCGCGACATCCGCGTAGGCAGCCAGCCTGCAGGGGCCAGTGCACGACACCGTCGCGCGGACCGCGCGGGCTGCGAGCGGCCGCTGGTGGCGCGGGAGCGAGAGCGACACGTGCACGATCTTCGGCGCCGTCGTGACCGCGAGCTGGGCGAACTGGGTGAGGTTGACGCTCCCCAAGCCCGACGCCTCGTCGTAGCCGGGAGCGGCGGTGCAGCAGCCGAGGGGTCGTCCGTTGCCGATGAACGGACCGACATCGTTGCTGCCCACGGTCACGTCGTCGAAGAAGCTCGCGGCCGCGTTCGACCGGCCGGCCTCGTACAGCAGCGGATTGACCAGTCCCAGCTGCTCCCGCCCGCTTGCGCCCAGCAGCTGGTCCACGAGCGCAAAGCCACCCGCGAGCAGCGGCGTCGCGGCGCTGGTGCCGCCGATCGTCTGCCAGGCGGACACGCCCTTCGGGACGCAGTCCGGGCTCGAGCAATAAATCGCGTATCCGGGCGCGAGGTCGGCGAGCATCGCGACATCGGGGACCCCCCGATGGTTGGCCGCCACCGTCCCCTTCTGGTAGGGCGGCCGGTTCAGCAGGATGCTGCTGCCGCCGCCACCGGCCGATCCGGGGGCGAGCCCCGCGTCGTTCCAAACGGTCTGCCCGGCGATCCGGTTTGCCCGGTCCAGAACCACGTTGGTGCCGCCGACGCCGGTCACCCACCACGAGGAGGCCGGGTAGTTGACCGACAGGCGATCCAGCGGCGTGCCATCGGCGGCGGTGCAGTCGGCGGAGCCCGAATCGCCGCTCGCGTCCAAGAACGTGACCCCCGACGCGGTCCCCATCGCCAGCGCGTCCTCGACGCTGCTCAGCGCTCGGCGCCCAACCGCGAGATACGCCAGCGGCTCGCACAGGCCGAGCGAGACGGAGACGACCTGCGGCTTGCGGCCGGGGCTCTGCAGCGGCGCGATCAGCGCCCTCAGCGTCGAGGCCGCATCGGCATGGGTCTCGTACACGTCGATTGCCTTCAGCCCGGGCGCCGCGGCGCCGAGCAGCTCGAGGTCGAGCGTCGACTCGCCCCCCGGCGCCAGCAGGCGTGAGAGCCCCACGCCGTAGCTGTTGATCGCGGGCACGCTCAGCCCGAAGCAGCTCGCGAACGTGTCGAGGTCGGAGGCCTTGAAGCCGTCGATCTCGATCAGGGCGACTCGCTGGCCCTGACCGGTGACGCCGGCGTGCTGGAGCGGGTCGTAGCCGTACGCGGTCAGGTACTGGTTGGGCGTGAACCCCCCGGTGCCCGCCCCCTGGGGGCACCCGGACTGCGTGCCGTTTGCCGGGTAGTAGGCCGAGGCCGGCTGCGCGGCAGCGTGCGCGAGCGGGCGCGTGTCGAGCCCGACGACAGCCGTCACCAGGCCGCGCAGCGGGGCGGGGATACGGACGTTGGTCGCGGCCTCGCCGGCCGGTTGCACGAAGCGGGAGCCATCCTGCGCGCGGAACCGCGCCAGCGGCGCGGCGAACAGCCGCTCCGCGAGCCCGGTGCCGAGCGTCGCGTCGGCGAACAGGCCGGTCGCATCGAGCTTGACGCCGGTGGCGCCTACGCGGCGAAGATAGCCGAGCGCGCGCGCCCGGGTGGCCGCCGAAGCCCCGAACCGCCGCGCCAGCCGCGCGATCGGCTCGTACTGCCCGTACTGGGGCGAGCCCGGGGTCGTGACCGCGAGCGCAAACCGCTGCAGGCCCGTCAAATCGGCTCGCAGCGGGAGCACCAGCTGCAGCGGCTGGGAGGGCGGGGCAGCGCCGAGCTTCGCGATCCGCGCGGTCTGGCCCAGGCGCGCGGTGGGCGGCGCCGCGACCGCCGCCGGCGCTGCCAGTAGCGCCACCAGTAGCGCCAGCGCCGCCGCGGGGAGCGCGCGCCGGCCCACCTCAGCGACCGGCGGCGCGGACGCCGAAGGGCTGCGACTCGCCGTAACGCACCAGCGCGCCGCCACGCGCGTACGGCACGATCTCGGCCCGCAGCTCGCGACGCAGCGCCTCGAGCCGGCGCACCTCGGCGGTCAGCTCGCCGGCGCGCCGCTGCAGCGCCTGCAGCTTGCGCGTCATCGACGAGAGCTGCTGCTCGAGCTCCAGCACACGCTCGACGCCGGCGAGGTTCATCCCGAGCTCCGCGGTCATCTCCTGGATCCGGCGCAACCGCTGCACGTCCTGATGAGAGTACAGCCGCGTTCCCTTCGGCGAGCGCTTGGGCTCGATCAGCCCACGCGCCTCGTACATGCGCAGCGTCTGCGGGTGCATGTCCGCCAGCTCGGCCGCGACCGAGATCATGAACACGCCGCGGTCCGAGGACACCTGCACCCGAGCGGTGCTGATGACGCGACGGACCGGCATCAGCCCGCGGCCCGCGCCTGCTCGAACAGCTTCGCGCGGGGATCGCCGTCCAACACGTCGGAGAGCCTGTCAACCGCCTCGGACTGAGCGGCCGAGAGCGACACGGGCACGTCGATCACGAACCGGTAGTGGATGTCGCCGCGGCCGTTGGCGCCGAGGCGTGGTGGGCCCTCGCCCCGCAGCCGCTGGACCGTTCCGTGCTTGGTGCCCTGAGGGACGCGCAGTCGCTTCGAGCCGTTCAGCGTCGGGACCTCGATCACACCCCCGCGGATCGCCTCGGATATCGTCAAGGGGACCTCGACCTCGAGGTTTTCCCCGGCTCGCTTGAACACCGGCGAGTCAGCCACGCGCGTGATCACGTACAGGTCCCCGGGACCACCTCCGCCTCCCGCGGCTGGACCCCCAGCGCCGGCGCCGGCGGGTCCCGCGGCGGCGGCGCGGGGTGCCGGCTCGCCCTTGCCGGCGAGCCGGATCCGGCTGCCGTCACGCACGCCGGCGGGGATGTTGACGCGCAGCCGCCGGACGCTGCGCTGCGCGCCGCTGCCTCCGCAGGTGGAACACGGGTCCTCGATCACGGTGCCCGAGCCGCCGCAATTCGAGCACGGCTGCGAGATCGAGAAGATCCCCTGGCTCTGGGCCTCGATGCCGCGGCCATTGCAGACGGGGCAGACCTTTGGGGTGGTGCCGGGCCGCGCCCCCGTCCCATGGCAGGTCGGGCACGGTTTCGAGGTGGGAACCGCGAGCGGGACCTGGGCGCCGTGGACCCCCTGGTCGAAGCTGAGTGACACCTCGGTCTCGAGATCGCGGCCGCGCGCCTCGCGGGCACGCCCGCCGCGGGTGGCGCCGGTTCGCCCGCCGGCCCCCGTCCCCCCGGGCGCTCCCCCGAATAGGTTCGAGAGGATGTCGCCGACGCCGCCGAACGCGCTCGGATCGAAGCCCCCGGAGGCCCCGCCCGGCGCGCCGAAGCCGCCGAAGGCCCCAGTGCCGCGGTCGTAGGCCTTGCGCTTGTCGGGATCGGAGAGCACGTCGTGCGCCTGCGAGATCTGCTTGAAGCGCTCCTCCGCCTGCTTGTCGCCGGCGTTCCGGTCCGGGTGATACTTGCGCGCGAGCTTCCGGTAGGACTTCTTGATCTCCTCCTCGGAGGCGTTCTTCCCGACCCCGAGGACCTTGTAGTAGTCAGGCCTGTCAGCCATCGCCGCTCACCGCCTTCACTGCGCGACGAGCACCCGCGCGGGGCGCAGCACGCTCTCACCGAGCCGGTACCCGCGCTGGTACACCTCGACGACCGTCCCGGCCTCGGCGCCCTGAACCGACCGCTGGGCGACGGCCTCGTGGAGCTGGGGATCGAAGGGCTCGCCTACGGGCGAGAAGGGCTCGATCCCGACCCGCGCGAGCGCGGCCAGGACCTCCGCGTGCACGAGCTTGATCCCGGAGGCCACCGGCGTAGCCCCGTCGGCGGCCGCCAGCGCGCGGTCGAGGTTGTCGACCGCCGGCAGCAGCTCGCGCGTGAGCTTGACCACGCCCCGTTCCTGGGCCGCGGCCGCCTCCCTGATCGCTCGTTTGCGGTAGTTCTCGAAGTCCGCCTTCGTGCGCTGCGCCAGCTCGAGGTACTCGTCGGCCTTCTCGGCCTGGGCCGTGAGCTCGTCGAGGTCGCGCTCGAGCCTGCCCTCGTGGTCCTCGGGCATGGGCCCGGGCGCGTCGCCCACGAGCGGCGCAGGGCTGCCGGGCGCGTCGGGCTCGAGTGGCGCGGGGCCGCCGCGCGCGTCCGGCTCGAGTGGCGCGGGCTCGGGCGCCTGAGGCCCACTCGCCTCAGGCGCTTGCGGTCCCGCGGCCGCCGGCGCCCGCGGATCGACGGTGGGGTCGGCCGGCGTCACTTCTTCGTGCCCTCGTCGACGACCTCGGCGTCGACGACGTCCTCCTCGGCCGTGCCCGCGCCGTTGGTGTGGGCGCCGGCGCCGTCGCCGGACGCCGCCGCCTGCTCCTGGGCGCGCTGGTACATCGCCTCGGAGACCTTATGGAAGGAGCTCTGAAGCGCGTCGGTCTTGGCGTTGATGTCCGCGGGATCCTCCGAGGTGAGCACCTCGCGCACAGCCTTGATCGCCGCCTCGATCTCCTCCTTGGAGGAGGAGTCGACCGAATCGCCAAGATCGGTGAGCTGGCGCTCGGCCTGATAGGCGGCGTTCTCGCCGTTGTTGCGCGCCTGCGCGAGCTCGCGGAGGCGCGCAACAACGGCGAGAACGCCGCCTATCAGGCCGAGCGCCAGCT
>QHBV01000074.1:10894-11512 GCA_003244035.1 Solirubrobacterales bacterium | reverse complement strand
GTCATGCATGACCTCCGTGTCGCTTTACCCTTAACCTACCATGCCGCTCGAGCCCCAAACCGCCCCCGGCGACCCCGACTGGTCCACGCGGCGATTGCACTTCGTGGGGATCGGCGGAGCCGGCATGAGCGGGCTCGCGCTGGTGGCGCGCGCGCTCGGGGCGCGGGTCACGGGCTCTGATCGCGCGCGCTCGCCGTATTCCGAGCGACTGCGCGCCCACGGCATCGACGCGATCGCGGGCCACGCCGCCGAGAACGTGCCCAGCGGGGCCGAGGTCGTCTACTCGAGCGCGGTACCGGCCGACAACCCGGAGCGCCGGGTGGCCGCCGGCCGGGAGCTCCACCGAGCCGATCTGCTGGCGCAGATCGCGGCGCTGCGTCGCTGTATCGCGGTCACCGGGACGCACGGCAAGACGACGACCGCCGCGATGATCGTCCACGTGCTGCGCGGTTGCGGCTGGGACCCCCCGTACGTGGTCGGCGGCGAGCTCGCCACCACCGACTCGAACGCCGGGTGGGGGAGCGGGCCGTGGGTCGTGGTCGAGGCCGACGAATCGGATCGCTCGCTGCTGAAGCTGACCCCGGAGATCGCCGTTCTCACCAACGCCGAGCTCGACCA
>QHBV01000074.1:0-10886 GCA_003244035.1 Solirubrobacterales bacterium | reverse complement strand
CGAGCTCGAGGCCACGTTCCGCGCCTTCTTGTCCGCGAGCGAGCACGCGGTCGTCTGGGACCGTCCCGAGCTGCTGGCGTTGCGCCCCGCGGGCGCCGTCAGCTACGACGCGCCGGAGCCCGTGCTGCACCCCGGCGGCTCGCGCTTTCGCTGGCGGGGGAGCGAGGTGGCGCTCGCCGTCCCCGGCGCCCACAATGCCCTCAACGCCGCGGGCGCGCTGACGGCGTGTGAGCTCGCCGGGGTCGATCCAGCTCGCGCCGTCGCGGCGATCGCGAGCTTTGGCGGAGTGCGTCGGCGCCTGGAGCGTCTCGGCCGGACCGGTGCGGGCGTACCCGTCTACGACGACTACGCCCACCATCCGACCGAGGTCGCGGCCGCGATCGCCGCTGCCCGTACGCTCGCACCCGGGCGGCTCGTGGCCGTGCTGCAGCCCCACCTGTATTCGCGTACGCAGGCGTTGGCGCGCGAGCTCGGCGCGGCGCTCGCCCGGGCGGATGTGGCCGCGGTACTGGCGGTGTATCCCGCCCGTGAGCGCGCCGAGGACTTCCCCGGCGTCGATGGCAGGATGGTGGCGAGCGCCGCCGCCGACGCTGCCGGGGGCCGGACGGTCGCGTGGCTACCGCGCCACGACGACGCCCGGGGATTTCTTCAGGCCACGCTGCGCCCGGGAGACCTGTGCCTGGTGATGGGCGCCGGGGACATCGATGCGCTCGGGCGCGCGCTCGTCGCCTGAGCGCCGGACGCAGCTCGGCTACGCGATCCCCGGGCCGTACGGAGGGATGTTGCGGATGATCGCCGGGCGTGGGTCGGGTGGGTCCGGCGTCCCCGGTTGCATCCCGACGCCTTCCTTGAGCGGTCCGTGTGCCTGAAGGCCCGGGGCAGTCGCCGAGACGACTTGCCAGTCGTCGTCGCCGGCCTGCTTGGCGAACCAGTGCCGCGCCCCGGTCTCCTCCCGGTTGAGCCGCTCACAACGCGCTGTTGCCTGCTCGTGCGTCATGCCGCGAGTCTACCCTGAGCGGTCATGGCCGACTTGCCGCCAGGCGTTCAGCGTGAGTACCCGCTGGCCCGGTTGACCACGATCCGGACGGGTGGGCCGGCGGAGCTGTTCGCCCGCGCGGGCACGCTCGAAGCGCTCGAGCGCCTGCTCGCGTGGAGCGCGGCCGAGGGCCTCGAGGTAGGAGTGGTCGGCTCGGGGTCGAACCTGCTCGTTGCGGACGCCGGCGTCCGCGGGCTGGTCATCAAGCTGGAGCAGGACCTGAGCAAGATCGAATCCCAAGGCACACGAATCCACTGCGGCGCGGGCGCGCGCCTTCCGGCCGTCTCCGCGGCGGCCGCGCGGGCTGGCCTGAGCGGGATCGAGTTCGGGGTCAACATTCCCGGCTCGGTCGGCGGCGCCGTGCGGATGAACGCGAATGCGTACGGCGGCGAGCTGGCACGCGTGCTGGGGTGGGTGGACGTGGTCAGCGCCGCGGGGACCGATCGCCGCGGGCCCCAGCAGCTCGGGTTTGGCTATCGCCGCTCGAACCTCGAGCGGGGGGAGATCGTCGCGCGCGCCTGCTTCGCGCTCGAGCCCGCCGCGAGCGCGGAGGTCAAAGCCACGCTCGCACGGATGCGCGCAGATCGAAAGGCGGCGCAGCCCGGTGGGATCAAGACCTTCGGCTCGACCTTCAAGAATCCCAAGGGCCCCCAGGCCGGGCAGCGGACGGCCGGGCAGCTGCTGGCAGCGGCCGGCTGCGGCGGACTGCGGATTGGGGGCGCAGGCTTCTCGGTCAAGCACGCGAACTTCGTCGAGAACCACGGCGAGGGCACCACCGCCGACGTGATCGCGCTGATGGCCGAGGGACGCCGGCGCGTGCGCGAGCGCTTCGGCGTCGAGCTCGAGCCCGAGGTGCAGACGCTGGGCGCGGTGGAGCTCCCCGGCGGTTGGAAGCGGAGATGATCGCCTCCGGCGTGCCGGAGGGGGCGCGGGTGCGGCGGCGCCACATCCCGCGTCCGCGGCCGCGGGTGCTGATCGCCCTGGTGGCCTTGGCCGGGGTGCTTGGTGGCACCTGGCTATGGCTGCGCGACTCCTCGCTGGTCTCTGTGGATCGCGTTGTGGTGACGGGCGCGAGCGGACCGGACGCCGCGCGGATCGGTTCAGCGCTGAGCGCAGCCGCGCGCGGCATGACCACGCTCGATGTGCGAATGGATCGGCTCCGAACGGCGATCGTCCCCTACTCGGTCGTCAGGAAGCTCGAGGTCAGCACCCAGTTCCCACACGGGATGCGAATCCGGGTGGTCGAGCATGCCCCGGTCGCAGCCGTGGTGGCTGGCAGGCACACGATCGCCGTCGCCAGCGACGGGACGCTGCTGCACGACGTGCTCCCGTCCCAGGCGCTGCCGTCGATCCCGGTGCCCGCAGCGCCGGCGGGCAAGCGCCTGCGCGACCCTGAGGCGCTGCGCGCGGTGGCGCTGCTCGCGGCGGCCCCCTACCAGCTCCTCGCCCACGTCAGCGAGGTCACGACCGTCGCTGTGCATGGGCTGGTCGCCCAGCTGCGGGGCGGGCCGGCGATCTACTTCGGTGGCGCGACCCAGGCGGCGGCGAAATGGAGGGGCGCGATCGCGGTGCTGACGGACGCGGGCGCAGCCGGCGCGGGCTACATCGACGTCAGCGATCCGGCGCGGCCGGCAACCGGCGCCGGGAAAGGCTGACCCTGAAGTAGAGCTTGAGGTCGTCTGGGCGCAACTCTCGGGCACCTGTCGAGAGTTCACGGAACTGCAAGTAATGTTGCGAGCGGCTGCTAGCGTTGACTTCGTGCAGCTTCAGGCCATAACGTGCAAAAATCCCGCTATCAGCGTGCGAGTGAAAAACACTCCACACTACCTCGAGGGTCGGACGGTCATCACATGGAAAGCGGCAGTTACCTGGCAGTCATCAAGGTCGTCGGCGTCGGCGGCGGCGGCACCAACGCGGTCAACCGGATGGTCGATGCCGGCCTGCGTGGGGTCGAGTTCGTCGCCTGCAACACCGACGCGCAGGCGCTCGCGATGTGCGACGCGGACATCAAGCTCAACATCGGCCACGAGCTGACCAAGGGGCTCGGCGCGGGCGCCAACCCGGACGTCGGCCAGAGCGCCGCGGCCGAGTCGCGAGACGACATCAAGGAAGCGCTGAAGGGCGCCGACATGGTGTTCGTGACCGCCGGCGAGGGAGGCGGCACCGGCACGGGGGCAGCCCCAGTGATCGCGGACATCGCCAAGAACGAGATCGGCGCGCTGACCGTCGGCGTGGTGACGAGGCCGTTCACGTTCGAGGGGGCGCAGCGCGGCCGCCAGGCGCAGGAGGGGATCCAGAAGCTCCGCGAGCACGTCGACACGCTGATCGTGATCCCCAACGAGAAGCTGCTCGCGGTCGTCGAGCGACGCACGACGATCCTCGACGCGTTCCGGGAGGCGGACAACGTCCTGCGCCAGGGGGTCCAGGGCATTACCGACCTGATCACGATCCCCGGGCTGATCAACCTCGACTTCGCCGACGTGCGGACGATCATGCACGACGCCGGCACGGCGCTGATGGGGATCGGCAGCGCGGGCGGCGAGAGCCGCGCGGCCGAGGCGGCGAAGATCGCGATCTCCTCCCCGCTGCTGGAGGAGTCCGTCGAGGGGGCGATGGGGATCCTGCTCAACATCACGGGCGGAAACGACCTGGGGCTGTTCGAGGTCAACGAGGCGGCCGAGATCGTCCAGGCCGCCGCCGACTCGAACTCGAACATCATCTTCGGCGCGGTGATCGACGACGCCCTCGGCGACGACGTGCGGGTGACGGTGATCGCCACCGGCTTCGACCACGGGCAGGCCCACCCGAGCTCGGCGCGCGAGTCGACCCGCCGTGCGCGTCGCGATCGCGACGTGACGATGGATGATCGCCAGCGCTCCTCGCTCGAGATCCGCGACGACGAGATCGAGATCCCGTCGTTCTTGCGAAACCGTTAGGGATCGCGGCCAGCGCCCGCGGGCGGGTGTAAGGGGCGCAACTTTGCGCCTTCGCAACCGTTCCAACCTGGTCAGAACGGATCTCGCAACCGAACCGAGGAGCTTGCGCGCGTCCTGGATGCGCGCGCTGCTCGCCGCCGCGCTCGTGCTCGCCGCGCTTCCGGGAGGTGCACGCGCCGCGGTTCCGGTTCCCGCCCCCCCGCGGGCGATCGATGCCGGCTCGGGCATCACCGGCGTCTCCGGGCTCTCGGTGGCGCGCGACGGCACCGGTGGGCTCATCTATCTCAAGCAGGTCGGGGGCGTGGCGCACGTGTTCGTCTCGGCGCTGCTCGGAGGGGTGTTTCAGTCACCCGTCGAGGTCGATGGCACGCTCGGCGGCCCGTCCTCACAGCCGGTGATCGCGGCCGGAGACGGGGGACTGCTGCTGGCGGGGTTCATCAACGACGGCGCCCTGTACGTCGTGCGGCGTGCGAGCGCGGCGGCGGCCTACGGCGCGCCCGTGGGGCTGTTCGCCGGCGCCGCCAACCCCGCGCTTGAGCTGGGCGAGTCGGGCGTGGGGTATCTCGCATTCGCCGCGGCGGGCGCCGGGGGCCACGACGTGCGCACCGCCTACTACTCGAAGGGAAGCTGGGCGCTCGAGTCCGCGCCGCTCGACGCCGCTCCCGCCGATGACGCCGGCGCCGGGACCGGACGGCCGCAGGTGGCGGTGGCCGGCGACGGCGTCGCGATCGTGGTCTGGGGAGAGGCGGGCCATGTCTACTCCCGCCGCGTCTGGGGGACCTCCCCGAGCGTCGTCTACCAGCAGGTCGACGTGCCATCGCTCGGGGGCTGGAGCGAGGTCTCAGCCGACCAGCCGAGCGTCGGCACCGGAGGCGACTCCTCGTACGCCGAAGTGGCCTTCCACGAGGTGTTCGCGAGCGGCCTAGCGCGGCAGCGCGTGCTCGAGCGCCGGCTGCGGGCCTCGCAGTACGACCCCGTGGTTTCGGCCGACGGCCTCTCCACCCCCGGGACCGGCGGCGCGAACTCGCCGCAGATCGCCATCGACGAGTACGGTCAGGGTCTCGTGAGCTCGGCTCGGGTGGGCTCGAACCAGCTCTTCGCGATGGTCCTCGCCAACAATGGCGTGCCCGTCGGCGTGCAGCGCGTGGACAGCGCGCTGAACTTGACGCCACCGTACGCGGTCCCCGCGCGCGCCGGCTATCACGACGGGCTGATCGCGTGGCAGCAGCAGCCGGGGAGCGCCGGCGCGCCCGAGATCCGCGCCCGCTTCTACGACGGCTCGGGCTTCGGCGGGGAGCTGGTCCTGTCGTCGCCCTACCTCGGCCCGGCGGTCGCCGCCCGCGGGCTGGTGGCCGCCGGCGACGTCGCCGCCGATGTCGCCGTGGCCTGGGTGCAGGGGAGCGGGAGCTCGACCCGGATCGTCACCGCGCAGCTCTACCAGCCGCCGGGGCCGTTCGGCTCGCGCCGATCGCCGACATACGTGCGGACCAAGCAGCCTGTGCTCAGATGGTCGCCCCCCCGCGCGCCGTGGGGACCGCTGCTGTACGCCGTCAGCCTTGACGGCACCCCGGTCGGTCAGACGTACGCGCCCTCGCTGCGGGCGCCGGCGGCGCTTGCGCAAGGCCCCCACGAGCTGCAGGTCACCGCCGTGAACCCGGCGGGGCTGCAGAGCACGTCGCGCCCCGCGACGGTGTGGGTGGACACGGTCGCTCCGAAGGTCAGCTTCACGCTCACGGGCAGGCGGGGCGTGGGCTCGCGCCTTCGGGTTCACGTGCGCTACACGGACGCGCCGCCGCCCGAGCGTCGGGCGGATGCCTCGGGGATCTCCAAGGTGGTGGTCAAGTGGGGCGACGGGTCGTCGTCGAGGATCTCACACGGAGCCTCCCATGCGTCCCATGTCTACCGCAGGCACGGGCGCTACCGGGTGACGGTGCTCGTCACCGATCGTGCGGGCAACAAGACGACAGTGGTGCGCCGGATCGTGATCGCATGATCGCGCGTCTCCGCGCCCTGCGGCTGGTGCTGGTCGTGCTGGCGATCGGCGTCGCCGCGGCCCCCGCGGCGCACGCGCAGGGGGTGACCTATGCCGTTTCGCCGCCGATCAAGGGGGCGCTCTACACCGACGGCCAGAGCGATCGCTACCTGCTCGGCGGCGCTTGGCTGTACCGCGCCGATTCCGGTGACGTGGGCTTGGCCGAGGGCTTCTGGCGCGACGCCGCCGCGACCGCCGGCTGGGCTGGAGTGACGGTTCCCAACGCTTACAACGCGGGTGACTTCTCGAACGCGAGCATGACCGGCTCGGTCGGCTGGTACCGCCGGGACTTCACGCTCCCGCACAGGGCTTTTGCGAGCTACGTGAAGGCCCGTGACCGGCACTGGATCATCCGCTTCGAGTCGGTCAACTACTACGCCACGATCTGGCTCAACGGCCGTCAGATCGGCAGTCATGCAGGCGCGTATGTGCCATTCGAGCTCGACTTGAGCGGGTTGCACGCCGGGGTCAACCGCCTGGTCGTGCGTGTCGACGACCGGCGCACGCCGGAGGACTTCCCCCCCGGCCCGAGCGGCCTGTGGTGGAACTACGGGGGCATCTTGCGCGAGGTGTACCTGCGCTCTGTGCAGCGCGCAGACCTCGCCCAGGTGCAGGTTCGCCCACTGCTGCGCTGCCCGCGCTGCGCGGCCACGATCTCCGAGCGGGCGCTGGTGCGCAACGTCACCGGCTCGCCGCAGTCGGTCCGGCTGGACGGCTCATACGGGACAGCGCGGTTGCACTTCGGCGCCGCCACGATCGCCCCGCACGCGACCTGGACCGCCCGGGCGCAGGTCCAGATCGCCCATCCGCGCCTGTGGTCGCCGACCGACCCCGCGCTCTACCGCGCGACCCTGACCCTGGCCGACTCGCGCGGCAAGCGCCTCGGCGGCTACGTCACCGAGAGCGGGGTCCGGAGCATCACGGTCTCACGGGGAGGCCAGCTCGAGCTCAACGGCAGGCTCCTGCACCTGCGGGGGGTGGCGCTGCACGAGCAGAGCCTCGAAACGGGGGCGGCGCTGAGCCCCGCACAGCTGCGCCGGCTGTTCGGGTGGGTCCGCGCGATCGGCGCGAGGGTGATCCGCTCGCACTACCCGCTCAACCCCGAGATCCAGGAGATGGCCGACCGCTACGGAGTCCTGATCTGGTCGGAGGTCCCCGTCTACCAGATGCAGCGGGCAACCCTCGCGCTGCCCGGATTCCGCGCGCGCGCCGACGCGCTGCTGCAGGCCAACATCCTCGCCAACCAGAACCACCCCTCGGTGATGCTGTGGAGTATCGGCAACGAGCTGCCGACGCCGCCCAGCTCCGCGGAGGCGAGCTACATCGCGAGCGCCACCGCGCTTGCCCACCGGCTCGACCCGACCCGTCCGGTCGGGATGGCGATCACCGACTGGCCGGGGGTCCCCTGCCAGAGCGCGTACGCGCCGCTCGACGTGATCGGCTACAACGACTACTTCGGCTGGTTCGACGCCGGCGGCGGCACGACCGACGACCGCAGCGAGCTCGGGCCGTTCCTCGACAGCCTTCGCGCCTGCTATCCGCGCAAGGCGCTGATGGTCACCGAGTTCGGGACCGAGGGTAGCCGCCCGGGGCCGGTCGAGGTTCGCGGCACGTACGCGTTCCAGTCCGATTCGACCGCGTATGACCTCGGCGTGTTCGCGAGCAAGCGCTGGCTGTCGGGCGCGGTCGACTGGCTCCTGCAGGACTTCGCCGCCAAGCCCGGATGGAGCGGCGGCGATCCGGTGCCCCACCCGCCGTTCGTGGAGAAGGGCGCAGTCGATTTCTTCGGCAACCGCAAGCCCGTGTTCGGGGTCCTGTCTTCGGTGTACCACGGGACCACCCAGATCGCGGCGCGGGCGGGGCGGTGAACTAGCCGGCATCGCCCGCCGGCGCAGCGAACGGCAACGTCGCTGCCGCGCCTTGCAGCTCCGGCCTCCTTCCACTCAAAGCGGATCACGGGTGTCGCGGCCGCTAGCCTCTCCATGCAGTGTCCTCAGCCGCGCCGGCAACCCTCCACCGCACCCCGCTGCACGACCGGTACATCGCCACCGGCGCCAAGCTCGTGCCATTCGCCGGCTTTCAAATGCCGCTGCAGTACGCCGGCATTCGCGAGGAGCACCTGGCGGTCCGCCGGGACGTCGGGGTCTTCGACGTCTCGCACATGGGGCAGGTCGAGACCCGGGGCCCACAGGCGAGCGAGCTGCTCCAGCGCGTGCTCTCTAACGACATTCGGCGGATCGCCGAGGGCGGCTCGCAGTACAGCGTCATGTGCCGCGAGGACGGCGGCGTGCTCGACGACCTGTTCACCTACCGGCTGGCCGAGCGTGAGTTCCTGACCGTCACCAACGCCGCCAACCACGACAAGGACCTCGCCTGGCTGCGCTCGCACGCGGCGCAGTTCGACGCCGACGTGGTCGACCGGCGCGCGGGCTTTGCGATGCTCGCCGTTCAGGGCCCGCGGGCACGGGCGCTCGTGCAGGGGCTCGCGGACGGCCGGCTGCCGGCGCGGCTGCACTGCTGCGAGCGCAGGGTCGCGGGAGCGGCGCTGCTGGTCTGCGGCACCGGCTACACCGGCGAGGACGGCGTCGAGCTGCTGCTCGACCCCGGCGACGCACCCGCGGTGTGGGACGCGCTGCTGGCCGGCGGCGCGACGCCGGCCGGCCTCGGCGCGCGCGACACGCTGCGGCTGGAGGCGTGCTTTCACCTGTACGGAAACGATCTGAGCGAGGATCGCGACCCAATCCAAGCGGGCCTCGGCTGGTGCTGCAGGGAGCAGACCGGGTTCATCGGCTCCGAGGCAGTCGCGGCCGCGCGCAGGGACGGCCCCGCCGAGCAGCTCGTGCCATTCGCGATCGATGGTCCCGGGATCGCGCGGCAGGGCAATCCAGTGATCGGCGGCGGGGTGGTCACGAGCGGGAGCTTCTCCCCGTGCCTTCGGCGCGGGATCGGGATGGCGTACGTTTCCGTCCAGCGCGCCGTGCCCGGCACGCGGATCGAGATCGACGTGCGTGGCACGATTCGCTCCGCCACGATCGCCACCAAGCCCCTGTACCGAAAGGGATCCTGATCATGCCCGCCGCCGACGCCAGCTACCCCGATGATCTGCTCTACCACGCCGAGCACGACTGGGCGCGAGTGGAGGGTGACACGGCGACGTTCGGAGTCACGTGGTATGCCCAGGACGCGCTCGGCGAGGTCGTGTTCTTCGACCCGCCGCAGGTCGGCGCGCAGGTCGTCAAGGACGAGTCCTACACCGAGGTCGAGTCGGTCAAGGCCGTCTCGGACGTGTTCGCCCCGCTCTCCGGGGAGATCGTCGAGGTCAACCAAGCCCTGGCCGAGAAGCCTGAGACGATCAACGAGGATCCGTACGCCGAGGGGTGGCTGGTCAAGGTCAAGCTGTCCGACCCCTCCCAGGCTGAGTCGCTGATGGACGCCGGCGCCTACCGGGCCTCGCTTCGGTGACCCGCTATACGTCGCTGACCGACAGCGACCGTGGGGAGATGCTCGCAGCGATCGGAGTCGATTCGGTGCAGGAGCTGTTCGCCGACATCCCCGCGGGACTGCGGCTTGACCGCGCGCTCGCGCTCGGTCCCGGCCTCTCCGAGCAGGAGGTGTTCGAGGAGCTGCGTGCGCTGGCGGCGAAGAACGTCAGCACGGAGGACGAGCTGTCGTTCCTCGGTGCCGGAATGTACGACCACTACGTCCCGGCGCTGATCGACTCGATCGTCGGCCGCTCGGAGTTCCTGACGCCGTATACGCCCTACCAGCCGGAGATCTCCCAGGGCGGTCTACAGGCGATGTTCGAGTATCAGACCGCGATCTGTGAGCTGACCGGCCTTCCCGTCGCCAACGCCTCGGTGTACGAGGGCCCGAGCGCCGTCGGCGCCGCCGGCTACGTCGCGAAGCTGCGGGATCCCGGCCGCCGGCGCTTCGTCGTATCGCGCGGCGTGCACCCGCACTCGCGCGAGACGCTCGCCACGCTCGCCCGCGCGTGGGGGATGCAGGTCGACGAGGCGGCGTTGACCGACGGCGTCACCGAGCTGCCCGAGCTCGACGCCGGCGTCAGCGCCATTGTCGTACAGCAGCCGAACTTCCTCGGAGCGGTCGAATGCCTCGACCCACTCGCCGCCGCCGCGCGCGAGGTCGGCGCGCTGACGATCTGCGCCTGCGACCCGCTCCCGCTCGCACTGCTCAAACCACCCGGCGAGTGTGGCGTCGACATGGCGGTCGGCGAGGGACAGACGCTCGGGGGCCGCCTGGACTTCGGGGGCCCCTCGTTCGGGTTCTTTGCCGCCACCGAAGCGCTGATGCGGCGGATCCCCGGCCGGATCGCCGGCGAGACGCGCGACCTCGACGGCAAGCGCGGCTTCGTCCTGACCCTGCAGACGCGCGAGCAGCACATCCGCCGCGAGAAGGCCACATCCAACATCTGCACTGCGCAGGCGCTGAACGCGCTCGCGGGCGTGATCTACCTGAGCTGGCTCGGCCGCGGCGGGATCGTCGAGCTCGGCGAGCTGATGCTGCAGCGGACCGCGTATGCCCGTGAGCGACTGCGGGCGATCGACGGTGTGTCGCTGCTCCACGAGCAGCCCGTCGTCAGGGAGTTCGCGGTTGGCATCGACGCGCCGGTGGCGCGCGTGATTGAGCGCTGCCGCGAGCACGGGGTCAACCCGGGGTACCCGCTGAGCCTCGATTACCCAGAACTGGGTCACGGCCTGCTGGTCGCGATCACCGAGCAGCGCACGAGGGCGGACATCGACCGGTTGGCGGCCGTCGTGGAGGCGGCCGTCGCGGCCGAGCGCGAGCGCGAGCACGCGGAGGCGAGCGCGTGAAGTCGTTTCTCGCCGCCGCCGACGACGAGCTGACGATCTACGAGCGCTCG
>QHBV01000073.1:5632-7756 GCA_003244035.1 Solirubrobacterales bacterium | reverse complement strand
CGAGCCAGCAGCGCGATGTTCTTGGCCGGGTCCCAGAAGCGCCCGGCGGCCAGCGCGACGGGGCGTTTGACGACCGTGGCGGACGCAGGCGGCACCGAGCTGGCGTTGTGGATGACCGATCGCGGCGTCGCATACCGGCCGTAGTGACGGTCCAGCTCGGCCAGCATCGTCCGCGAGGGGGCGACGACGGCAGCGGCGGCGTGCAGCCCGGCGCGAACCCAGGCCCGGTAGCGCGCCCACCCCAGCGGCGGCTCGGTCCCGTGCACCGCCTGCCACCACGACCACACGCACGAGTGCGCCACCACCACCACCGGCGCGCGCCAGGGCGCGGCGGCATGTCCGTAGCCGTTGAGATGGATCACGTCGGGCCGTTCGCGGCGCTCGAGCTCCAGCAGCCAGCGCTGCGCTTGCGCCAGTTCGGCCCACGGCTCGTCCATCCACTCCAGCGCCAGCTCGCTCTCGTACACCCGCGTCACGCCGGCCGCCCGCAGGCGCCTGCGCTGTGCCACGGAGGGCCGGCGGCCGAACGTCGCCAGGACCACCTCCGCGTCTCGCTCGCGCAGCCCGGTGATCAGCTCGCAGGCATAGGTGAGCACCCCGCCGATGGTGTCGGCGGTCATCAGCACCTTCACCGTCCGGCCTCGTAGATCTCGTCGAGGATGCCCGACAGCGCATCGAGCTCAGTGGCGCCGGCGGCGTCGAAGCGGTTCGCGGGACCGAGTCGCTGCGCCCAGGCGGCAATCCCGCGGGCGCCCCAGTCCTCTCCGGCCCGCGAGAGCCGATGACGGCGGGTGCCGTCGTAGCGCTCGGCGGCGAAGTCGTAAAAGGACCCGTCGAGGTTGCGCATCGCGACGGCACCCTCTGTTCCGTAGAGCGTGCATTCAAAGACGCAGTCCTGGCCCGCCGGCAGAAACCAGGAGCAGGCCAGGCGCACGGTGGTGCCGGCATCGGTGCGCAGCTCGGCCAACGCGAAGTCCTCGACCGCATCGGCGGCGATGTCCACCGGCCGGCCGCGGCGCAGCAGCCGAGCGCTGACGATCTCGGCGCCCGCGCTGCGGGTCAGCCACAGCGCCAGGTCGATGAGGTGGGTGCCGAGATCAATCAGGCATCCACCACCGGACAGCGAGCGCTGGGTGAACCACGGCTTGTCGGGTCCGTACGCGTTGTGGAACACCAGATCGGCGGCGTAGATGCCGCCCAGCTCGCCGCTCTGCACCGTCCGGCGCAGCGCCTGTGCGGCGTCAGCGTTCCGGTAGCAGAGGTCAACAGCCAGCAGCCGGTCTGCGCGGCGGGCCGCCTCGAGCACGCGCCGGGTCTCGAGGCGGTTGCGGGCCAGGGGCTTCTGGCAGTAGACCGCGACGCCCTGGGCCAGAGCGCTTATGGCCTGCTCGGCGTGCAGCGCGCTGGGGGTGGCGATCACGATCCCGTCGAGGTCTGAGGCGAGCAGGCTGTCGAGGTCGGACGCGATCTCGGTGTCGGGCAGTGTCTCGGCGACGGCGGCCCGCGCCTGGGCGCTGGGATCGGCCGCTGCCACCACATCGGCCACGCCGCTGGCCGCCAGCGATTGCATCCGGCTGCGTCCGATCCAGCCCGTCCCCAGAAAGCCGATCCGGGGACGGCGGATGGAGGTGTGGCGAACCTCCGAGCTGGCCGGGAGCGAGCTCACATCGTCACCAGGGCCTTGACGAATCCCTCGGGGCGCTCGCGCATCGTCGCGAAGGCCCAGCCGAGCTCGGCGAGGGCGAAACGATGGGTGTAGAGCGGACGGGGGTCAAGCTGACCGCGGACGACCGCGTCGACCGCGGCGCGCATCCCGGCGACGTACCGCGCCGGGTCGCGCTCGTGGGCGTTGATCACGTCGATTCCGCGCCAGTTCCACTGCTGCATGTCGACCTGGCGGGGACCGTCCTGGTGATAGCCGGCGATGACCAGTCGGCCGCGCACCCGGGTGAGAGCTGCGCTCACGTCAAGCGTGGTCTGGACGCCGGCGGCCTCGATCACGACGTCGCACAACGCTCCGCCGGTCAGCTCCCGCACCCGCTCGGCCACGCTGGCGTCGAGCTCCAGTACGTCCCGGGCTCCCATTCGGACCGCCATCTCGCGAGCGGTGGCGCGGCGCGAGAT
>QHBV01000073.1:4844-5585 GCA_003244035.1 Solirubrobacterales bacterium | reverse complement strand
GGGTGACTTGGGCCCGCTCAAAGGCGTTGATGGCGCAGCCGAGCGCCTCCCCCGGGAAGGGCTCGTCGTCGAGCTCGGGATCGAGCACCACGGCGTGCTCGGCCGCCACCAGGTCGTACTCCGCGTAGGAGCGAACGCCGAGCGCCGCCACCCGGTCGCCGACGGCCAGATCCGTGATGTCGCGTCCGATCGCGTCGACGTGGCCCCAGCCCTCATGGCCGGGGGACCCGGCCTCGCGGGGGTAGTCAAACCACGGGCGTCCCTCCCAGACGGGGAGGTCTGAGCCACATACGCCGCATCCCTGCAGCCGCACCCTCACCTGACTGCCGGACGGTTGTGGCAGCGGCACCTGGCGCAGCTGCACCTCGCCGGCGCGACCGATCAGCGCGCTGGCCATCGTCGCGCGGCCGGTCGCGCTGCGGGCGACGGTCACGCCGCCGCCTGGGCGGACGCGCGATGGGAGATCAGCCAGTGATACAGGGCGGTGACGCCGGTGCGGGGATCGACCTGCGGCGCCCAGCCGGTGGCCTGCGCGAAGGCGGTGGTGTCAGACGCGTAGTACCGCTGGTCGCCCGGCCTCCACGCTGCCGAGTGCAGCGGGGGACGATCGCCGTCCAGCATCTCGATCAGCTCGACGAGCTCCAGCAGGCTAATCGCGTTCGCCGGTCCGCCACCGATGTTGTACGCCGTGCCGGTCAGCTCCCGGGCTCGGTCACCGGCGATCACCAGCGCGTCGACGAG
>QHBV01000073.1:3726-4829 GCA_003244035.1 Solirubrobacterales bacterium | reverse complement strand
TGGCTGGCCGGTCAGCGCGCTGATCACGAAGTGCGCCACCCATCCCTGATCCTCGGTGCCGAACTGATGGGGTCCGTAGATGCAGCTCATCCTGAATACGACCGTCGGCACCGCGAAGCTGGCCGACCAGTCGAGCACGTACTGATCCGCGGCGCCCTTGGAGCAGCCGTAGGGCGTGCAGAAGTGCAGCGGTCGCCGCTCCCCGACGCCGGCGGCCCGCAGCGCTGGGTCGGTGGGCTCATACCGTGTGTCGCACTCGCGCAGCGCCACATCGGGAAGCGAGCCGTAGACCTTGTTGGTCGAGGTGAAGACAATCGCCGGTGGACGCGCCAGCCCTCGCGCCGCGTCCAGAAGGTTCAGCGTCCCCTGCAGGTTGACGCCGGCATCGTGCATCGGCTCCTCGAAGCTGGTGGTGACGGCGACCTGAGCCGCGAAGTGAAAGACGGTGTCCACGCCCTGCAGGGCGCGTCGCACGAGTGACGCCGAGCGCACGTCGCCGAGCTCGACCTGCATCCGTGACCCGTGCTGCCCCTCAAGCCAGCGCAGGTTGTCCTCCACGCCGGGACGCGAGAGGTCGTCGAGGATCCGGACCCGTTGGCCGTCGCGCAGCAGCCGGTCTGCTGTGTTGGTGCCGACGAACCCCGCGCCTCCGGTGATCAGGACCGAGCTCATATCGTCAGCCCCCGCGCGGCCAGCTCGGCGGCAGCCGACTCGACGTGGTCCTCGGACGCCTGTCCCTCCAGCCACTGCGCGAGCTGCCCCATTCCGTCGGCCAGCTCGACGTTCGGCGCGTATCCGATCAGCTCGGTGGCGAGCCCGACATCGGCGAAACAGTGTCGGATGTCGCCCACGCGGTACTTGCCGGTGAGCACCGCCATGCGCTCGGGCGCGCCGAGGATGGCGGCCAGCTGCTGGGCGATCTCCCCGACGCTCACGCTCGAGCCGCTGGCGATGTTGATCGCCTGACCGTCGGCGCCGTCGCGCTCGATCGCCAGCGCACATCCGGCGGCCACGTCGCTGACGGCGACGAAGTCGCGCCGCTGACGGCCGTCCTCGAAGATGAGCGGCGCGCGATGGTTGAGCAGCCGGTTGGCGAAGATCGC
>QHBV01000073.1:0-3691 GCA_003244035.1 Solirubrobacterales bacterium | reverse complement strand
TCGTAGGAGGACCCGAACAGCAGGCACATGCGCTCCTGGTCGAACTTGCCCAGCGCGTAGTTGGAGGCCAGCGCCGGCGCCTTCCACTCCGGGGTGGCGACGGGCGTCAGCGCCCGGCCGTCGCGGTCCTCGAGCTCCCAGCGGGCGCTCTCCAGCTGCAGGCGCCGGCGCTCGTGGCCGGCCCGCACCTCGCCGTCGGGGTAGCGGTAGAGCCCCTCGCCGTAGATGCTCATGCTGGACGCCACCAGCAGCTTTCGCACCGGACGTCCCATCATCGCTTGCAGCAGCACGCTGGTGCCGTACGTGTTGACCGAGGCGTAGTCGGCGATCTCGTACATGCTCTGCCCGACCCCCACGCGGGCGGCCAGGTGCACGACCACGTCGACGTCGCGCAGCGCGTTGTCGACGGTCGCGCGCTCGCGGACGTCGCCGATGATCAGTTCCACGTCGGCGTCGAGGTAGTCCGGACGGATGCTGTCGCCGTGGACCTGCTCGGTGAGGTTGTCCAGCACCCTCACCTTGTGTCCGTCGGACAGGAGGCGGCGGCTGAGGTGGGATCCGATGAATCCGGCGCCGCCGGTGATGAGGATGCGTTCTGGCATGAGGCGACCCTCCTGGCCGCGGGCGGCCCTCGGTGGTTCTTCTTCTTCTTGAACTAGGCGCGGAGAGCGGGCGTAAACAGTTCGGTGCGGCGGCCGCCGCGCGCTCGCTCCTCCCGCGGGCGTTCCGGTGAGTCAGGCAGGACCGGCGTCGCGGGCCTGGTCCACCGCGGACCGGGCGCCGTGAACCCATGGGTCGCCGTGGCCGACGAGGACGGTTCCCGCATCAGTCTCCGCGATGGCCTGAAGCGAATCGAGGCTTCGGTGCGCGTCGACCGTCGCCCCTACGGCGACGATCCGCCGGCCCTTGCGGCCGGTGTACAGATCCAGGGTGACCACGGCGTCGCCGGAATCACGACGTCGCGGTCGGGGTCAACCACGTACCAGGCGCGAGGAGTTCCGGCACCTGCGGGCGGCCACGGACGGTCGTTGACCGGCCGCAGCCGTCCGGAGCGCTCACTCCGGCAGCTTGTTCGAGATCACGTCGAGCTTCTCCACGATCGGATCGCTGAACAGCTTCCCCGTGTTCGGACCGAGTGCCTGGCCGACGCCGCCGGCGAGGTGGGCGTCTCGGGCTGCGTCATCGGGAAACACGTCGAAGATCCCAAACGTCGACGGCCCCATCTTGATCGCGAACCACGCGACCGTTCCCTGCTCTTCCATGACGATCGACCGTGCTCCCTGCAGGAAGTTCTCGAGCTCTGTTTCCTGGCCGGGCAGCGCCTCCAGCCTGACCAGGAGTCCCTTGCTGACCATGCGATCTCCTTTTTGTCGCTTTGCGGCAGCCTACAAGGGCCGCTCGTTTTTCTGGTATGCCGGTCGGCCTCGACGTCAACCGCCTCGCGGCCTCGGCTCCGAGTCGTTGCCGCCCGGCGCCCGACCTCGCGAGCTCCGGCGCCGGTAGAGCGCTCGCGCCACGAATGCGAGCACCACCGCGGCGATCGCGATCGCGAAGTAGCCCTCGTAGCGGGTCGCGGACCGGTAGATCGCGTCGATGTGGCTCCCCGACAGGTAGCCAACGCTCGTCCAGGTCGTCACCCACAGGGCAGCGCCGAGCGCGTTGAAGGCCAGGAACCGGGGCCAGTGCATGCCGGATATGCCGGCCACGATCCCGTTGGCCTGGCGCAGGCCCTCGACGAAGCGCGCGACCGTCACCACCTTCCCGCCGTGGCGCTCGAAGAAGCCGGTGGCACGATCCAGCCGCGCGGGTGTGAGCAGCACGTAGCGTCCGAACCGCTCCACGAGACGCCGGCCGCCGAAGTGACCGATCGCGAAGCCCAGGTTGTCGCCGGCAACCGCGGCGGCGAACGCGAGGATTGCTACCAGGATGATGTTCAGGCGACCGGTGCCGGCGTACACAGCGCCGAGGATCAGGATCGTCTCGCCCGGCACTGGGACGCCGAAGTCCTCGATCAGCACCAGCCCGGCGACGGCGAGATAGCCGTATTGCCTCAGCACCGGCTCCAGCGCGTGCAGGGCGCCTGGTAGGGGTGCTGCCCCCACGGCGCCTACTGATCCGCCCTCTGACGCGTCGCCCACGTGGAACCGCGAGACGGATCGCCGCGCGTTCTCGTCGAGCGCCCAGCAGCGGACGGTCCCTCCCTCGCGCACCCTTGTGGACCGGCGCCAGTTTGCGGGATCGGGCATGGAGGTCGATCGAGCACAAGGCCCGGGCGCGGTCATTAGTCAGAGCCGCTGACGTCCGGCGGCGGTGACGTCCTGCGGCGCGATGTGAGGGCGGCGGCTCAGAAGCGCCACCGGCTGGCTCCGTGAGGCTCGCGCAGCCCGGTGCCGAACGCGGTGTGGACGGTGATGCGGTAGAGGTGCCAGGGCGGCGGCCCGGCGCTCTGCGCGCTGTAGGGGGCGGTGATGACGTCGCCGTCGGCTTCGGCCGGCCAGCCTCCGTCGCGAAAGGCCGCCGCAACCTGCTGAAGGGTCGAGTGGTCGACCACGCGATGGGCGTCGCCTTCGAGGACGAGGTCGATGCCATCGAGGCGTAGCGACAGGGTGCACGCCGAATTCTGCGCGAGGTTGCACGACTTGCGCGTCTCGGGGCCGCTGGTGAAGTAGAGCTCGCCCTGGTGCTCGGCCACGCCCACCCCCGCGGAGTGTGGCCGGGCGTCGGGGCGAACCGTGCCGAGAAAGCACGGGATCTCGGGACCGAGCGAGCCGGTGCCGAGCGCCTCCAGGGCGCGGGTCCAGGGCATGGGCTCCTGCTCATAGAGCTCAGCCAGATTCACCGTCTCGCGCGCTGCTCGCAGGCTCACGTTGCTCCCTTCCGTCGTTCGGTCGGTGCTCCCTCACGCCTCGGCGATCATGAGCGTCGCCCCACCGGTGGCGAAATTGGCGACGTCGGCCGAAGCGGCCTGGCCCTCCGGGCTGGCCATGGCCGCCTGCAGCTGCTCGGCGTCGTCGAACAGAAGCTCGGCGATGAAGTAGTACGGGGCGGCCGTGCCGTCGGCGGTGCCAAGCACCTTGCCGGTCTCGAAGCGGAGGAGGTTGGGGATCTTCTCGGCCAGTGGCGCGTGCGTGGTGGAGTAATGCTCGTCGAATGCGGCCGGGTCATCCGGAGCGCCGTAGGCGACCACGAGCTTGACCATGGTTGCTCTCCTTTCTCGGGTCGGGCAACCCTATCCGCACCGCACCCACCACGGGCAACAGAGCCGGGTCAGGCGTTCTGGATGGCGAACTCTCGCGCGCGCGTGGCGCTGGCCAGGAGCAGTCCGAGGAAGCGGTCGAGCATCTCGGTGTCCAGCGAGAACAGCGGCAGCTCTCCGGAGACGAACACCTCGCCGGCTTGGTTCTCGGCGAAGCACACGAGCGGGGCCTGGCGGTTCCAGTAGAGAAGCTGATGGGGGTCGATCAGCCCGGGGGGCAGGACCGCCGCCTGGGCGCGCAGCAGAGGACCCCGGATCATCAGGCCGACGTCCAGCACGTAGCCGGCCGCGTCGAGGACGAGGCCCCATTCGCCCGCCGCCACCTCGCGGACCTCGGTCTCCAGCGAGGTGACGTAACCGGCGATCCGCTCGGCGGGCGAGTCCATGGCCGCTCAGCATAGGAGCCGCTGTCAGCCTCGGCCGAGCGCGGGCGGA
>QHBV01000072.1 GCA_003244035.1 Solirubrobacterales bacterium | reverse complement strand
CACATGAGCTTCACCGGCAACCCGGGGACCGGCAAGACGACCGTCGCGCTGCGGATGGCGAGCATCCTGCACCGTCTCGGCTACATCGAGAAGGGACAGCTCGTGTCGGTCACGCGTGACGACCTGGTGGGACAGTACGTCGGTCACACGGCGCCGAAGACCAAGGACGTTGTCAAGCGTGCGCTCGGCGGGGTGCTGTTCATCGACGAGGCCTACTACCTGCACCGCCCGGAGAACGAGCGCGACTACGGCCCCGAGGCGATCGAGGTCCTGCTGCAGGTGATGGAGTCAGAGCGGGAGAACCTGGTCGTGATCATGGCGGGCTACAAGGACCGGATGGAGCAGTTCTTCCAGGCCAACCCGGGGATGGGCTCGCGCGTGGCCCACCACATCCATTTCCCCGACTACAAGGCCGACGAGCTGATGGAGATCGCCGAGCTGATGATCGCCAAGCAGGGCTATGAGATCAGCGATGACGGCGCGCAGGCGCTGCTGGACTACATCGAGCGGCGGCTGGACCGACCCCGGTTCGCCTACGGGCGCAGCATCCGCAACGCGATCGAGCGGGCGCGGATGCGCCAGGCGATGCGGCTGTTCGAGTCCGACCGGAAGCTGACCAAGGCCGATCTGGTGACGATCGAGGCCGACGACATCCGCCAGAGCTCGGTCTTCACCGACACCGAGGAGGAGGAGCCCGAGGACGACGGCGAAGGTACCGCGAAAGCGGGAGCCGCCGTCAGTGCTTAGGATACGCATTCGATTTCCAGCGCCCAAGCGCAGCTAGGAGGAAACATGCCGCGCCCCATCATCCTTGGCGTCGTCGGAGACTCGGCGGCGGGAAAGACCACGCTCACGCGCGGACTCGTGCGGATCCTCGGCGAGGAACAGGTGACCGCCGTCGCGACCGACGACTACCACCGCTACGACCGCAAGCAGCGGGCCGAGCACGACATCACCCCGCTGCACCCGGACTGCAACTACATGGACATCATGGCGCAGCACCTGAGCCTCCTGCGCCAGGGCGAGCCGATCCTGAAGCCCGTCTACGTCCACCACGATGGGAGCTTTGGGCCGCCGGTGTACGTCGACCCGAAGCCCTTCACCGTGGTCGAGGGCCTGCTCGGCTACCACTCCGAGGAGCTGCTCGACTCCTACGACGTGCGCGTGTATCTGGCGCCGCCGGAGGAGCTGCGCCGCAAGTGGAAGGTCCAGCGCGACACCACGCGGCGGGGGTACACGACCGATCAGGTGCTCGCCGACCTCGACAAGCGCGAGCCGGACTCGGCCCAGTTCATCCGCCCCCAGGAGCGCCACGCCGACGTGGTGGTCTCCTTCCGGGAGGGCAACGCTCCGGAGCCATGGGCGCTGGATGCCGAACTGGTGCTGCGCGACGGTCTCCCCCACCCCGACCTCACGCCGCTGGTCGGCGACGGCGAGCGCGGGATCACGATCACCGAGCGCGACGGCGAGATGCTGGTCAACATCGCCGGCGACATCGAGCCCGAGCAGGCTTCGGAGATCGAGGAGGCGATCTGGGAGAAGCTCCACTTCGCCTCGCACCTGCGCTCCGAGCGGCTCGGCCAGGTCACGATCGGCAACGACCTCAAGCGCTCGGAGTCGCTCGCGCTCGTGCAGCTCTTGATTCTGTACCACCTGGTGACCGCCAAGGCCGCGGTAGCGCTCGGAGGCGAGGGCCCACGCGCCGACGCCGCCGAGGCCGCCGAGGCCGAGGAGTCGGGCAAGGAGGAGTCGGGCAAGGAGGAGTCGGGCAAGGAGGAGGAGTCGGAGGCCGTCAAGTCGTGACCAACCCACGCCCGGTGATCCTCGGCGTCGTCGGCGACTCGGCCGCCGGCAAGACCACCATCACCCGCGGGCTTGTGCGGATCCTCGGCGAGGACCATGTCTCGCACATCTGCACCGACGACTACCACCGCTACGACCGCAAGCAGCGGGCCGACCTCGGCATCACCCCGCTGCACCCGGACTGCAACTACATGGACATGATCGCCCAGCACCTGCAGCACCTGCAGCGCGGCGACCCGATCCTCAAGCCCGTCTACCTCCACACCGACGGCACCTTCGGCCCCCCGGTGTACCTCCAGCCGGAGCGCTTCACGGTGGTCGAGGGGCTGCTTGGCTACTACCTTCCGGAGATGCTCGACTGCTACGACGTGCGCGTGTACCTGAACCCGCCCGAGGAGCTGCGCCGGCGGTGGAAGGTGCAGCGCGACTGCGCGCGCCGGGGCTATACGACCGATCAGGTGCTCTCCGAGCTCGATCGCCGTGAGCCCGACTCGGAAGCCTTCATCCGGCCGCAGCGGCGCTACGCGGACATGCTCGTCTCGTTCCTGCCGCCGGATGCGCAGGACCCGGACCCGACCCACCTCGACGCCGAGCTGACGCTCCGCGACGGCCTTCCGCATCCGGATCTGACGCCGTTCCTGCAGGAGGACGCCGACGGGCTGATCCTGATCGAGCGGGGCGGCGAGCGCCTGCTGCAGATTCCCGGGCGAATGGACCCAGAGCACGCCGCGGCGATCGAGGAGGCGATCTGGGCGCGGATGCACTTCGCGACCCATCTGCGCGCGCGCCGGCTCGGAGAGTTCACGATCGGCACCGAGCTGTTCCGCTCCGAGTCGCTGGCGCTGGTGCAGCTCCTGATCCTGTATCACCTGCTGACCGCCAAGGCCAGCGTCGCGCTGGGTGGCGATGGCGCGCGCAGCGTCGAGGGCCGGGCGCAGCCGAGCAAGCCTGGCCCGGTAGCGGCATAGCTTTAAGCCTATAGGCTCACGGTAGATTGTGATGGCAGCCGGGCGCTCCGGCTGGGACGATGGGCGCCACTCGCTAGTGACATTCGCCACAAGGAGACTAGATGCCCGTCACCCGCGTCCTGCTCGTCGCAAACCGGACCGCCACCGATCGCCCGCTGCTCGAGGCCGTTCGCCGGCGCGCCGCGCGAGGCACGGCCGAGTTCCACCTGCTCGTTCCTGCCACGCCGCAGGGCTTGCACCGGGTGGTCGACCCCGAGACCGCCGGCGTCGAAGCCGCCGGCCAGCGGCTGCGGGCGGCGCTGCCGCTGCTGAGCGAAGCCGCCGGCGTACCCGTCACCGGCAACCTCGGTGACGCCAACCCGCTGGCTGCGATTCAGGACGCGCTCAACCTCCAGGGCTTCGATGAGATCATCCTCTCGACCCTCCCCTCGCGGCTGTCGCGCTGGCTGCGCCTGGACCTGCCTCGCAAGGTCGGCGCGCTCGGCCTGCCCGTCCTGCACGTCTCCGCGCCAGACCCCGGCGCGCCCGAGGAGGCTGAGATGGCCGGCGTGGGCGGGGCGGCGTAGGGGCGTCAGCCGGGGCCCGCCGGAGGTAGGGGCGTCAACCGGGGCCCGCCGGCGGTCTGGACCACCGCAGGCCGGCGAAGCGAGCAAAGTCGCGGTCATGTACCGCGCACGCTCATTATGTGAGCACCGCTTATGAGTCGAAAGGCTAGGATTCGCCGCGTGCCAAACCAGGATCCTGAGCCCGCCTTCGCCCAGGCAGCCGCCGAGGACGGCATCGCGCTCGGCCGCCAGAAGTTCGACTGGCTCAACGAGCAGGGCCATGTCGGGCTCGAGCACGTCGCGAGGGCGCGGCAGGACTCCTCGTTGGTCGAGCCGGTGACCGCCGCGCTCGAGGTGCTGGGAGCGATTCTTGGTCGCCTGAGGGGCGATGTCTCGATCCTGCGGTCCTCGCGCTTGACGCTGGAGCTCCCGGCCAGGCTCGTGCACGAGCCGACGGGTACCGTGATCGAGGTCGACGGGTCCCCGCACTTCACCTCGTTCCGGCTGACCGCGCTCGAGTTCTACCCAGCCGATCTGGCCGTGGGCTTCGATCTGCAGGGGCACAAGGAGCTGTGCCGCGAGTGGAGCGAGCAGACTGACGCGATCGACCGCGGCCTCGCCGCCAAGGCGTTTGGCTTCGGCGGCAAGCAGCGCGAGCGCGCCTACCACGACGCGCTGCGGGATCTCGCGATCCCGGCGATGGGTCACCCACCGATGATCCGGATCGCGGCTGTCGACGGCGACGGCGACGCCGCCTACCGCCGCCACCGGGACTCGCTGCGGGCCCACCTGAACGGCTCGAGCTGAGCGTGGCGGAGCACGCCCCACAACCACACCTGCTGTCGATCGACGACGCGCTGGCGCTGGTCGCGGCGCACGTCACGCCGCTGCCGGCCGAGGAGGTCGCGCTGGCGCAAGCGTACGGGCGGTTCATCGCCGAGGATCTGCGCGCGGCCGTCGACCTGCCGCCGTTCGCGAGCTCGGCGATGGACGGCTACGCGCTGCGCGGCGCCGATACCCCGGGCCGCCTCGAAGTCGTCGGCGAGTCGGCGGCGGGGACGCCCTACCGCGGGGAGCTTGGCCCCGGTCAGGCGGTGGCGATCTCCACCGGAGCGGTCGTGCCGGCGCAGGCCGACGCGGTGGTTCCGGTCGAGGACGTCGAGGTCCACGACGACGGCGCTAGGATCGAGCTGTCCTCACCCGTGGAGCCCGGGGCGTTCGTGCGCGCTCAGGGAGGGGACATCGAGCGCGGCGCGCGGCTGCTGGAGGCCGGCACCCGGCTCGGGCCGGCTCAGATCGGCGCCGCCGCGGCCGTCGGGCTCGGCACGCTCAAGTGCCGGCGCCGCCCGCGGGTCGCCGTGCTTGCCACCGGCAGCGAGCTGCGCCAGCCGGGAGGGCAGCTAGCCGAGGGCGAGATCTACGACGCTAACGGGCCGATGCTGAGAGCAGCGATGGTCTCCAGCGGCGCACGCGTCGAACTGGTCCCGTCCGCCGCCGACACGCACGAGGCGCATCGGGCGGCGCTCGCGCGGGCGCTCGAGCACGACGTCGTGCTCAGCTCGGGCGGCGTCTCGGTCGGCGCGCACGACCTGGTCCGCAGCGTCGGGGCCGAGCTCGGCGTCGAAGAGGTGTTCTGGCGCGTCGCGCTGCGCCCGGGCAAGCCGCTGGCGTTCGGCACGCGCGGCCCGACGCTGGTCTTCGGCCTGCCCGGCAACCCGGTTTCGAGCCTGGTCAACTTCGAGCTGTTCGTCCGTCCGGCGCTGCTGGCGCTGCAGGGCGCCCCGAGCATCCAGCCGGATTGGAGCTCGGGCACGCTGGCCGCCGCCGTGCCGCGCAACGCCTCACGGGACGAGCTGATCCGCGTTCGCGCCAGCGCCACGGGCGCCGGCACCCCCGCCGGGATGGCCGTGCTCTCGCCGCTGCCGGGGCAGCAGTCCCATCAGATCGCGATCGCCGCGCAGGCCGACGGGCTCGCGCTGATCCCGACCGGTACCGGCGATCTGCCTGCAGATGCGCAGGTTGCGTATCTGCCCCTGCAGCGGTCCTGAGCGCCCGTCCGTAGGCCTCTGAGGGCCGCCCCCTGCGGCTCTGATCGGTACCGGGTTGCATTCTCTTGACAGATGCATATATAGTTCCGCCGGCCACCAACCGTGGCAGCGGTCGATTCTGTGGGAGGAAGCGAATGAGGCGGTTTACGGTTACGAGTTTGCTCGTTCTGGTCCTGGTCATTGTGGCTGTCGCGATCGCGGCCGTGCTGCTCGCTGAGACGGTCACGACCGCCCAGCACATCAACGACAAGGCGCAGAACATCGCCAAGAACGGCAAGGGCATCAACGAGTCGACCGACTCGGTGATCCAGCTCACGCGCACCAACAAGCTCGCGACCTCGATCCTCCACTCCGCGGTACCGATCCACGGCGCGCTGACCGGGATCGTCAAAACGGCGGGCGGCATCAACGACGAGGCCACCTCGATCAACAACAGCGCGAGCACGATCCTCTCGACCGCCGGCACGATCAACTCGACCGCAGGCACGATCAACTCGACCGCGCACACGATCGGCGGCACCGCCAGCACGATCAACTCGACCGCCAGCACGATCGCCGGGACCGCCGGCAACATCCTCTCGACCGCCGGCACGATCGACTCGGTCGCCGGCTCGATCAACGGCAGCGCGCTCGCGATCAACTCGACCGCCACCGGCATCAACGGTGACGCCGGGTCAATTCTCGGGGTCGCGCGCCGGATCAACGGCGACGCCGGCGCGATCAACACGAACCTCGACATCGCGATCGGCCATGTTGCGACGATCAGGGGCGTCACCGGCGGCAACGGCGGCCCCAATGGCGACAACATCCTGGGGACGGCGACGCGGATCCTCGACAACGCGGCCTGCATCGATGGGGAGGCCAAGGGAGGGCTAGGCACCAACGGCGATTGCCACGGAACTGTGTTGGCAGCCCTGGACAAGTCAGCGCCGCGTGCCCTGCGCCTGCCCAAGAACAAGATCCACGCGGCGCGCGACCACAGCCGGTCCGCGCGAGCCGCAGCCGCAACAGCCGGGGCGACCACCGCGGCCTCGCCGACGAGCACCACCGCGCCGGCGAGCGCGGCGAGTTCCCGAGGGGCGCCGCCGGTGCTCGCCCCGCTGCTGCAGAGCCCGGTGGTCAGCGGCACGCTCAACGCATTGCAGCGTCCCCTGGGCGCAGTCCAGCAAATCCTCAACCACCTGTTCCGCTAGGAGGCTTGGCAACCATGTCGACAAGTACGTTCGCCAGGCGCGGGACCGTCGTTGAGCGGGTGCCACATCCCGGCTTCATCCGCTGGCTGTTCCTCTGGATCACGCTGCTGGCACTGGTCGTGGTGGTCGTGATCGGTTTCCTGCTCGGGATCGTCAGCAACCTCAAGTCGATCGACAGCGGCCTGCACGAGGCCAACGCCTCGGTCACCAACATCACCGGCGAGGCCAATCCGCTCCCGACCTTCATCTCGACGATCAACGGCAACCTGACCAAGATCGATGCGGCGCTGAAGCCGATCCCGAGCCAGGCTGGCTCGATCCTGGGTGCGCTGAACTCGATCCACGGCTCGCTCGGCCAGGTCCAGGGCTCGCTCGTGAACACCTCGGGCTCACTCGTGAACACGTCGAACTCGCTCGGCGACACCTCCAGCACGCTGGTCAGCGCGTCGGGGACGCTCGGCACGATCTCGACCACGCTGGTCGGCGCCTCCGGGACGCTCACGAGCGTCTCCGGAGCCCTCGTCGACACCGCTGGCAAGTTGGGAACGATCTCCGGCTCGCTCGTCGACGTCTCCAACAAGCTCAAGGTCGTCCTTGGCAGGGCCGGCTCGATCAACGGCACGCTGGACTCGATCCAGGGCAACAAGAGCGGCACGCACAGGATCGTCGCGCGGGTCAAGTTCCTCAACACCAACCCCAGCGGCCTGGTGCCGGTCATAAATGACGCCACCAACATCCTCAACGGCTTGGACAACACCAACGGGCACCTGAACAGCATCTGCAAGGCGCCCGTAATCCACGACAGGGCTCTGATCCAGGCCGTCCTGGGCCTCATCAACCTCATCAACCCCGGGCCCTGCCCGACACAGTGATCGAGGACCAGCGATGAGAGAGAGAAGGGAACCCATCGGGCTGGGAGCAGG
>QHBV01000071.1 GCA_003244035.1 Solirubrobacterales bacterium | reverse complement strand
GGGCGAGTCGGTCGCCGTGTGGTGGCCCGACGGTTGAGTGCGTTGGGACCGAGGTCGACCTGATGGCAACGTACGTCGGCGGGAGCGCCGACTGCATCCAGGCTCCTGGCCAAACATCGCTCGGGGGCTCGCCGTATCGGTCGAGCAACACGTCACCTTGGACGCTGACACGATCAACCCGCTGCCCGCACCACCGTGATCCTCCCCGGGCAGTGAGGTTCACAACAGCTGAACAGCTCAGCTGCAGACAATTGCTTCTATGGTTGATGACGAAGAAAGTCCAAAAAGGAGCAACGATGACTTCTGCAATGAAGCCGAAGGCCGACCAGTCCGAGGTCGCCGACCATCTCGCCAAGTTGATCCAACGCCGTGGGGAGCTACTCCCGGCAGCTGACGATGCTCACGTTCTGAGCGAACTCACCAGCATCGAGCGGCGGATCAAGGCGGCTCAGACGGGCGCAGTCGCCTACGACCTGGCGGCCTGATCTTCGCAGGACGGTCCGACCCGCCTCCTCACCCTCCGGGGCGCGGAGGCGGGTTCACCGACGTTGAGAATTGCTGACCGGGGCCATCGATGACTGCCGTCAACGGTCAGACCGAATTCCCGGGACTCCTCAGTCCGGATCCTGGTGGGTCGCGAGAATTTCGCGGTGCAGGTCCAGCAGGCCGGGTACGTCATCGGCGGCGACTCGTCCCATGCCGCACTCGGTGCAGATTCCCCAGTCGCGTGGTCCGGACGACGACCCTGCCAGCGAGGCGTCGATCAACCTCACCTGGTCGGCGGTCGTGCCCGGTGGCTGGTCAGCGGGGTGGTAGGGCACGAGCGCGAACGAGAGCTCGGTGTCCGGTCCGACTCGAAGGTCGTGGAGCGGGGCGAAGTAGTCGTGGTCGCTGCGGGCCTGAGGCACGGTGAACGACACCCAGTCGACCGGCCGCCGTGCGGCGGAGACGACGGCGTTCACGACCTGTACCTGCATCGCCAGCGACTCTGGCTGCGTGAAATGCTGGTGGCCGTAGTCGCCGTAGCAGAGGTGCATCCCGACGGGCACGTCGTCTGGCACCCGATCGACACAACGGGTGAGCCCGGGGGTGATCTCCGCCAGCGGCACCCGCGAGCTAGGGTCGAACCCTCCCTCCAGGAGCCCGAACTCGACCGCGACATCCCACTGCACCGCGCAACGATCGTGAGGGAGGGTCGTCAGCGCCTGATCGAGGTCGGCGAACAGCGCGGCCTCATAGGAGGCGGCGACACCCGGTAGGTCCTCCGCCACGATCGTCCCCGCCATCGATGCCAGCGGAGTCGGGTACTGCATCTGAAAGCGCACTCCGGCGGGGATCTTCCCGTCCTCCTGCAGGGCGCGAAACACCTCGAACGACGTGCCGTACGCGTCGGCGTAGCCCAGGTTGGGCCAGGCGATGGTGTCGGGGGACACTCCTTCGGCGAGACGCAGCTGAGGCATCGGCGGCGCCTCCTCAGCGGTCTCGTACGCCTGGCCGACGGTCACCGATCGAAGCTCGGGCATCGCCAGGAACTTCTCGGTTTGAAACGATATCCAGTAGCCGCGCTCGCCGGTCTCGCCATCGGTCATCCGCCGCACGCCGGTCGGGACGCGCGAGCTGATCTCGCGCATGACGGTCTCGCCATCGGGCAGGTTGACCGAGCCGTTGAAATGAACGCTGCGGGGCGGCATCGCAATCCTCCTTGTGCGCTCGCTTTGAGCATGTGGTCTGGCCAGGTCGCGGTACGCGCACCCGCCGGGTACCGAGGATCGCCGCGAGCTGTGCGATCCAGACCCCGTGATACCACGTCATCGGTCTCGCAGCTCGGCCGCGACGATGGTTCCGCGTGGGATCAAACGCGCCGCCCCGCAACCCAATGCAATGCGTGCGGGTCAAACGTGCCCCGACGAACAGCACCATCACAGGATGTGAAAGAAATCTATACAAGCTGTTTAGGAAACGCACCATCGTGGGAGTTGGTCACAGGTAGCTTCGCCAGGCGAGGACCCGGTTCTCGCTCTTGAGGCTGCGGGTCATCGACCGCGACACAATGAACGGAGGGGGCACATGCCCCAGAACTCGCTGCAGCAACAGCTGGTCACGTACCTCACAGACGTGCATTCCACCGAGCAGAACGCGCTGAGCACCCTTCGGGCCGGCGCTGACAGCGTCGACGACGAGGAACTGGCCGCGGCCTTTCGCCAGCATCTCGCCGAGACCGAGGAGCACGAGCGGTTGGTCCAGGGCCGACTTGACGCCCACGGCGCCGGTCCGTCGACGCTCAAGGACGTCGCGCAGAAGGGAGTCGCCGCGGTGACCGGCGCGATCGCCAGCGCCGCTCCGGATACCTCGGGGAAGATGTTGATCCAGGCATACGCCTTCGAGCATCTGGAGATCGCGTCCTACCGGATGCTGCGCCAGGTGGCGAGGCGGGCCGGCGACCAGGAGACGGTGCAGGTCGCCGACCGGATCCTCGAGCAGGAGCACGCGGCTGCCCAGACCCTCTCCGATCTCCTCGAGCGGGTCGCTGACCACGACCTGCGCCAGATGGGGCTGGCGGCCTGATGGTTCACGGAACAGCCGTAGTCTGGCTTCCGGTCAGCGATGTGCCGCGCTCGCTGTCCTTTTACCGCGACACGCTCGGCCTGGAGGAGGTACACGGCGGCGAGGACTGGGCCGAACTCGACGCCAGGTGCAGTGATCGCATTCCAGCCCCAAGCCGGGCTCGACCCGACCGTCGAGCGGCTCCGCCACGACGGGGTGGAGATCGCCGGTGAGATCACGGAGCATCCCTGGGGTCGTATCGCCACCTTCAAAGACCCCGACGGCAACGATCTCCAGCTCTACGAGCCGCCTGCCGAGTAACGCGCTTCTGCGTCAGGCCCCCTTCCCGGCCACGCTCGTCTGCGGCCGGGAAGGGAGCAGGCTCCGATCGGCCGAGAGCCACACCGGCGCCGTCGGACGGTGGCGGAGGAGTATGGTCGCGCCCGATGCAGGCGTCCGTCGGATCTAACCCGTTCGCCGGCCTGGACTGCGATCGGTCCCGCGCGTGAGAACGCGACGGCAGGGTCGCCACGCCGCGCTCGAGCAGGTCTCGCACCGGGCCGAGACCACGTTGGCGCGGGGGTCCAGTGCCGGCGATGAGCCATCGCCATTGCTGCAGGTGACCGGGGTCAGCGCGAGCTTCGGACCGGTGCAAGCCCTGGCCGACGTCAGCTTCGCGGTTCGTGCCGGCGAGCTCGTCGCCCTCACCGGCGAGCCGGGGGCGGGCAAGACGACCCTGGCCCGGTGCATCGCCGGAGACATCGCGCCGGATGCGGGCGGGATCCTCCTGCGGGGCCGACCGGTCCCCGCCGACCCGGCCGCAGCGGCACGACACGGGATCTCGATCCTCTGGCAGGGCCTCGCCCTACCCGACAACCTCGACGTCGCCGGCGCCCTCCTGCTGGGCTCAGAGACGCGGTGGCTCATGTTCTCTGAGCCCCGCTTTCACTCGGCGGCCGCGGCGCTCTTGGCCAGCCTCCAGATCCCAATACGCGATACCACTCAGTTGGTGCGGTCGCTCACCAGCGGCCAGCGCCAACTGATCGCGCTGGCGGCGGCGCTCGGTCGCCAGCCCCGGCTGCTCATCCTTGACGAGCCGACGGCAGCGCTCGGAGCTGCGGAGGCCGGGGAGGTGGAGAAGCTGATCTCGCGACTGCGCCACGAGGGCACCACCGTCCTGATGGTCAGTGGTGACTCCGAGCAGATGTTCCGGATGGCCGACCGGATCATCGTCCTGCGGCAGGGACGGATCGCCGGCGAGCTCGATCCGCGCGTCACCCACCCCGACGACCTCGCCGCGCTGCAGTCCGGTCAGGAGATCGGTTCCTCGGCGCGGCGCCAGCTCACCCGCTTGCACGGGTTGGCCGACCGATCGGGTTCGTGCTCTGCTCGGTGACCGCCGGTATCGCCGGGCTGATGTACGAATCCCGGCTGGGCGGAATCTCGACCGACTTCGACGGTGGCAACCAGGTTCTCTATGCCGTGGCGGCCGCCGTGATCGGCGGCAC
>QHBV01000070.1 GCA_003244035.1 Solirubrobacterales bacterium | reverse complement strand
ATAAATTCGAACACCGAGCGTCTCATCGGGCTTGACAGGCTCCGGTGCTCTTGGCTTCGTGCCTCGACCGAAGCTCGGCTCCGGGACTGCCACATGACCGCAAACCACGCGGCCGGCGCCGGCGGATCGGGAGCAGCTCATCGTCGCCCAAGCACCGCACGCGCCGGCTTGTGCGACCGTTCCGCAGCGGCAGCGTCCAGCTCCATCGTCGGCGCTTCTGCTTCGATCGTCGTGGCGCTTGCTGGTTTCCGCTCGATCGCCGACCTGACAAGCACTGCGCCCGCTGCCCGCTTGAGCGGCAATGCGGTCACGTCATCCCTCGGAGTTCAGCACAGCGCAGGCCTCGTAGACCCGGCCCGGCGGGGGTATCGTCCTCGTATGCGCCCAGACCCTGCGCAGGTCCCGCCGCTCGTTGTGGCTCTTGTTGTCCTCGCGGCTGTCGGGGTCTGCGCGCCTGCGGCCGCGGTCATGGCACCCACGATGCTCGGCAGGGTCAACGCCTGGGTTGTGGCCGGGCGTGGCTCCGGACTTCTGATCGCCGCCCTCGCGGCCCTCTGGATTGTGCAGCGACGGCGGGATCGCTCCCCGTGGTAGCTGCCAGCGCGGCGCTCGACTCAACGGCGCCTTCGTGCCCGTGGCCAGCCGAAGCGGAGGTGTCGCGACCCGACTCAGCTACCGGCGGAGAGTTTCTCCGCTGCTCACCCGAGACCGCCATCACCCACGTCCTTGCCGCAGCGGGCGGGGCATTGCCCCCCGGTAGCGGCCGGGCCAGCCGCGGGCAGGTGGCCCGCTTGACGATCATTACCGCCTCTTCGTGCGAGCCGCCCGAAATGTGATCGACTCCCCGCTCCATCAGGTCTCGGTTCAGGACTCCGCGGGCTCAGGGCCGAGCAGCCGCGCTCTCGGATCGGCGATCGGCTCCAGCATCAGGCTCGCCGGATCGACGTCGCGCCCGGCGACGGTGATCGTCAGGTCGTCGTGGTGGCGGACGGCGACCCAGCTGCTGCCGGGCATGGTCAGCGTCAGGAACGGCTGAGGTGATCCGTCGATCGTGACCTGTGTCTCCGACTCGGCGGCGGCGTACGCCGCGGCGCGCCGGCGGCGCTGCATCGACCGTGGTAGCCGCGCAGCGAGAGCTGGCGACGTACTGCTGGGGCCGTGGTACCGGCGGCCATGTCGAGCATGTCGCCGTCGACCTCGATCTCGACCCGCTGGGGCGCCACCCGATCGACTGGTGGGCGAGCGCGGCAGAGAGTACCTATGAGCGTAGCTGCGCGGACGGGGCGCTTCCAGCCGCTTAGATCTGCCACCAGGTCCGGTCGCAGAGGCGTTCCGGGTCGGCCATGAGCCCGAGGAACACGATGGCGACGACTTCGTAGAACGAGTCCGGGACCTCGCCGCTGTTGGTCGCAAGTAGCAGTCGCGGGTCGGGCTTGGTCGCGTTCGCGGTCGGCGCACGCAGCATGTCCTGGAGCCCGTGCGAGGAGTTCCGCGCGGCTCTCATTAGCCTGGAGACGTACTCGTCCCATGACATCAGCACCGGCCTCCCCGGGTCGTTCTGGGCGACGAGCACACCACCCTCGCGCCGGCGCGAGGCCATCGTCGTCGTCTTGATGTCCTTGTAGAAGCGGTCATAGCTCTCGCGCGCCCACCGCTTGAACCGCGGACGCAGCTGAACGGGCAGATGGTCGAACGCTCGGTCCAGGCGAATCACCGCCTCATCTCGGTGCAGCAGCCGCCGGAAGTACGCGGTATCTGCGGACCTTCCGCGCCATGTGAGCAGGCTGTCGGCTTTGTCAAGGAGGTCAAACGCGGCCTGCATCCTCAGGATTGGCGGCGCGTCGACATCCGCCAACAACACGGCGGCGTCGGCCATCATCCGCTCAAGCGTGAAGAACCAAGCCGCCTGCGCGGCTACGTCGTGAACACCATCGTCGTCGGCGAAGTTCGTTGGGTCCGCAGCGTGGCTGTAGACGACGTTCAACCGTGTCGTCCACCAGCCCAGCAGCGACTCCAGGTGCGCCGTCGCGAGGTTCTGCACAGGGAACTTGATGCCTGGCACTCCGTACGAGGTACTGATGTGCGGAAAGAACCGGGCGCGGAGCCCGACCGGGCCGTGCAGGCGCAAATCCTCGAACTTGCCGAACAGGAAGACAAACACATGTGGGAAGACACCGATGTCGAACCCGAGCGCGGCCGGCGGGATGGCGAGCATCACGTGGTCAAAGCTGTTCGAAAAGTCCACCCCACTGGTCGTCGTGTGCATCCCGAAATACTGGACCCAGTCAGGGTCGTCGTCGCTGTATTCGACGTCCGGCGTGAGCGTGAGCTGAAGCCGGATGCGCATGGCCGAGAGCCGCATGACCAGCCGCCGGTCGACGGCGACGTACCACAGCGAACCCTGCGGGTAGAGCTCGAAGAGACGTGGTAACCCAGAGCATGCAGTAACGA
>QHBV01000069.1 GCA_003244035.1 Solirubrobacterales bacterium | reverse complement strand
TCGGCACCGTGCAGGCGGGTCGGCTGGCCGACCTGGTGGTGGTCGACGGCGACGTGCTGGACACCCCCGAGGTCCTGCTGGAGCCCGAGCGCATCTGGGCGGTGCTGCAGCTCGGCGAGCTGGTCGCCGGGGCGTGCCTGGAGTCGCCCCCGCCGGTCGTCTGAGCCCTCACCGGATCAACACCAGGTCGACCGGGAGCGGTCCACGAACGCAACAGGGTGCTCAGCTCCCCTGCCGACCGGCGGGTGAAGCCGCCGGTGAGGTCGGTCCCGCTCCCGCCGGGGATCCCGTCCGGATCTGTCCTGAAGTCGATGAACGGCACGCTGATCAGCCGGGAGTCCAGGGCGATCGCGAAGTGCTGGTATTGGGAGGAGGAGCCGGCTTGGCTCACGGACGCGCCGCGGTGCGCGATCGACGCCGTCAGCCTCTGAAACGCCTTTGCGCCCGAGGCGGTGAAGTCAAAGGTGACGTCCGGTGAACCGGATTGATCGGTCGACGAATGCGGCTGGGTGATGTCCGAGCCGCTCAGCGATACGTTGTCGTGCGGCCCCCTGGCTGATGCTCAGCGCATCGGGATTCTGCGCGATCAGCTGGCTGGCCACCGTCTGGCCGTTGGACGTCAGCGCGTTCGCCTCCCAGTCATAGAGCTCCACGCGTCCGGGCTGCGTCAGCGCGCTGATCGTCGCTCGGGTGGCCGGGGTGACCGATCACGCGAGATCGTCGCGAGCGGGTCGCCACCCGGGCGATGGGCCGCCAATTGACATCTCGATACCTACTTTGCGCCATCCCGGGCGCGTGTGACGGCCGTCGGTCAGGCGTCAGTGCGACTCGCGGGTCACCGCATCGCCGCTGGCGCCGATCAGGAAGTCCAGGTCGGCGCCGGTGTTGGCCTGCTGGACGGTCGAGACGTACAGGCTCTGCCAGCCCCGGGAGGGCTTGGCGAACGCGTCGGTGGCGCCCGGTGCCGGGGTGCGGGCGGCCAGTTCCGGGGGCGCGACGTCGATATCCAGCCGGCGGGTGGCGACGTCGAGGACCACGTCGTCGCCGGTGCGGACGAGGCCGAGGGGCCCGCCGGCCGCCGCCTCGGGCGATACGTGGAGGACCACCGTCCCGTAGGCGGTGCCGCTCATCCGCCCATCGCAGATGCGGACCATGTCCCGCACGCCCTGCTCGAGCAGCTTGCGCGGGAGCGGAAGGTTGGCCACCTCGGGCATCCCCGGATAGCCCTTGGGGCCACAGCCGCGCAACACCAGCACCGAGTCGGCGTCGACGTCCAGATCGGGGTCGTCGATGCGGTCGTTGAAGTCCTCGATCGAGTCGAAGACCAGCGCCCGACCGCGATGTGAGAGCAGGTGCGGCGAGGCCGCCGCCGGCTTGATCACCGCGCCCCCCGGGGCCAGCGAGCCGTATAGCACCGCGATGCCGGCGTCGGGCTGCAGCGGCTGCGCCCGGGTGCGGATCACCTCCCGGTCCCAGATCTGCACGTCGTCTGAGAGGTACTCCACCAGCGGCCGGCCGGTGACCGTCAACGCCTCGGAATCGAGCAGGTCCCGCACCTCGCGCAGTACTGCCAAAAGCCCCCCGGCGCGGTGCAGGTCCTCCATCAAAAAGCGTCCAGCGGGCTGCAGGTCGACGAGCAGCGGCACCCCGGCGCCCACGCGGTCGAAGTCGTCCTGGGTGAGCTCGACGCCCAGGCGCCCGGCGATCGCCAGCAGGTGAAGGACGGCGTTGGTGGAGCCGCCGATGGCGGCGAGGGCGACGATCGCGTTCTGAAACGACCCGCGGCTGAGCACGTCGCTCGGGCGGCGGTCGGCGTGGACCATCGAGACGGCCAGGGTGCCGGTCTCGTGTGCCGCCTCCAGCAGGCGGCTGTCGGCGGCGGGGGTGCCGGCGATCCCGGGCCGGGTCATGCCCAGCGCCTCGGCGACCAGCGCCATCGTCGAGGCCGTGCCCATCGTGTTGCAGTGGCCGCGGCTGCGGATCATCGAGGACTCCGAGCGCAGGAACTCCTGCTCGGAGAGCGTGCCCGCTCGCACCTCCTCCGACAGCTTCCACACGTCGGTGCCGCAGCCCAGCGCGACCCCGCGAAAGGTGCCGTTGAGCATCGGGCCGCCGGGCAGCACGACCGCCGGGAGGTTCACCGAGGCGGCCGCCATCAGCAGCGCCGGGATCGTCTTGTCGCAGCCCCCGAGCAGCACCACGCCGTCGACGGGGTTGGCGCGGAGCATCTCCTCGGCGGCCATCGCAGCCATGTTGCGCCACAGCATCGCCGTGGGGCGCACGAGCGACTCGCCCAGCGAGACCATCGGGATGTTCACGGGGATCCCGCCGGCCTCGTACACGCCCTGCTTGACGCTCTCGGCGACCTCGTTGAGGTGTGCGTTACAGGGCGTCAGGTCCGACGCCGTGTTGGCGATCGCGATGTGCGGGCGTCCGTCGAACGCGTGGCTGGGCAGGCCCCGGCGCATCCACGCGCGATGGATGTAGGCGTTGCGGTCACTGCCGGCGTACCAGTGCGAGCTGCGGTGATGAGACATGGCTCCCTCCGACCTACGATTGAGGCGTGAGCGAGCCTAGCGTCCTGATCGCCTCCGAGCGCGCCTACGACCTCGCCGAGGGCCCGCTGTGGGACGCCGAGATGGTGGGTCTCGACGAGACGGTGTGCGCCGCCTCACGCTCTCAAATGGCCTGGGCTGGTCACCGGAAGGCAGCGTGCTGTACAGCGTCGACACCATCCCGGGGATCGTCTTCACGCGGGCCTATGACCCGAGCACCGGCGCCTGCGGGGAGAGCAGCGTCGCCTTGGCGATCGACGACGGCTCGCCCGACGCGCTGTGCGTGGACGCCGACGGAAACCTGTGGATCGCCATCTGGAGCGCCGGTCAGGTGCTGATCACCAGCACTCGCAACGATCTGTCGCCGGCGCAGCTGGCACGGTTCCCGTCGTCGGGCCACCTGTTCACCGTCCGGGTCGGCATCAGCGGCCTGCCGACCACGCCGTGGGCCGGGCCGCCGCGATGAGGGCGCTGGTGATGACGGGGCCGGGCGCGTGCTCGGTGCAGGACGTCCCCTCGCTGACCGCCCAGGCCGGCGAGGTGGTGGTCGACGTGGCCCGGGTGGGCGTGTGCGGCACCGACGTGGAGTTCTTCACCGGTCACATGGCCTATCTGCACGACGGGCATGCCGCCTATCCGATGCGGCTCGGTCACGAATGGTGCGGGGTCGTCTCGCAGACGGGCGACGGCGTCGACCCGGGCTGGACCGGGCGGCGCGTCGTCGGCGACACGATGCTCGGGTGCGGTGACTGCCCGCGCTGCCGCTCGGGGCGCCAGCACGTGTGCGAGAGCCGCAGCGAGGTGGGGATCCGCAACGGGCGCCCCGGCGCGCTGGCCGAGCAGCTGGCGGTCCCGGCCTCCTCCCTACTCTGGCTGCCCGATGGCGTCGATGACGTCGCCGGCGCGATGGTGGAGCCGGGCGCCAACGCGCTGCGGGCCGCTGCAGGCGCAGGCGCCGGCGACGGCTCGCGGGTGCTGGTGCTCGGCCCGGGCACGATCGGGCTGCTGGCTGCGGGCTTTCTCCGGGCCGCGGGGGCCGAGGTGCACGCCCTCGGCCACACCGAGGCCTCGCTGGCCTTCGCCCGCCAACTGGGGCTCGACGGAGCGTGGTCCGCCGCGCAGCTACCGCCGCTTCACTTCGACGCCGTGATCGACGCATCCAATGCGGCCGAGCTTCCCGCGCTCGCGCTGGAGCTGGTGGAGCCGGGCGGACGCGTGGTCTACATCGGGCTCGCCGACACACCCAGCGCGATCGACACCCGCACCCTGGCGCTCAAGGACGTCACCGCTGTCGGCGTGCTCAGCGGCTCACCGGCGCTCGCCGACACGATCGAGCGCTACGCGCGCGGCGACGTGGACCCGCGGCCGCTGGTGGCGGCCACCGTGGGGCTTTCAGATGTGGGCGCGGTGCTGGAGGGCTGGCGCCCGTGCGATGCCGGCCCGGGCCCCAAGGTCCAGGTGGACCCGCGGCGCTAGTGCGTGTGCCGGTGGTCGTGGTGGCGGTCGTGCTGGTGGTCGTGGCGCGCCGGCGCCGGCTGCTCGGCGCACCGCTCGCAGAGGCCCACGATCGCGAAGTGCGTGAAGCGGG
>QHBV01000068.1 GCA_003244035.1 Solirubrobacterales bacterium | reverse complement strand
ACGACGTCGAGGCCGAGCGACTCGCGGAAGCCGTCGCGGTTGACGCCGACGGCATGCACGACGCAGACGTTGACCGTCCTGCCGCCCTCCCTGCACTTGATCACCAGCGCGTCGAGGGTGACGTAGGCGTAGGGGGCGCCGTCGAGCGGCCGGGTGCGGAAGTCCTCGACGATCCCGTCGAGGCTCTTCGCCAACCGCGAGACCTGGCTCTTCGACATCCGCTCGACCCCCAGCTGCTGCACCAACTTCTCGACGCGGCGGGTCGAGACGCCGGCGAGGTAGGCATCCGCGATCACCGACACGAATGCCTGCTCTGCCCTGCGCCTGGGCTGCAAAAGCCAGTCCGGGAAGTAGCTGCCCTCCCTCAGCTTCGGCACCGCAAGCTCGATCGAACCGACCCGCGTGTCCCAGTCACGCTCCCGGTAGCCGTTACGCCGGTTGACCCGCTCCGGCGAACGCTCGCCGTAGCCGGCACCGCAGACCGCGTCAGCGTCCGCGCTCATCAGCGCCTCCGCCATCTCCTTGACCATCGCCCGCAACAGATCCGGATGAGCTTCCTCGAGCTGCTTGCGCAACCAGTTCGCAGCGTCCATCGTGTTCGCGACCACCGTGTTCCTCCTCAACGAGTTCTCTTGGACAAGACCTCGCGAGGATGACGCGGTGGTCAGCTATCACCGGACCCCGCAGCCGCTCCGCGCTCGCCTACGGCTCACGCTCCACGACCACGGCGAGAACAACTTCAGCCGGCTCGTACACCACGAGCGGGCACGCTACTCGGCTGCTGTGGCGCCGGGCGGTGGCCTGCGTAGTAGTTTGGGTCGGGGAAAGCCGTCGACATGGCGACCTGACCGGTAAGCACGGTCAGGGAGCAGGGCACCGTTTTGGGGTACCGGTTTAGCCCGGATCCACCGAAGCGTAGGCCGGTTCCGTCCGATCGGATGTGAAGAGTGACCTCCTGTGCAGGGTTTTTACGGCTGATTGGAGCAGCCGGGGCCTGCGACAGGAGGTCACCTTCATGGTGCAGGATGACAAGCCGGTCGGACCGGACGGGGTAAGGGTCAGATTCGACGACGAGCGGGTCGTCTCGGATGCGGGCGTGGTGCTGGTCGCGATGCTGGCGGGGCGTCTCGGTGTCGAGGTGTTGGCGCAGCAGTTGGTGCGGCTTGGGCGCGATCGGCCGGGCGCGGCGAACGCGGGCCGTAAGGTGATGGCGCTGATCTACGCGATGGTGCTGGGCGCCGACAGCATCGATGACACAGACCTGCTCCGCGCCGGTCGCACTCGTCGGCTTTTGGGCGGCTGGGTCCCCGCCCCGTCGACGCTGGGGACGTTCTTGCGCGCGTTCACCTTCGGGCATGTCCGTCAACTCGACGCGCTGCTCGGCCGGTCGCTCGAGCGTGCCTGGGCGGCGGGGGCCGGGCCCGGGGCGGGGCGGTTGGTGATCGACGTCGACAGCTTCGTCGGCGAGGTCTGCGGCCGGCTGAAGCAGGGCGCCGGCTACGGCTACACGCACCTGCTCGGGTACCACCCGCTCCTCGCCACCCGCGCCGACACGCGCGAGGCGCTGCATATCCGGCTGCGCAAGGGCTCGGCGAACACCCAGCGCGGGATCGAGCGCTTCACCGACGAGCTGATCGCGCGCGTGACCCGCGCCGGCGCGACCGGCGTCAAGCTCTTGCGGGCCGACTCGGGCTTCTGGAACACCCGCGTCTTCACGCGTCTGGAGCGGGCCGGCTGGCAGTACTCGATCGGGGTGCGGATGATCAAGAGCGTCCGCGCGGCCGTCGAAGCGATCGACGAACACACGTGGGCCAAACTCGACGGCTACCCCGCCGACGCTGAGGCGCAGATCGCCGAGACGAGCTATGGCGGCCGGCGGCTGATCGTCAGACGCACCCGCCTTGTCGGCGCCCAGGCCGAGCTGTGGCCCGACTGGCGACACTTCTGCTTCCTCACAAACCGCAGCGAAGAGATCACGCTCGTCGAGGCCGAGCACCGCGACCACGCCGTCGTCGAGCAAGTGATCGCCGACCTCAAAGACCAAGCACTGGCGCACTTCCCCTCCGGCCAGTTCAACGCCAACGCCGCCTGGGCCGTGCTCGCCGTGCTCGCACACAACATGCTCAGATGGACACAACTGCTCGGGCTCCCCGCCACCCCCGCCCGCGCCGCCCGCACGCTCCGCCGCTGGCTTTTGAACGTCCCCGGCCGCCTCACCCGGCACGCCCGCGGCTGGACACTGCA
>QHBV01000067.1 GCA_003244035.1 Solirubrobacterales bacterium | reverse complement strand
ACCGATGGCTGGCTCCACACCGGCGACCTGGGCGCGCTCGACGACGGCGGTCGCCTGACGATCACCGGGCGCAAGGCGGACACGATCGTGACCGGCGGGGAGAACGTCGCGCCCGCGGAGGTCGAGGCGACGCTGCTCGAGCACCCGGCCGTCGCCGACGCGGGCGTGTTCGCCCGCCCGGACCCGGAGTGGGGGGAGGCGATCGTCGCCAGCGTCGTGCTGCGCGAGGGGGCCGCGGCGCCGGTCGCGGAGCTACGAGCTTTCTGCGCCGAGCGGCTGGCGGCGTTCAAGGTGCCCAAGGCGTTTGAGTTCGCGCCGGCACTGCCTCGGAGCGCGACCGGGAAGCTGCTGCGGCGCGAGCTTGGAACCGAGGTCCGCTAGGGTCCCGCCCATGTTCTACGACGACGACGCCGACCTTCACAAGCTCGACGGCAAGACCGTCGCGATCATCGGCTACGGCTCCCAGGGACACGCGCACGCGCTCAACCTGAGCGACTCCGGGGTCTCGGTGGTGGTCGGGCTCCGGGCCGGGTCCGCGAGCGTCGCCAAGGCGAGCGAGCACGGGTTGCGCGTGCTCGAGCCCGCCGATGCCGCCGGCGAGGGTGACGTCGTGATGATGCTGGTCCCCGACGAGCTCCACGGCAAGGTGTGGGAGTCGGGCGTGGGGGAGGGGATCGCGCCGGGCAACCTGCTGCTGTTCAGCCACGGGTTCTCGATTCACTACGAGCAGGTCGTCCCGCCTCCAGACGTCGACGTCGCGCTGGTCGCGCCGAAGGGACCCGGTCACCTCGTCCGCCGCCAGTTCGTTGAGGGCTCGGGCGTGCCGGCGCTGGTCGCCATCCACCAGGACCCCAGCGGCAACGCGCTGGCGCTGGCGCTGGCGTACGCCAAGGGGATCGGGGCGACCCGTGGCGGCGTGATCGAGACCACGTTCAAAGACGAGACCGAGACCGACCTGTTTGGCGAGCAGGCCGTTCTCTGCGGCGGGGTTACTGAGCTCGTCCGCGCCGGCTACGAGACGCTCGTTGACGCCGGCTACGACCCGCGCCTGGCGTACTTCGAGTGCCTGCANNATGCGCTACTCGATCTCCAACACTGCGGAGTACGGGGACCTGACCAGGGGCAAGCGCGTGATCGGGGAGGAGACCCGCGCGGCGATGAAGCAGCTGCTGGCCGAGATCCAGGATGGGACGTTCGCGCGTGAGTGGATCGCCGAGAACCGGGCCGGCCAGGAGAGCTTTCAACGGATGCGCTCCGAGCAGGCCGGTCACCAGGTCGAGGTCGTAGGCAAGGAGCTGCGCTCACAGATGGACTGGATCGACACCGAGTTTCAGGACTAGGGTTAAGAGCGCTCCGGACACCATGCGGTGTCCGCTCCGCGCTGGTTTTCGCATGAAAAAGGACGACGCCGTGCTGGAGATCCCAGACCAGCTCAAGCCCGCCGACGGGCGCTTCGGCGCGGGCCCCTCGCGCGTTCGCCCCGAGCAGCTGCTCCGGCTGGTGGAGGTCGGGGGCGCGATGATGGGCACCTCGCACCGCAGGCCGCCAGTCAAGCAGCTCCTCGCCGCGGTGCGGGCGGGCATGCGCGACCTGTTCGCGCTGCCCGAGGGCTACGAGGTCGCGCTCGGCAACGGCGGCACCACCGCGTTCTGGGACGCGGCCACGTGCGGCCTGGTGCGCGAGCGGGCGCTGCACCTCGTCTACGGGGAGTTCACCTCGAAGTTCGCGGAGTGCACTCGCGGGGCGCCGTTCCTGGCCGATTCGATCCTGGTGGAGGCGCCGGCGGGCGATGCGCCGGAGCCCGCGGCGGTGTCGGTGGCTTTGGCCGGCCCCGAGGCGGGAGCGGGCCCGGAGGCGGACGTGATCGCATGGGCGCACTGCGAGACCTCGACCGGGGTGATGGTGCCGGTGCTGCGGCCCGCCGACGCGGCCGATGCCCTGGTGCTGATCGACGCCACCTCGGCGGCGGCGGGGCTGCCGGTCGAGATCACCCAGGCCGACGCCTACTACTTCGCCCCGCAGAAGGGCTTTGCCTCCGACGGCGGCCTCTGGCTCGCGCTGCTGAGCCCCGCCGCATGCGAGCGGGCCGAGCGGATAGCAGGCGAGCGCCCCTCGATTGGGCCGGATCGCTGGATCCCCGAGTTCCTCTCGCTCCAGACCGCGCTGGAGACCTCACGCAAGGACCAGACCTACAACACGCCGGCGATCGCGACGCTGTTCTTGATCTGCGAACAGCTGCAGTGGATGTTCGCGCGGGGCGGTTTGGACGGAATGGTGGCGCGTACGCGCGAGTCCTCCAATCACCTGTACGAGTGGGCCTGCGCGCACCCGCATGCGCATCCGTTCGTCCCCGATCCGACCAGGCGCTCGCTCGTGGTAGGGACGATCGAGTTCGGCGACGAGGTCGATGCCGGCGCGCTCGCGGCGACGCTGCGCGCCAACGGGATCGTCGACGTGGAGCCCTACCGCAAGGTAGGGCGCAACCAGCTGCGGGTCGCGATGTACCCGGCGACCGACCCGGCCGATGTCCAGGCGCTCACGGAGTGCATCGATTGGGTGCTGGAGCGGTGGCTGTGAGCGGCGCGCGGGCTGACGCCGCCGCGGGCGCCGCGACCACCCACCTGGCACGGGTGCTCGTCGCCGAGAAGATCGGACAGTCCGGGATCGAGCTGCTGCAGGAGCACTTCGACGTCGAGCTGGGCGCCGACTGGGCCCCCGCGCAGCTCGCCGAGCGGATCGGCGACTACGACGGGATCCTGATCCGCTCGGCGACCAAGCTCGATGCCGGGCTGATCGCCCGCGCCGGACACCTGCGCGCGATCGGGCGAGCCGGGGTCGGGGTCGACAACGTCGACGTGACCGCCGCGACCAAGCGCGGGATCGTGGTCGCCAACGCGCCGCAATCGAACGTGATCACCGCCGCCGAGCACACGATGGCGCTGCTGCTGGCGCTGGCGCGCAACATCCCCCAGGCGCACGCGGCGCTGATCGGCGGGGCGTGGGAGCGCGCGCGGTTCTCGGGCATCGAGCTGTACGAGAAGACGCTCGGGATCCTCGGGTTCGGGCGAATCGGCCAGCTCGTGGCGCAGCGTGCCCGAGGCTTCGGGATGCGGGTGGTGGCGTACGACCCGTTCGTAGGCGCCGAGCGTTACCGCGAGCTCGGCGTGGAGCAGGCGCGATCCTCCGACGAGGTGTACGCGGCCGCCGACTTCCTCACGCTGCACCTGCCGAGCACCCCGCAGACCGAGGGATGGCTCGACTCCGAAGCGCTGGCCAAGTGCAAGGACGGCGTGCGGATACTGAACGTCGCGCGCGGGCCGCTGGTGGTCGAGGAGGATCTCGAGGCGGCGCTGCGCTCGGGCAAGGTCGCGGGGGCCGCGCTCGATGTGTTTCGCGCCGAGCCGGTGACCGATCATCCGCTGTTTGGCTGCCCCAACGTGATCGTGACCCCGCACCTGGGCGCCTCGACGGCCGAGGCGACCGATCGCGCGGGCTTTCAGGCGGCCGAGCAGGTGGTCGCGGCGCTCACGGGCGGCGTCGTCACGAGCGCCATCAACGTCCCCGCGATCCCGCCCGAGGACACGGAGGTCCTGGGGCCGTTCCTGCCGCTGTGCCGGTCGCTGGGGCGAATCGCGGTCGCGATTGCGCAAGGCTCGTCGGTGGACCGTGTGCACAGCGAGTTCCTGGGCCGGATCGCCGAGCGCGACACCCGTCTGCTCTCGATCCAGGTGCTGATGGGCGTCCTCTGCGGGCACACCGAGGAGCCCTGCAACGAGGTCAACGCGCCGGCGATGGCCGAGGAGCGGGGGATCGAGATCGCCGAGACGAAGCTGATCGGCGCGCGCGACTACGCCGACCTCGTCCGAGTCACGCTCACCAGCGGTCGGGACAGCGTCCGCGTCGTGGGCACCCTGATCGGCCGCCGCAACCGTCCGCATCTGCTGGAGGCGTGGGGACAGCGCTTCGATGTCCAGCTCGAGCGGCACATAGTGCTGTTTCGCTACCGCGATGTGCCCGGGATGATCGGCCGCGTCGGCACGGTCTTCGGCCAGCACGGCGTCAACATCGTCTCAGCGGCGGTCGGGCGTCAGCCTGCTCAGGATGAGCGCGGTGAGGGCCGCCTCGCCGCGATGGCGATCACGACCGACTCAGCGGTTCCGCGGGAGGTCGTGGATGAGATCGTGGCGAGCGACGGGTTCGTGGCGGGGCACGCGGTGGCGCTGTAGGTGAGGACTCAAGTGGAGAGCCTCGCGACTTCTACAGCTCTCGCTCGTAGTAGTACTGAACCGCGCCGTCGGGCTTGCCCTCGCGGTTGCTGAAGCCGAGGCTCTCATACAGAGCGCGGGCGACGACGTCGTCCTCACCGGTGCCGAGGTCCATGTAGTCAGCACCCTCGCCGCGGGCGAGCTCGATCGCGGCATCCATCAGGGCCCGCCCCAGCCCCTGCCCGCGCCGGTCCGGGACGACGTAGAGCTCCGCCAGGTAACACTCGAGCGCGTTGGTCCAGATCCCCGGTCGGAATCGCAGGACCGCCAGCCCTTGCGGATCGACGCCGACCAGCAGGACGGTGACCTCGCCGGCGGCGAGCAGCTCCCGCACGCGCTCGGCAAGGGCAGCCGGGCCGGGCGTCGGATCGTCGTATTCGGTGTTGAAGTCATCGAGCAGCTGACCGATGGACTCGGCGTCCTGGACCTCCGCACGACGTATCCGCTGCTCGCTCACGATCGTTCTCGGCCGACGCATGGTAGGCGGCTCGGTAGACTCGTGTGGCTGTCGCGACTAGCGTACGAGAAGGTGGAGCACCACCGGGGAGCGGCGGCCTCAGCTGGCTGCGCGCCTGTGCATCTCAACTCGATCATTGGACGCGCCCATGGGCGTGCTGACGCAGGCTGAGCCGTCGCTTTCGAGCGCGGATCCAGCAGTTGCGCGGCTGATCGACCAGGAGCGGGCGCGGCAGTCCGAGACGATCTGCCTGACCCCGTCCGAGAACTACGTATCGCGGGCCGTGCTGGAGGCGATCGGAAGCGTCTTCACCAACAAGTACTTGGAGGGTTACGCGGGGCGGCGCTACTACGAGGGCCAGCAGGTCGTCGATCGGCTCGAGCCGCTGGCGGTGCAGCGCGCCAAGCAGCTGTTCGGAGTCGAGCACGCGAACGTCCAGCCGTACTGCGGATCTCCCGCGAACCTCGCGATCTACCTGGCGTACCTGCAGGGAGGGCCGCACTCCCACAGGCCGCTTGACCCATCCGGCATCCGGCTCGGGACGCCCGCGGTGACCACGCGCGGGATGACCGAGCCGGAGATGGGGTTGATCGCAGGCTGGATCGACGACGGCGTCGAGGCGGCCAGGCGGCACGACGAGTCCACGATCGAGCGGATCGCCGCCGAGGTCCGCGAGCTGGGCGGCGGGTTCCCGATTCCAGGGGCGTGCGCATGAGCTCGAATGACATCCGCTCGTGCGAGCGGCACATCACAAGGGCAAGCGTCGATATCCGGTGAGACGGCTCGGCTGGGTCCTCTGTGCGGCATGCCTGGGGCTTGGGCAGGCCTCGTGCGGTGCTTCGCACCGCGCCTCGCGGCAGGCGCCGAGCGCGGCTTTGTCCACGCCTCGGAGCACGGTGCCCGCGCCGACCACGGCGTCGACGCCGCGCGTAGCGCCCCGGCGGAGCGCGCCGTTGGTGGTGATCCTGTCATCGGCGAAGCGCCGCGGGCTGCTGCCCTGGACACCGCTGGCCGAGGTTCGTGGCCAGGTGGGAGCGTGGATCTCGCGGGTGCCCGCCCACGGCGAGCCGGGTGTGAGGGTCACGCTCGTCCGGTTCGATCAGCGCTTGGTGCGGCTTGCGTTGCATGCCGGCCGCGAAGATCCCGGCGGGACGGGTTGGCGATATGGCGATGCAATCGGTCGCCGCGAGGCGCGCACTGCGATTGCTGCGTTCAACAGCGCGTTTCGGCCTTCTTACGGGGCGGGCGGGTTCATGCAGGACGGCCGGGTGGGCTGGCCCCTGCGTCGTGGTGCCGCGGCGGTCGTGATCTACGGGGATGGTACCGCGGACATCGGTACCTGGCGAGGAGCCGTGCCGGCGCCAGGCCGTCCACTCGACGCGGTTCGGCAGAACCTGAGCCTCCTGATCGACCGCGGGCGCGCGCCGCCGACCGTGGACACATGCATCAAGGCGTGCTGGGGCGATCCATTGCACGAGCAGCCGAACGTGGCGCGCTCGGCGCTCGGGATCATGCCCGGCGGCCGGCTCGTTTGGGCGGCCGGGGAGGCGCTGTCCGTCCGAGCGCTCGCCAACGCGTTGATCGGCGCTGGGGTCGCGGGGGCGATGGAGCTGGACATCAACCCAGCGTGGGTCGCCGGCTACGCCTACGCGCACGGGCGCCGCGCGACGGTTGCCCCGATCCCGCTCGTGCCGGGCCAGGTCGGGGTGCCCGGCCAGTTCCTGGAGGCGTACTACCGCGACTTCTTCAGCGTCCTGGCCCGCACGCACTGACCACGCATCGATTGACGGTCGGTGCACCGGCTCGCTACGATGCGCAGACATGTCGCTCACGCTCGACCTGCGACTTCTTCTCCTCCCCCCTCGGGGGGAATAGCGCGCCGGCGGCCGCACGTAGCCGCGAGACCAACACCGAGAAGAAGCGAAGTTCGAGACTTGAAGGAGTGACATGGCCGAGCAACAGGACCCAAACCGAGTACTGATCTTCGATACGACGCTGCGCGATGGCGAGCAGTCGCCGGGGATCTCGCTGAACACGCAGGAGAAACTCGAGATCGCCCAGCAGCTGGCGCGGTTGGGAGTCGACGTGATCGAAGCGGGCTTCCCGATCACCTCGCCTGGGGACTTCGAGGCCGTGCGTGAGATCTCGCGCGTGGTCGAAGGCCCCGTGATCGCCGGCTTGGCGCGCACCCATGTGGCCGACATCGACGCCGCCTGGAACGCGGTCAAGGACGCCGCGCGGCCGCGGATCCATACGTTCATCTCGACCTCCGACATCCACATCCGCCACCAGCTGCAGACCACGCGAGAGGATGTCAAGGGCCAAGCGCGTGCCGCGGTCGCCCACGCCAAGCAGTACGTCGACGACGTCGAGTTCTCGCCGATGGACGCGACCCGCGCGGATGTCGAGTTCACCGCAGAGGTCTGCCAGCTCGCGATCGACGAGGGCGCGACCACGATCAACATCCCCGACACCGTCGGCTACACGATGCCGCACGAGTTCAGCGCGTACCTACAGCGGCTGTACGAGCTGGCCCCCGGCCTGCGCGATGTCGTGCTCTCGGTTCACTGCCACGACGACCTCGGGCTGGCGGTCGCGAACTCGTTCGCCGGCCTACTCGCCGGCGCGCGCCAGGTCGAGTGCGCAGTCAACGGGATCGGCGAGCGCGCCGGTAACGCGTCGCTGGAGGAAATCGTGATGCTGCTGCACACCCGCCATGCGGACATAGGCCTGCACACGGGCACGAGCACCAAGGAGATCGCCAGGACCTCGCGGCTCGTATCTCGCCTCACCGGGTACGCCGTGCAGCCGAACAAGGCGATTGTGGGCCGCAACGCGTTCGCGCACGAGTCCGGCATACACCAGGACGGCGTGCTCAAGGAGCGCACGACCTACGAGATCATGGACGCCACCACCGTCGGGCTGGAGGCGAACTCGATCGTGCTCGGCAAGCACTCTGGTCGTCACGCACTCCAGCAGGCGCTGGCGGAGCTCGGCTTCGAGGTCTCCGGGCAGACACTGAACACCGCCTTCAAGCGCTTTAAGGAGATCGCCGACAAGAAGAA